>CAZKHU010000026.1:0-32246 GCA_964552725.1 uncultured Syntrophus sp.
CATGATATCGGCTGGAGTCAGGTGCCAGAAGAACTGCACTTGAAGGCATTCGGGCCAAACTCTGATCCGGCGTTGACCCGCCTGCACGAGATTGAAGGGGCAAAACTGGCCCGGGATATTTTACTGGCAATCGCGTATGAACCTCAGAAGTCTGTAGAAATTATTGCTATCATTGATGGTCATGACACCCGCTCGACGGCCCTTTCCCCCAGCGACAAGATCGTCAAAGATGCCGACAAACTGTTTCGTTTCGATAAAAACGGGATGGAAATAGACGCAGAACGCTTTCAGATAAACATAACAAGTCATGCCGACTGGCTGGAACAGCAGATCGAAAAATGGTTTTTTACCGAGATAGGGAAGAAGCTCGCCCGGGAAGAGCTTTCCCGGTTCCGGCAGCAAAAAGCGAAGCAATCTCGTAAATAATCGCCGGTTTGCCACACACCGCCCACCTCGCAGGGGCGTAAAACACTGATTTTTACGGCCTGGTTCTGTTCAGAAACTCGTAAAAATGCAGAGTTGGGATTACCGAAAAACAGGATATTTTGAGGTTGAGCAGCAAGGGGTTTATTCATACCAAATACTGACCTCGGCAAGCGGTTCCCGCTCCGTCTTGCAGAGGTTCACGGGCGCTGTTTCATCCGCATAACCGAGCGCGACGGCAAGAATAATATCTTTTTCCCTGGAAATATTGAGGGTATCGGCGATTTCATCGGCATAAGCGGTAACAAGCCCGATCGGGCAGGTGGCCAACCCTTTTGCCTCGGCCGCCAGAAGCAGATAAGAGACACTCAGGCCCACGTCCAGATATCGAAGCTGAGGAAACAGCTTATCTATGGTGACGATAATTGCAATGGGAGCGCCATAGAAGGAGCAGCTCCCCTCCTCAATAAAGCGGTTGAAATCCATCCCCAGCGCGGAAACATGCGGTTTCAAGACCTGGGATGCGCCTCTCGAACGATTCGCATAGCGCTCCGGTAGGGAAGTCGCCGTGCCGGCGCCACAGGAAACCTTTTTTTCTCCATGCGCCTTTAAGAGCCGCCGCACCAGACGCGCCTTTTCCTCGCCATAGACGACTACGAACTCCCAGGGCTGAAGATTGATGGCGGAAGGGGCAAGCCGGGCATATGCCAGCACTTCTTCAACATCCGCCCGGGAAATGGTTTTCTTCAGAAAGATCCGGGTGCTTCTTCTTTGCTTGATGGCAGCAAACAAATCCATATAATTCCATCCTTTCTCCCGAGGACAAAAGACGCTCACTCTGAACGGTTTGACCTTCGTTATAAATAATAGTAATACAGAAACCGGCTGTGAACAAGAGCCTTTTAAAATGCGAGGTCATACGGAATGGAAAGAGCCCTGATTTGGTTCAAGTGCGCCGCCCTGCATGACCCTGTTCGACCAGTGATGAAGAAATCGGCACAGATCGGCTGGGAAGCAAAGCAGCGCAATGTTCAACTGATCATCGAACGACCCTTTCGGGGTGAAGAATTGCTTCTCCGAATGAAAGGATGGTTCACCGCGGATGTAGAAAAGGCCGTCGGCATTTTTAATCAATGCGGCAGCCTTCGGCTGCTCAACGACTACGACCTGGTTCTGGAGGCAAAAACCATCTCCGACCTGAATACCCTTTCCATGAGATTGGAAGAAACCTTCGGCGCCGAAGTATGGATCGAGCATATCCCCAAACAGAGGCTGGAATGATGCATTCATTAAATATTTGTGATAGACATACAAGTTGTTCAGATTGCTTTCAAAAAACTCTAAAAACAGGGAAACATAGGTTGAAATACTAATTATGGATGTAAACTACATCAATCCTTTTTTGCAGGGAACTCTGGATGTTCTCAAAAAAATGGCATTTATAACCGCCATTCCGGGAAAACCATTCGTAAAGAAAAGTACGGCCTCTGCCGGGGATGTCTCGGGGATAATTGGAATTACCGGGGATGCAACCGGTTCGTTGGCGCTCAGTTTTACCGAACCATGTATTTGTGAAATCGTCAACAGCATGCTCGGCGAAAATCATGCCGCAATCAATGCCGAAATCATCGATGCCGTTGGTGAACTGACAAATATGATCTCCGGGTCAGCCAGAAACTTAATGGAAAAAGAGGGGATTAAGGCATTCGCGGCGATTCCGACAGTGGTTCATGGAAAAAATCATACAATCAATTCAATTTACAATGTTCCCAGCATCATCATCCCCTTTTCAACCGCCACAGGTTTGTTTTTCGTCGACGTATGCATGAAGACAACAACCCCGGAGGAAAGAAAAGCCGCAACTTATCAGGTGATAAACACAAAAACCGTAATTGCTCCAACCTCTGAAAAAACCGTCGTAGAGATAAACAAACAGAATGATGAAGAGGCGATGGCGGATAGAGGCGTTATTTTGAGGGAGGCGCTCAAAGAGTCTCTTTTACTGAGGAGCAATATTGAAAAACGACTTTCAAATGACCCATTTCTGGAATTGTCGAAAAGAAAAATGTTGAAAAACAAGATGGCCGAGTACGAAACCAAAATCAGACGTTTGAAACTCGATATTTCCACATGGGAAATGCTTTCCAAGATGGATTCCAGCGAATTCGACAAACCGAAAATCACAGCCAATTACCAGAACCATCCCCCCAAGCAAAAGTAAAGATTTTCATATATCGCAATAGGGAAAAAGCTCTGTTATCCTTTTGGAATCATTCCTCCCCCTTTATGGACTCTCCCCGCCACTTTTGCCGGAAGGCAGGCGGATACGGAAACGCGTCCCCTCGCCCAGCCGACTTTCCACACTTATGTCTCCCTTGTGACCTTCAACAATTTGATAAACAACTGCCAATCCCAGCCCCGTTCCCTTTCTCTTTCTGCTGAAGAAAGGCTCGAACACCTTTTCACGGTCTTCCTCAGAAATGCCGCTTCCTGTGTCGGCAATCACTATCTCGACCGCATAGGGAGGCTCCGCATTCTTCAGAGAAAACTTAATCGTTCCGCCGCCCTCCATTGATTCCATGGCATTAAGAACGATATTGATGAATACTTGCGATATTTGGTCTCGGTCAATGTAAATCCCGGGCAGTCCCGTTTCATAATCCCTGATCACGGAAATTTTACGGGCCGCCATATCGGAGGTTAAAAGTTTCAGTGTATGATCGGCGATCTGCTCCAGAAAATGGGATTCCAGATGGGGGGATTTCTGAACCGCAAAGTCCAGAAGTTCCGTTATTACCCGGTTCAGTCGATCCACCTCCTTCACCATTACCATGGCGTACCCTTCTTCCTCATCCTGTCCCTTGAATCGTTTCGCGAAATACTGGGCAAACCCCCTGATGGAACTCAAGGGGTTGCGAATCTCGTGGGCCACGCCTGCTGCCAATCGGCCAAGAGAGGCCAGGCGCTCGCTCCGACGCACCTTCTCCTGAAGCTCCCGTATCTCCGACAGGTCCTTAATGAGAAGAACCTTCCCATGATTCTGCCCCGTTTCATCCCTGAGAGGGGCCATGCTTACACTGATCGGAATTCTGACATTTTCCTGCCCCCAGCGACGCATCTCAAGCTGCTTGTCCCTTACAACCCTGCCGGTCGCTCCCGGATCGAGCGTCTCCTCCCAGACGCCGCCCAGAAAATCGGCGATGTTCCTGCCTTCAACATTTACCGCCTCTGCTCCGATAATCTCTGTGGCCTGCCGGTTGAAAGTTACTATTTTCCCAGTGCGGTCGATCGACAACAAGCCATCGGCCATACTTTCGACTACATTTTGGGTATAGCTCTCAATTCGCCCCAGGGCCCTGTCAACGAGGTAATAATTCTGAACGATAAAGACAAAGTAGAGCGCCCCTGTTCCCAGGACAACGAGAATCGCAGCCATCAGCAGGTTATGGTGTCGGTCCTGCCGGCGGGCCCTGTCGGCTGTTGCCAGACGGAGACTCAACGAAATCATCTTATCCTCAGACCATTTGCGCAAAATTCCTTTTCCGGCTGTTGTCCGGGTATTATGCAGCAGCGAAACAGGATAGGGACGAAACGGTTGAATCACCTCAAAAACCCGCTCTTCCGGAGACCACTGCCGGTAGCGCTTAACTATCCCCTGTTCCCTCAATAAAAGCTTGAGTGAGGATGTCTCCCGCACCTTTCCGTCAGCCGGGCTAACCGCCACCACCTTGCCTTCATGGTCAAAGATGATGATGGATGCAACCTCCGGTTCGCGGGCAACTTCTTCCACGAGTTTCTGCAGACGGACGGTATCCGGAACAGGCGAAGAAACGTCAGCCCTCACGCCGGCTTCAATCGCCCTGATTATGACCAGCGCTTCCCTGACGAGAGACTCTTCGATTCTCCCTCTTTCCAGACTCATGTTCCGATAGGTGGAAATTGCGATGACGACGAGCAGGGTAAGGACGGCAACTACTATGGTCCAGGCCGGCAGATAAAGAGATTTATAGCGTTTGCCTTTTTTTAGTTGACGGCCGCGATGGAGCATATGGGCGCCTTAATCCATTTATTGACCCGCGGCAGAAATGAGTTTATATCCCCGCCCCACTTTCAAACTCATATGTTTGTGAAAAAACGTCAAGTATTTCGCGCTTTTTTTGCTCAACATACTTATCCAGCTCTACCGTAATCCCCTGAAGCTGCTCCAAAGCCTCCAGCCGTTCTTCCATGGAATCTATCTGCTTCCCGAGAAACTTGAAGGCATCGGCAATGGGATCGGGCAATTTATTGTGTCCCAGCTCCGTAAGTTCTTTGGCGGAAAATCCCATTCCGACTCGCGCAGGAACTCCCACTGCAATGGCGTTCGCCGGTATGTCCTTGACCACAAGCGATGCGGCGCCGATTCTCGTGCCGTCCCCTATATGGATGGGACCCAGTACAATCGTTCCCGCCCCGACAAGCACATGGTTGCCAATGGTGGGATGGCGCTTTTCTTTTTTAAGACTCACACCTCCCAGCACAACTCCCTGATAGAGCAATACGTCGTCCCCGATATCGGCTGTCTCACCGATGACGACCCCGGCGCCGTGGTCGATGAAAAAGCGCTTACCGATCCTTGCCCCGGGATGAATTTCGATTCCCGTGAAGAAACGGCCGAAATGAGAAATTAAACGGGCGAGAAAATAAAAACGACGCTTCCACAGGGCATGGGCTACCCGGTGCATCCAGACCGCATGCAAACCGGGGTAGAAAAAAATTACCTCAAAGATATTTCTTGCCGCCGGATCTTTCCTGAATACGGTCTGAACGTCCTCCCGCAAGCCTTCCATGATTTTTTTCAGCATCGTTCTCCCTTTTTTTCATCGGCAACTCCACAGGGTGTGGCTTCGCTTTCACCGGTGAGCACGAAAATCGCATTAAGGGCCAGCAGATTCGGCCAGAACCCGATCAGCTTTTTACTCCCGAGATAATACGCCTTCAGTATGCGAAGCCGCTTTTCAGCGCAAAAATTCCTGAAATCATTGATGCTCAGACAGCGCACATTGGGGGTATCATGCCAAAGATGGGGCAAAGCCTTCGTCATGGGCGCCCTTCCCCGGAAGAAAAGCATGAAACGGGCAGCGATATAGGCAAAATTGGGAAAACCTACAATAACCTTCCGCCCCACCCGCAAGGCTTCCCGAATGATGAAATCAATGTTCGTCACTTCCTGCATGCTCTGATTGAGGATAACATAGTCGAACGACTGATCCGGGTACTCAACGAGTCCGGTTGTGATATCGCTGTTAAAGACGCTCAATCCTTTGCGTACGCACTGGTAAATGGCTGCATCGTTCAATTCGATGCCCTGCACCCTGGCGTTCTTGTCCCGGGCCAGGAAATAGAGAAGATCGCCGTTTCCGCATCCCAAGTCGAGAACACGCGAACCAGGTTCCACCGCTTCATAAATTATTTTGTAGTCCAGACGAAGGGCGTCAGATGTCATATGTTCTCACCACCTCGTAACCTTCGAAAGTCTTGTCCAGAAAATGTCGCACCAGAGCCTGCTGTTCATCCATTTCGACGAGAAAAGCGTCATGTCCGTAAGTGGAACGCAGTTCGCAGTAAGTCGCATCGACACGTCTCCTCTTCAGCGCCCGAACAATCTCCTGCGACTGGATGGACGGATAGAGCCAGTCCGAACGATAGGAGATAATAAGAAAGCGCGGATCAGCCTCTCTGCCTTCGGGAGCAAGCCGCTCGCCGGACAGGTCAAAATAATCTATCGCTTTGGTGATATAGAGATAAGAATTGGCATCGAAACGTTTCACGAAACTGTCTCCCTTGTGACGCAAATACCCCTCCACCTCAAAATCCGCATCGAATTTGAAATTATAATTGGCGTTTTTCAGCCGGCGGGAAAACTTCTCCTCCATGGACTGCACGCTCATAAACGTAATATGACCAATCATTCGGGCTAAAGCGAGCCCCTTTTCCGGCTGCCCGTATTGATAGTAATTGCCTTCCCGCCAGGCAGGGTCGGCCATGATCGACTGCCGCACCACCTCGTTGAAGGCGATCTGCTGGGGGGAATGTTTAAGGGTAGTGGCAATGGGTATGGCCGAGCGAACCCTGCCGGGATAAGAGGCCACCCACTGCAGCGCCTGCATGCCGCCCATCGACCCGCCGGCGACGCACATAAGTTTTTCGATGCCGAGATAATCAATAAGATGGCGCTGCGCCTCCACCATATCGGCGATGGTAATGCTGGGAAAATCAAGACCATAAGGTGCGCCCGTCGCAGGATTCACGGACGCCGGGCCGGTGCTTCCCTTGCATCCGCCAATGACGTTGGAGCAGACAATGAAATGCTTTTCGGTATCGAAGGCTTTGCCGGGACCGATCATGCCTTCCCACCACCCAGGCGCCTTTTCCCCCTCAAGATAACCCGCGGCATGAGCATCCGCGGAAAGCGCATGGCAGACAAGAATGGCATTCGTCTTCCCGCTGTTCAGCTCCCCATATGTCTCGTAGGCGATCGTCACAGGGCCAAGCTTCCCTCCCAATTCAAGAGACATCTCATTCGGCGGCTCGGCAAAGGTGAAGTATTTTGTTTCCACCGGGCCTGCGCTTTGCTTCTTTTTCATATTAATTCCGCCAGTCTTCCGATTAAACATCCGTCCAAAAATATTATATTTTAACAAACTGTCATTTTGGAAAAAGCCAGGTGGAGAGATATCTCTCTCCCGTATCCGGCAAGAGTGCAACAATTGTCCTGCCTGCGGCTTCCCGGCGTTTCGCCACTTCCAGGGCGGCCCAGAGGGCCGCTCCGCTCGATATCCCCGCCAGAATTCCCTCCTCATTTGCCAGACGCCGCGCTACCTCGCCGCTGTCTTCATGGGAGACCAGCATGAGTTCATCTATTACGTCGATATCCAGCACTTCCGGCACAAAACCGGCGCCGATGCCTTGAATCTTGTGGGCTCCGGGTTTCCCGCCGGAAAGTACCGGCGAATCGGCCGGTTCGAGACCAATAATTTTAACGGAAGGTTTTCTTTCCTTCAAAACCTTACCCACGCCGGTTATCGTGCCGCCGGTACCGATACCGGAAATGAAGTAATCAACATTGCCACCCGTATCGGTCCAGATTTCCTCAGCCGTCGTAACACGATGTATTTCCGGATTCGCCGGATTGATGAACTGTTGAGGGGTAAAGCTGTCTTTTATGGACAGCGCCAGTTCCTCGGCCTTTTCTATAGCCCCCTTCATGCCTTTCGCGCCCTCGGTGAGAACCAGCTCCGCGCCGAGAATGCTTAGCAACTGCCGCCGTTCCACGCTCATTGTGTCCGGCATGGTCAGGATGAGCCGGTATCCCCTGGCCGCACAGACAAAGGCCAGCGCGATCCCGGTATTGCCGCTCGTAGGTTCGATAATGACCGTATCCTGTTTCAGCAACCCCTGCTTTTCCGCCGCATCGATCATCGCTACCCCGATCCGGTCTTTCGCACTGGAGAGAGGATTGAATGATTCGAGTTTCACCAGCACCGTTGCTTCCAGCCCCACGGCAAGCTTGTTTATTCTGACAAGCGGCGTTCTTCCTATGGTTTTGGTAATATCTGCAAAAATCATTTTTTTATCCTCCGGCAATCCTTATTAAAAGGCTGTTTTCAGCAGCGCCTGCTCGATATCTTCCCTTATGTCGTCAATGTGCTCAAGACCAATGGAAAGCCTGATGAAATCGGACGTTACCCCGGTGGCAATCTGTTCTTCCGGGGTCAATTGCTGATGCGTAGTAGTGGCTGGATGAATCGCAAGCGACTTGGCATCTCCTATATTCGCCAGGTGCGAGATCAACTGAAGCGAATCGATGAATCGCTTGCCTGCCTTCGCTCCGCCTTTGATACCGAAACCGATGATGGCGCCGCAACCACCGGGAAGATACTTTTTGACTCGCGTTTTTTCGACGCTCGAATCAAGCCCTGGATAATTAACCCAAGCCACATGGGGATTCTTCTCCAGGTAATTGGCTACAGCCAAAGCATTTTCAGAATGGCGGGGCATCCTCAAATGCAGCGTTTCCAAACCCTGCAGGAAGAGAAACGCATTGAACGGCGACATGGCAGGCCCCAGATCACGGAGGAGGCAGACCCGGGCCTTGACAATGAAGGCGATGTTTCCCAGCGGCGCCAGGGCCTTGGCAAACTCAAGACCGTGATAGCTGGGATCGGGATCAGTGATGGTGGGAAAGTTACCCTGCGTCCAGTCGAACTTTCCCGAATCGACAATCAGGCCGCCCAGCGATGTGCCGTGTCCGCCGATGAATTTCGTCGCAGAATAGACGATTACATCAGCCCCGAAATTAAAAGGCCGCAGCAGGTAGGGGGAAACGGTGTTGTCCAGAACGAAAGGAATCCGGTTCTTGTGAGCCACTTCCGCAACTCCTTCCAGATCGGCAATGTCCAGTTTGGGGTTGCCGATGGATTCGGCATAAAGCGCTTTTGTCCTGGGGGTAATCGCCCCCTGGAAGGCATCCAGGTCGTTCGATTTGACAAACTTCACTGTGATGCCCATCTTTTTGAATGTGTAATGAAAAAGATTGTAGGTTCCACCGTAGAGGTTATCCGCGGATACGATCTCGTCGCCTGCCTGGGCAATGTTGAGCAAAGCGAGAGCTATCGCTGATTGCCCGCTGGCAACGGCGAGCGCGCCTGCGCCGCCTTCCAGCAGGGCAATCCGCTTCTCCAGAACATCATTGGTCGGATTCGTAAGGCGCGTATAGATATTTCCGAACTCCTTCAGGGCAAAAAGATCGGCCGCATGATCCGTGTTTTTGAACTGGTATGAGGTCGTCTGGTAAATAGGCACTGCACGGGAACCGGTCACGGGATCCGCAGTCTGCCCGCCGTGCAGCGCCAGGGTTTCAACCTTCATTTTTTTCGTTTCCTCTACCATGCTAATCTCCTTTACAATGGCTTAAATACATAAGCAGCATCTTTCTCATATGTCGGGTAAAACTCTAACTCACCCTTTCCGGACAGCTGTAGACATTGATCCCGCCGCCCCTGGCCAAAGTTGCCATACCGAGGCCCGTGTCCCGGGCAATCATGACCGCCTGGTCAGTGGGCGCCCCGGAAGAGACCACCAGGGGAATCCGGCAGCGCAGCATCTTGGAGGTAATCTCGGAAGATATTCTCCCGCTCGCCAAAAGCCACTTATCCTCAAAACCGATACCCTGCGAAATCGCCTGCCCGATAACCTTATCCACAGCATTGTGACGACCCAGATCATCCCTGAAAACAAGCATCTCTTCCCCTGCCGCCAAAGCGGCGCTGTGTACGCCGCGCGTGAATTTATGTTCATCCGAGAAATTCAGAAACTTTTTCATAAGTTTCAAAACACTTTCCCCTTTGACTGTAAAATCTGCGTCGAGCCGGCCCCGCTGCAACAGATCGAGGGGATTGTGAAAGATAATTCCCTTGCCGCAACCGGACGTATATATCCTTTTAAAAACGAACTCCCCCGGCAGCGTTTCCGGCTTGATGCCAACGCTTGCCTTCCAGAGTTCCCTGTCAATGACCAGCGACTCGACCGCGGAGAGGGCGGTTATCACTCCGGCGTTATAAAGAAACCCGATCACGAGGTTTTCGCTGTCAGTGGGCGAGCAGAGAAGGGTCGCCATTTCCTTGCCGTTCACCTCGAGCGTGAGCGGCACTTCCCGGGTCACTCCCACTTCGTGCAGGCGTCTTTCATCGCTGCCCACAAATGTCACTTCGAAACTTTCCATATCACCACCGGGAAGAAAGCATGCGTTCGATGCTTCCGAGCGCCCGCAACCGCACATCTTCGGAAACGGTAACTTCATGTGTCATCCCCTCCAGAGACCACAGAACCTTCTCGAGGGTGGTACGTTTCATGTTCGGACAGACGGCCAGTTCCGAGGCCGGGTAAAATTTCTTGCCGGGATTTTCCAGCCGCAACCGGTGCAGAATGCCGACTTCGGTGCCGACGATGAATTCTTCCCCTGCCGACTCACGGGCATAGGCGCACATGCCCCCGGTGGAAAGCACGTGGCTGGCCAGGGCAATTACGCCCGGCGCGCATTCCGGATGAACCATTACTTCCGCTTCCGGATGCAGCTCTATCTGTTTCTCGATGGCTTCCGGCAAAATTCGGACATGGGTCGGACAAAAACCCTGCCATGTGATAAACTTCCGCCCCAGCAAGGTGGAAACATAATTGGCCAGGTGTTTGTCGGGAACAAAAATGATCTCCTCCTCTTCGCTGAACATTTGCCGAACCAGCGAAAGAGCATTCGAGGACGTGCAGGCCAAATCGCATTCCGCCTTTACTTCCGCCGTGGTATTCACGTAGCACAACACCTTCACCCCCGGATGCCGGGCTTTGAGAGCTCGGAGCTGATCGGCGGTCATCATGTTTGCCATGGGACAGCCGGCTTGGGGATCAGGAATGAGCACCGTCTTCTGCGGGGAAAGAATTTTTGCCGTTTCCGCCATAAAGTAAACGCCACAGAAGACGATTACGTCTGCATCCGTCTTTGATGCCTGTATGCTCAAGCCCAGAGAGTCCCCCACATAATCGGCAATGTCCTGCACGTCATCGATCTGATAGTTGTGCGCCAGGATCACCGCGTTTCTTTCCTTCTTGAGCTTGTTGATTTTTTCAATTATCTCCATGCCAATACCTCTTCGATCACCCCTCCCGCCAGCACACGATCCTCCTGATAACAAACCACGGCCTGGCCAGGAGTGATTGCCTCCTGTGTTTCATCAAAGATTACTCTCAACTTGTCCTCCAGCAAAAAGAGTGCGCAACTTGCCGCTTTTTTTCCGTACCTTATTTTTGCCTCTGCCACAGGCGGCAAATGCCCATCCCGGGTCAGGATGTTCAAATCTCCGGCGACAAGGCCTTTCGCATACAGATTTTTTTTTTCTCCTACAACAACACTGTTCGTCGACACATCCAGGGAAACTACATACAAGGGGAAGGGACTGCTGATTCCCAGACCGCTTCTCTGACCTATGGTATAAAAGGTAAGTCCCTTGTGTCCGCCCAATATTTTCCCCTCCATATCCACAATTACGCCGGGTTTGCCCTCCAGTCCCTTTTCCTGAACAAAGGTCCTGTAACTTTTCTGGGTTACGAAGCAGATATCCTGACTCTCCGCCTTTTCTGCGACGGGTAATCCGGCCGTATGCGCCATGCTTCGGACTTCTTCCTTGGTAAAGGGGGCCAGCGGAAAAAGGATAGACGGCAGGGCCTCCCGAACAATGGGGTAGAGGAAGTACGTCTGATCCTTTACCCTGTCACGGGGCCTTTTCAAAAAATACGCTTCCCCCTCCCTGCCGATTTCGGCGTAATGACCGGTCGCCAGAAAATCAAATCCGGTAGAACGAGCCGCTGCCAACAAATTCCCAAACTTCAGGTAACGATTGCAATCGATACAGGGGTTAGGCGTCCGGCCCCGTCGATATTCGGCTACAAACTTCCGGATAACCTTTTCCTCCAGATGCGCAGAATAATCGAGGACGTAATGAGCAATGCCCAGCCTGCCACATACCCTGCGGGCGTCTTCAATGGCTGAAGCCCCGCAGCACCTTGCATCTTCGCCGTCACTGCCTTCGGCAACGCCGAGACACATCGTTACGCCGGTAACATCATATCCGTTTTGCTTAAGCAGCAGGGCGGCCACCGATGAATCAACTCCGCCGCTCATGGCCACAAGCGCTTTCTTTTTCATTTCTCCGGAGGTTCCTTCTTGCCGTAGCGGGGAGACATCGACCTCAATCGAGTCACAATACGGGCTAAAATAGCGACCGCCGTATCGATATCTTCCGTGGTTGTTGACCTGCCCAGCGTAAATCTCAATGAACCGTGGGCAAGTAAAGAAGGAACCCCGAGCGCCGCAAGAACGTGGGAAGCATTGAGACTCGCCGATGAACAGGATGAACCGCTGGAACAGGCGATCCCTTCCATATCCAGATTGAGGAGCATCGCCTCCCCTTCTATGTTATTGATGGCGATATTCGCATTATTGGGCAGTCTTTGAGTCGGATGGCCGTTCAGTTGCGTTTCTTCGATATTTTCGAGAACGCCCCGGACGAATCTGTCGCGCAAGGCACTGATCGTTTTTGCCTCCTCATCCATGAATTTCCCGGCAAGTTCCACCGCCTTGCCCATGCCAACAATGCCCGGCACATTAAGGGTGGAAGCGCGACGTCCCTTTTCCTGCCCGCCGCCCCGCAGAAAAGGGGCTATTTTCGTTCCCCTTCTTACATAGATGATTCCCACGCCCTTCGGTCCGTACAGCTTGTGGCCGGAGGCGCTCAGCAAATCGATGTTCAGTTCATTTACGTCAATGGGAACATGACCAAAGGTTTGAACGGCATCAGTATGGAAATATATCCCGTTCTCGCGGGCAATTTTCCCGATTTCGGCGATAGGCTGAATCGTACCCACCTCATTATTGGCGTGCATCACGGAAATCAGAATCGTTTTATCGGTAACAGCCTTTCTTACCGCATCGGGATCAACAACGCCGTAATTGCTCACAGGAAGGCAGGTAACCCTGCATCCCTGCGTTTCCAGATCGCGACACGTCTCCAGCACTGCATGATGCTCAATCAGGGTAGTGATGATATGGTTGCCTTTAACATCCCCCGCTGTCGCAACGCCCTTCAGCGCAAAATTGTCGCTTTCCGTGCCGCCGCTGGTAAAAACAATCTCTTCCGCACTCGCTCCTATAAAAGAAGCGATCGAAGCGCGCGCACTCTCGACCGCTCTTTTTGCATCCTGGCCGAAACAATGCAGGCTGGCAGGATTGCCGAAACGTTCAGTAAAATACGGCAGCATCGCCCTGACAACTTCGGGATCCGCAGGCGTGGTAGCCGCATGATCCAGGTATATTGATTTCATCGTATTCCCATTTTGAAACCTATCGCCCCGGATTAAGATCAGGCATCATATCCGCGGCGAAAGCGTCTCCTCAATTTTATCCCTGTTCAATCTCACCAACTGCTCGAGGCTGATCGCATTTAGAACCTCCGATATTTTTCCTCCGAGCAGCACCCAAACTTCGCGACTGGCACAAATGGATGCCCGCGCGCAGGCGGATTTATCCTTTACGCAATCAACAAGCATCGAATCGCCTTCCAGAACATCCACAATTTCTTTGAGGGTGATCTGGGCCGGCGCCTTCGCCAGCGTATAGCCGCCACGGACCCCGCGACTTGAATTTATCAAACCAGTACTCCGGAGCAAAATCGTAAGCTTGCTGAGATATTTTTCCGACATTCCTCCTCCCCGGGCAATATCCTTTAAATAAACATAGCCCCTGCCATAATTATTGGCAAGGGCCAGCATCAGCATGACGCCATAGCGTGACCTTGTTGAAATTCGCATATATAACCTTCAAAACTATATACTACTAATTTGGTAGTAATTAATTCATGGTGGTTGCCTTGTCAAGAAAAAATATTTGACAGAAAAAATATTTGTCTTTGACAACGAGTCGGGAATTAATTAAAATACTTCTTGACAACCAAAAACACTCCCACTATATTCCGCGCCGTCGAAAGCAGCATCTTATCGACCAGAATAAGAAAAATGCTTTGGTTTCCTCCTGGTTCTTCAGGGCAGTCGCCGTGGGGCGCCTTAGCTGGGGGGATATGGCTGTTGACGGCGCCTGATCGGAAATTTTTAATCAGGCCTGCCGACAAGCGGGATTATGGGCTGTTTTTGTGCAGTACGAAAAATAATATTCTTTTATGTTTAAGTCATAGTATAGAAGCACTATGATGTGAAATATTCAGCATAGGATAAACAAGGAGGGGAAATGTCTGAAAAAAGGAAAGAAATACTCGGTTATTTCTTCAATATGGTCAGTCTCGTCGGCATGATTCTGGCCGTGGTCGCCACCAGTCTGATCATCGTAATGCTGTCCATGGAAATAATTACCGGCGTGGAGAGTCCCTATTTGGGCGTCCTCGTCTACTTTATCTTTCCAGCAATGCTGATTTTTGGCCTTTTGCTTGTACCCATTGGCGCTTACCGTCTAAGGCAGAAGCATCGTCAGGCAAAACCCGATCTTATCACGCCCTATCCCGATCTTGACTTGAATGACCGCCACAAACGCCGGTTGTTTGTCATTTTCATTTTCGGCACTGTACTCTTTGTCCTGATAATTTCAATCGCGGCCCTCAAGGGCTACCATTTCACCGAGTCTCCCGAATTTTGCGGAAAGCTCTGCCACACGGTTATGACGCCGGAATACAGCGCCTGGAGCAAATCCCCCCACGCGCGGGTTCGCTGCGTTGATTGTCATATCGGGCCGGGCGCAAAGTGGTATGTCAAGGCCAAAATTTCCGGACTGAAACAGATATATGCCGTACTGGCGCACACCTATGCATCACCTATCGAAACACCCGTTGCCAACCTCCGTCCCGCGCGCGACATCTGCGAACGCTGCCATTGGCCGGAAAAGTTTTACTCAGGCAGGCAAAGGATATTCTATCACTATGCAGCCGATGAAAAAAACACATCACGGGAGATCAATATGCTGATCAATATCGGCGGCACTCCCAAGACCCCGACAGCGGCGGGTATTCACTGGCATATAGGCAGCGAAGTTTATTACTCGGCAAGGGACAGTAAACGCCTCGACATCCCTTATGTCGCCGTCAAGGAGAAGAACGGAAAATTAACAGAATACAACCATGTGGATACACCTTTTACCAAAGAGGAAATCGCCAAAAGTCAAAAACGTCTTATGGACTGTATCGATTGCCACAACCGTCCCACGCATATCTATCGTTCTCCCGGACAGGAGATGGATGAAAACTTTGTCTCCGGACACATTGATCCTTCCCTGCCCTTCATCAAGAAAGTCTCAGTGGAACTTCTCACCAAGCCTTATAAAACCAAGAATGAAGGAATGGTTGCCATTGCCACCGGGATTGAGGAATACTACGCCAAGAATTACCCAAAGGTATCCGATGCTAAAGCTGCAGCGATCCGCCAGGCCATCGAGCGCGTCCAGGACGTTTACAACAGGAATTTCTTCCCGAATATGAAAGTGGCATGGAATACCTATCCCGACCATATAGGTCACTTCTACACGCCTGGCTGTTTCCGCTGTCACGACGGCAAGCACAAATCCGCGGAAGGCAAGATTATTTCCAAGGATTGCAACATATGCCATACCGTCCTTGGACAGAAGCAGGAAAACATCCGACCGGGAACAAAGGTGCAGGGTTTTGTCCATCCGACCGACATTGGAGACAGTATGGTCACGATGAATTGCAGCGATTGCCATTCCGCAGGCGGTGAAGACGTGCCGGGTGGAGGAGGCAAAGGAAAATAGCGAAATAGGCCCCTGAAAATGCGCTCGCCACAATATACCGTGGCGGGCGCATTTCCGTCGCAAGACAAGAGTAGAAGCATCCAATGCATGGTGGAGAAGATGACCGATAAGCTATCCTCTCTCGAATCTAGCGTGGAGCAAATCGCCGATCGGTTAGAGGCACTGACTTTAAAGGTTGATGCGCTTTCGGCAAGGATCGCCCTTTATGAAGGATCGGCGCCCCCCGATAACGCTGTGGCGCCTCAAGGCGATCAAATTCCCGACGCATCAGAGGCTGTGCTGTCATGGGTGGGTCGCTCCTCGCTTTTGCAGCGTCTTTCGACGATTTGTTTTCTCCTTGTCATCGCCTTGGTTCTGCGCACCGTTACCGATAACAACATAATCAGCCTTCCGTTCGGCTCGATCATCGGCATGGGTTACGCCGCCGTTCTCATGTTTATCGGATGGCAGCGATACGCGAGAAACAATCAACTGGCGCCTGTATTCACCGTCTGCGGAATGGCGTTGATGTTTACAATCGTTGTTGAGGCGCATACCCGTTTTGACGTCATTTCTTCAGTTCCTGCTTACATTATCCTGATGCTGACGGGTTTGGCTGCGGCTGCGATAAGTTACCTCTATCGGGTTCCGGCCCCGCTTGCCATAGGAAATCTCGGCATGTGTCTTTCCGGCGCCGCAATCGATTATCCCGCTCCCTATTTCCCTTACCTCGCCATTGTCCTTCTGTCCGCCAATCTGCTGAGTTATTTTACGGCCCGCTCCTACAGATATTTCTGGCTTCGGTGGATATTGCTGCTGGTAACAATTTTCATGATAACTTTGTGGGGAATTAAGCTGGGAATGACCCTGCGGGGCGACGAAGTTCCGACAAGGATGTTGGCGGCGGCCTGGTTCCTCCCGCTGTTGACTGTTTTTACGGGAACATACGTTATAACGGCATTCAAGGGAATCATCCGCACCCTGCCGGACAAAATAAACAGATTTGAACTTCTGCTCCCTACGATAAATGCAGTCTGGGGTTTCGCGCTGGCCGAATATGTCGTATCCGCCATGAGTAGCGGCATGCGCACCCTCGGCGCTATCGGAGTGGTTGCCGGAGCAGGACATCTGGCGGCAGCAACGTTGCTGGCAAGCAGGGACCCAAACAGGGCGCGTGGAACAAATGCCTTCTTTTTTGCGGGATCAGTTTTACTGGGACTTGCCCTCTCCGAAACCGCGGGCAACATGTTTTTTTATCTCCCCGTATTGGCGGCAATCGCGTTTTGGGCCTCGGTCATGTCGGACAAGTGGGGCAGCGGCAGCGTTCGTCTAACATCTTATCTCGTGCCGATTTACGCGAGTCTAACAATTGCGGTGGAACTGCATGGCGGCGGAAATCCTGACTCTTTTGTTACAAACGCAATCTCCTCCGCTGCCACCGCCGTTATTGGTCTGTTGCAGTACCGATGGTGCCGCAACCGAAAGCCTCCTGAAGAATCGGTATTTTTTTCAAAAATAGACAAGGGCGACTATAGTGCAGTAACCATTTTGCTGTCTGCCCTGCTGAGTGTCTTCATCACGTTGCGGTTAATCATTCACCAAACCACGGCCATGTTTCTTGCCCCTGCCGAGCTGAACAACATCCTCCAGATCAGTCAGTCGGTAATCATTAATACGTCTGCGATTGTACTGATGTTTTTTGCCCTGGCAAACCATAACAGGGAATTGCGAAACGTGGCAATCATGCTGACGGCAATCGGCGCCATCAATGTCTTTCTGTATGACCTTATCCGTGGACATGGCATCCCACTGGTATTGAGCGTCTCATCCTTCGGCCTTGCCACTGCCGTAGAATCGGTAATCCTGAGACGTTGGCAGAGTCAGCCTTAGCCTGCCAATTCTTCCTTTTTCCAGGGCGGCAGCAGTTTGAGAAGTATTGAAAGGATCACAAACGGAATGATCAGCAAAGCCAAGGCGACGAGGAACCCTTCAATCCCCATCAATTCCATTTTGTAGGTAGTCAAACCCCGAAAACTCTTGGAAAAAAGCTGTCCGCCGATCACCACGTTCCAGCGGGTGCTGAATATGCCCAGTTGAATCAGCAGGCCGCATACGAAATAGAGAAGCTTCCGCACCTCTTCCTGCAGTTTCAATATCTTGATGAATGCCAGAACACCCAGAGGCAACAGCATTCCCAGCAGTATCTGAAGCACTACCAGACTCATGAAAAGCTTGGTTGTCACCAGTTGAGAGAGTATCTTGATTGATTCCTCGCTTTCATAAAGCCGGTGGATGAAATCAAGCACCTCAATTGAAAAGTCAACGATGACCGCATAGAAGAGGAAGGAAGCCACCTTGTCGAGACATTTCATGTCGATCTTTCCGCCCAGAAGCGGCTTCACAATCATATAGAGCAACATCACCATGGCTATCCCCGACACAATGGCCGAAAAAAGAAAGACGACCGGCATCATCACACTGCTCCACCAGGGATTCGCCTTGATCGACCCAAAGATAAATCCCACATATCCGTGCAGCAGAAAAGCCGAGGGAATGCCGATGATTGTAATGACTTTTACGGTCTTTTTATCAAAGGCAACAGCCTTTTCACTGATATCCTTGGAAAATAAAGAGAGCAGCTTCAGCAGCCATTTTTTGGGGCCGCTCGCCTCGGAAGCCCAGACAATCATATCCCGCCGATATTCAAAATATATTTCCAGCAGAAGGACAATCATCAGGTACCAGAGGTAAACAAAACCAAACATCGCCATCGCCGATGTGAGATTAGGCGTCATGAACATCTCGTAGGAGCGCTCCGGCCGCCCGAGGTGGAGCTGCAGAGGGAGCGGCGCGACCAACATGAATGCAAGCGCCGTCAACATCGCCAGCCGGTAGGTCGGCTGAAGCTCCTTCACGTTAAAGACCTTGACCAGCGAAGCCAGAATAAAGGCCCCTGCCACCAATCCCGTAATATAGGGATAGACAACGATCATTATCGACCACTGGATATCTATCTCGTTCGGATAGATAAAACCCATCACCTGCCTGGAAAGTTCCGTGAAACGCTGGACCGCTTCCATATCAGTTCACCTCGCCATCAAGATTTGCATAATAAACTTTGGGATCCGTATTCAACGAAGGCTTGAGGACATGTATTTTGTTCATCCGGGTAAACCTTCCCAGGGGACTGGCAATACTCCTGATATCCCCGAACACTCTGGCCTGCTTTGGGCAAACCTCAACGCACACGGGAAGCAGTCCCTTAACCAGGCGATGATAGCAGAAGGTGCATTTGTCGGCGACCCGGGTCTCCGGATGCAGGTAACGGGCGCCGTAAGGACAGGCCTGGATGCAGTATCGACAACCGATGCAGCGCTTGCCGTCAACCAGGATCACCCCGTCGTCGGTTTTAAAGGTAGCCCCAACCGGACAAACCTGAACGCAAGGCGGATGATCGCACTGGTTGCATAGCTTGGGAACAAAAAAACTGCGGAGCACATCCTTCTCGACAAAGGCATCAGGCTGTTCATTTCTTTCCATATTGATGGTATTGACGGAAACGGTCCGGTCGGTCTTGATCACATATCTTTCCACCCAGGTTCGAAAGTAGAAGGGGGCGGCAGGGACATCGTTTTCTGTTTTGCAAGCCTGCATGCACCGGCCGCAACCAATACATTTGTCGATATCTATACCCATACCGTAATAGTGTTTCGTGGTATCATAGTTTTTATCAAGAATGGTTGCCCAGGCGTCAGCGGTGAGCCCGCTCACAACGCCACCGGATGAAATAACCCAACAAAGATTTTTCAAGAAGTCTCGTCGATCCATTAGATCCCTCCTAATGTGTGCGGATAATGGCACTGCCAGCAAACATATTTTTCTCCGTGCGATCCCATATCAACTGCCGGCACGCCCTTGCGGGAAGAACCCTTGTCATGACACTTTCCGCAAAATTCCCGTTTATCCGGCTTTGTCGGCATGACGGTTCGAGGAGAAGTCTTGTGCTTTTCAGGCGCCGTGTGGCAGACGGAACAGTCAAGGAGCGCATGATACGATGAAGCCTTGGCCCTGTCGATTTGCCCGTGACAGGCGTTGCAGGAGCGAGGCGTCGTGGGCGGTTTAGGGTTATGCGGATTGTGACAGGAGATGCAAGGTTTACGCGGATTGTGAGTGTCCTGGTTGATCTGCGGAAAACCAGTGGGCCGGGATGCGTTATATTGGTGGCAGTAAATGCAATAGTCGCGCTTTTTCGGAGACACGGGTTTCACATCCGCGGGGTTGTCGACATGCCTTTGCGCAGCGCCATGACATGATTCGCAGGCCAAATCCCTGTGGTATCCGGCCTTTTTGATTTCCGGCTCTTTCTCGTGACATTGCGCGCACACTTCGGCGCCGGCATACTTGATGCCCTTGGCCGCCTCGCGTTGAGTAGCAGCGAGTTTCTGAACAGCCGGATCCTTAATTTCGGGAGGGATTACGAACTGCCTGATCAACAGCAAACCCACTGCCAAGACCAAGAAAACAACCAAAACCCTTAACGCCTGTTCCGGCAGTTTTTTAAAAAAATCCATAATGCCATCCCTCCGCATCCATTATTACGCAAAACGGTTCAAATAATTTATTGGAATTCTCCCTCAGGCTTTACTCTTTCACATTGAGGCCTGCAGTGGTCTTCCCATATTTCGAGTGCAGAAAATCCCCCCGCTGAATGGGAATGGCAATCCTCATGAACAGCGTAAAGATAAACAGTCCGAACGCCCAGATGCCCAGGGAAATTGCTATTTCATTTATATTGGGCAGATATTCATAAATCTCTCCGAGCGGATCCGGGATAAAGCCGGGAACAATCAATCCAAGTCCCTTTTCAATCCATACGCCTACGATGATCAGCAGGGAACCGATGTTAAGCGTTAACAAATTCTTCCTGGTTGAGGGAATCAGGAAGATCAGGAAGGCAGTGATATTCATCGCCAAAGCCGACCATATCCAAGGAACAAGCGCCCGGTGCCCGTGCAATCCCTGAAATAGATACTGCATCGGCGCCAGGTGGATGGTAGCGGAATAATACTCCTTGAAGAGCTCGGCGCCCAAAAGAAAAAGGTTAATGAACATCGCGTAGGCCATCAACTCGGCAACCTTGAACAACGCTTCGTTCTTGATTTTCATCCCTGCGGTCTTTCGCAAAATCTGAAAGATGATCAGCGCCATCGCCGGTCCTGAGCAAAAGGCGCTGGCCAGAAAACGGGGGGCCAGAATGGAGGCGTTCCAGAATGGCCGGGCGGCAAGACCGTTGTAGAGAAACGCGGTCACCGTATGGATGCCCACTGCCCAGGGGATGGAAAGCAGAACAAGCGGAACAACGAATTTCTTGACCGGTTCCTTCCCGAAGTAGGTCTTGACCAGAATATAGATCGGAACGATGGTGTTCAGCACCAGATAGCCGTTCAGAACGAGCACATCCCACGCCAGCAGCGAATCGGGGAAGGCGAGAATTCCAACAAAGGGGATAATGTGCCAAAATCGGTCGGGCCGCCCCAGATCGGCCAACACAAACATCAACGCCATGATAATGGCCGATGCGGCCAGCAGCTCTCCCAGAACGACAATCTCCTTGATTGGATCAAAGTGGTAGATGTATGCAGGGATCACGAGCAAGACGGCGGCAGCGGCAACACCAACCAGATAGGTAAAGTTGCCGATATATAGCCCCCAGGATACCTGATCCCTCATATTCGTTACGATAAGGCCGGTATCCAGTTGTTTGGCATAGAAGACAATCCCCACACCGATGATGGCAAGTAGAAAGGCGCACCAAAGGTAGTAAATTTTTGTCCCGACAAAAACCATCCGGATCGTTCTTTTAAAAAATATCCAAGCTTCCATGCCGTCCCCTAAAAGGCTATGCAGAAAAGAAATAATAAAACTTAGGTTCTGTGTTCAGATCTTCCTTCAATCTGAATACTCTTTTATTCTCTATCAGGTATCTTATTTCACTGTCCGGATCGAGCAAATTCCCGAATTTTCTGGTTCCTGTAGGACAGGCCTCCACACAGGCAGGATAACGGCCCCGGCGCACCCGCTGGATACAAAATGTACATTTCTCAACGACATTTTTCATCCGCGGGCGGTTTCCCAAATAATGGACATCGGTATTCAACTCTTCGGCAGGGACGTGCGGCTCGCCCCAGTTAAAAACCCTTCCCTTGTAGGGGCATGCTGCAATACAATAACGACAGCCAATGCACCAGTTGTAATCGACCACGACAATGCCATCCGGCTCTTTCCATGTGGCATGGACAGGACATACACGCACGCAGGGAGGATTTTCGCAATGCTGGCATTGAACCGGCATATACTGATATCCGGGTTCGGGAACTGTTTCGGGGTTATAGTAATGTTCTGCATTTTCGAGATTGATCAGACTGCCGTCCTTCAATCGGAGTACGCGGATCCATTGAAGCTGTGGATTGATCCTGGACTGGTTGTTCTCTTTGACACAGGCGTAAACGCATCTTCGGCAACCGATGCAACGCGACAGGTCAAGACCGTAGCCCCACAGTACTGAGGAATCGGCCGGCTGCGCGCTGATTTTGAATTTCTTCCCATACTTCCTGAAATAGGTATCCTCCAGCCGCCGAATAACCGCTTTCTTTTCCGATTCCGTCATCTCCCGGAACCGCTTCTGGAGAAATTCTTCTACCTGAGTCGGAGTACACGACAAACTTCCCAATGAAAGCGCGGCCATGGCGCCCATTGACATCATCTTCATGAAATCTCTTCTGGTTTGCGCTCTATCTTCCATTGTTCCGTTCCGGTCTGATGGGTGGTGGTTCCGGTTTCAGGGATTTAAATTTGGGGTCATGAGGATTATGACAATTTACACAAAGGAAATATACCCTTTTGCCCCCCTTGAAATAGCCGACCCTTTTGCCGTGGATGCCGACTTTCCAGTCACGATAGATATTTCCGTGACACTGACCGCAGAGCAGATACGACTCCGTAAAGGGAATCGCATCCCCATTGGCAAGTTTAAGTTTATCCCTGTTGGCGGGATTGTGACAATCAAGACACCAACGATTGTTTTCCGCATGGTGCAGTTTTATGTTCGTATGCTCATCCTTGAGCTGCCTTCTTTTGACGTTGGTCTCCATACCCGCATGACAGTTGCTGCAGGGGAATATCCCCTCGGTCAGCGGAGGAGTGGAAACCGGATATTCATCATGTTGAGCCGCAAATGAAGGCACACACAATAAAATAATCGCAAACAAAAACAGGAAAACCGTTTTCATGATCCTCATCCGTTATCTATTTTCTCTCTGGGGTATTAGATACTTGCATGACACTGTCCTCAATGACAGTTCCATCAAGAACAATATCGATGGTTTTTCTTACATTTACAAAACAAGAAGTCAAGTAATATTTTTATTGCCCTTAAATCAGCGGGACGTTGAATAATAATTTTCTGAAAACTGTCAGTGCTCCTTGAGGTTGAGAAAAGTCGAGTCGCGGCCGAAGATAAGGGAAAGAAACCAGTCGATAACTATGCGCAAACGGTTGACAGCGCCGGTAATCAGCAGTGAATAAGCGCCCAGCCAGATCAAGCGCGCCGAAAAACCATACATCCGAAGACGGTAAAAACGGAAAACGGCTTTCGAATCGCCGAGAGAGATAATTTCTCCCGAGTCCGTGTAACGGTAAGCCTTCTTGTTTCTGCCCCGGATATCGGCAAGGATGTTATAGGCCACGATCTTTGCCTGTCGCACCGTTGTATGCGCCCGCGGCGGTATGGGCTGGGTCGATTTGGGGTTTTCAAAATGGGCACAATCGCCCAAGGCATAAATTCCGGGAAAACCTTCCACTTCCATATAGGTATTGACCTTGACCCTGCCTAAATTATCCCGGGGAGCTTCCACTGCGGCTATCTGGGGATTGCTGACCATTCCTGTCGACCACAGGATCGTGGCGGTAGGAATGATCTCCTCGCCATTGATTTCGACATGTCCTTCCCAGGCGCGGGAAATGCGACAGTTGGTTCGAACTTCAATTTCCATGTTGTCCAACTGTTTAATCACATAGGCTCTCAGCGCCGGATCCATCCGTTTGACTACCTGTGAGTCCGACTCTATCAGCATAATTTTGATATAGCCGGGATCTAAACCCTTATAATACCGAAGAAGGTTTTTAAAGATGCAATCCCGCAGTTCGGATACCGCCTGAATCCCGATATACCCGCCCCCCACAACGACAAAGGTGAGCAATTCCCTTTGTCGTTGTGGGATTTTTTCGATTGCCGCCTGTTCGAAAACATCGATTATATGATTTCTTAATTTCACGGCATCAAAGAGGGTCTTCAAAGTAAATACATGGCCCCCCTCCAGATTCAATTGCGATTTGTCCGGTTCACTGCCCAAAGCCATCACCAGACAATCGAAACCCAAGGTTCCGACCTCCGTGACAACTTCCCTGTTTATCAAATCTATCTTTCTTACCCGGGTACGGATGAAATTGAATCGATCCCGCCAATGCAATCTCCTGACCGGATAGGCAATATGTCTGGTTTCGATGCTGCCCATCGCCACTTCATGAAGCAGTGGTGTAAAAAGAAAGTAATTTTCGTCATTTACGACCGTTATCTGCACATTTTCATTTTTATTGGTTGATTTTACCAGATGCCGCAATGTATAGGCGCCGCCGAAACCGCTGCCCAGAATTAAAACCTTGCGTCCCCCGACATAAAGTTTTCGGGGCTGGCTCAAGTTTTTTTCAGCGGCGAGATTTGCCCAACCTTCCTTTAAGAGCGCGGAAACGAGCCTGATAAGGGAAAGAGGGCTGAATATTTTTTTGGCGATCCTCCTATAACTGTAACTGCCGGTGAATATACCCCAGGCCGCCTTGGTAAATGGCTGGCGCTCGGTCTTCTTTTCCTGTTCATTGCCAATCAGCCGCTGCTGCGCCAGAATGAAGACTTTGGATTCCTTTACCAGATCATTCAGGGAAAACAGAAAGTGTCCCCATCGGTTGTTGCGGTTGAAATTGTTGTAAAGGGGGCTGTAGTGTCGGCGAAAGTCCCGTTTTGACACTCCGTAATTAATGGCCGTATGTGCGGCTGCCCGGGCCATGGTCAATGAAGAGCCGATGCCGTCCTTGTAGAGTCTCGTGCAGGCTGCATCACCAATGGCTATAAATTTGTCGGCATAATAATTCCTGGCTGCCGAAAAGACTGTATGAGGCCGACAACCACATACAACCTCATAGTTTTGAGGCAAAATTTCCCTTACCACCTCATAATTCAGAAAATCAGCGATGGTAACGGGGTAATTACTGCTGCTTAAAACTGATACATTGACAAAATCGCCTTTGGGAACCAGCGTGCCGAAGATCATTCCGGAATGGGGTATAAGAAAGGCATGGGCGACATTGCCCAGCCGGGAGCGCACATCGGCTGCGCCCAAATAGAGTTCACTCATGGCCATGATATTGGTCTCAGGCGGCACATAGGATGCGCCCTCAATAAGCACTTTTTTGGCGTTTACGCCGGTTGCCAAGGCTATAAGTTCATAATCGATTCGCTTCCCGTTTACCTCAACACCGGCCATCTCTCCTGTCCACAGACGAGTGACCTTTTGGTTTATTACCTCGATACCGCTATTTTCCGCCTGCCGAATAAGCCAGCCATCGAAGCTGATCCTCTTTTCATAATGGGAGATTCGCGGCCCTCCCCCGCGATAAACACTCATGATTTTTAAGTCATTATCCGGATTGCTGATGTCAATTGAGGAATAAGGGCTATGCACGGCAAAGCGGTCAATAACCGTCTGGATTACCTCGGAAGGCAAAGTGATATTGAGCTCGGCCATATTTTTTATCAGCGAGAGTGAAATAATGCCGGCGCATCCCTTGCAGCCTTTGGGCCCAAGGGCATCGAAAAAACGTTCCTGATAAATGGTTATTGAGGGGTTAATGCCTTGGATGCGGGCAAAATGGCGCAGATACAGCGCAAAAAAACTGCCTGCCGGGCCGCCGCCGACAATTGCAATCCGGGAATCGTTATCTATCTTATAAGGTGGGCTTCGCATCGTTTCGGGATTATAACAATTTGTTCTGCAGATTGCCATATATAATGATCAACTCTGCCCCGCTGAGAAGACGCCGGGAAATTACGGGTTCCGATTTTCGTTTTTGAAAAAACCATGCTGATTTATTGAATGAAACTGGCAATTTGGAGAAAATTGGCAGCTTGGGATAGACAGTCAACGGAGATGGAGAGCAAATGATTTAAGACGCATAACCGGATTATAGGAACGCTTGGATTCCGCCAAGGCAACAATATTCATATCGCTTTCTTTGTTGATATATTTGAAATCACGGAAGAGTCTTTTTGCGCATTCGTTATCAAGGAATTGATATAGACCTTTGATTCCGGCAAATGCCTTCTCAAAATTGAGCGTTCCGGTTGTTCTGTTGAGCCGGGAACCTACGCCCAGCGCCGAAATCTTGCCGTCGACGCGGATGAGGATGCCCATTGCTTCAAGAGATTCAATGTTCTTGAGGGTTGTAATCAGCGCCTCCTTCTCACAGGAAAGGCTGGAGTCCTGATCAGCGTCGCAGTCGCGTTCTGCGCACCAAATTTCCAAAAACTCCAAACATGCATCGATGTGCTGCCGGCAAATATCTTCTACTGAGACACGACTCTTCCAGAGGTATTCACGGGAAAACTGATTGATAAGATTGCGTTTTTTGGAAAACTTGTTGCCCTTGAGCTGGATCAGGTCTTCAGTGAGATAGATGTAGTCGGCAAATTCATTTTGCTCTTCCAGGTAAAAGAGAGATTCCAGTTCAGCTCTATCAAACTTTTCCAGATAGTCCCCGGGGACGAACCGATACATCTTGAACTCCAAATCTCTCGCAAAGCTGATCAGTTCCGCAGGAGAAAAAACTTTTCCGTTAGCGACAGGAAGAATTAGATGACGCTCTTCGTGCGAGCCGTCCAATTCTCCGGCAATGAAAAGAATCCCGTCTCGCACGAGATAACTGCTTCTATAATTCAAAGCGCTCCAGGCTATAAGAGATGCCGGCGAATAAATACTAAGGCTGTAAGGATGACCTTCAAAACAAGTCTTCAGCAAATTATAATCGGCAACATCAAGAGCTTTGAAGTTCATTGCTTGCGCGTCATCAACATTGGGATAAAAGGAGTCATGTCCTGAAAACCGGCATGACGATAAAGAAATTCGGAGCCGGGCTCGGCAATGAGGCCGATCCAGGCAATGCCGTCTGCGTAAAGCCTTTCCAGGAGCTTCTTCAGTATCAATGTCCCGATTCCCTGCTTTCTGCAATCGTGACGAACCGTCAAATCCTGAATATAGGCATCGCTGACGCCATCGCTGATTGCCCTGCCCATTCCGACTATGTCCTTATCGTCGACAGCGATCACAAAACAATGGCTGCCGGCAATTAATCTTGCCGCCAACTGCTCCTGAGGACCATCGCCTGCTGCATCCCACCATCCCTGAGCCTTGTATAGCGAGATGATTTGCCTGATTTGCGACTGTTCCGGGTCCCTGAGAACCGTGCAGCTAAACTTTCCCTGACTGAGGTTTATCATCAAAATGAACTCCAACAACAAATCGTTGCTGCCAACGAAAACGATCGAGAGAGCATGGCATTACGGCAGGTTCCCTTTTTCTATCCTCCGTAGCTGTGGAGTCCCGAAAGTATCAGGTTGACGCCCAGATAGCAAAAAACCGTAGCGAGAAAGCCAACGATCGAAAGAACTGAGGCCTTTTTACCCTTCCATCCCCGGGTAATCCTGGCATGGAGGTAAGCGGCATAGATAAGCCAGACAATCAGCGACCATGTTTCCTTCGGATCCCAGCTCCAGTAGGTTCCCCAGGCCACATTCGCCCAGAAAGCGCCGGTAATGATGCCGATCGTCAAAAGGGGGAAGCCTATTGCTATGGTTTTATACCCCACCTCATCAAGCAGAGACGAAGCGGGCAAATAATCCATTAATCCTCCTTCTCTTTTGGAAGGTCGGTTTTCCGCGTTCAGCTTGAAGAGATATAAGAAACTGACGCCGAATGAAACGGCAAAGGCCGCATAGCCCACAAAACACGTCACCACGTGGGCAATGAGCCAGTTGCTCTGCAAGGCAGGGACAAGCGGCTGAATATCGTTGGGGTTCAGCGAGGCATAGGCCATAATGATAAAGGGGAAAGGAGTCACGAAGGCCCCCGCCGTCTTGATCCCGAATTTCTTCTCCACAATCAGATAGGCTACAGCGATGGTCAATGCGAAAAACACCAGCGATTCATAGAGATTTGTCAGCGGAGCACGGCCGATGCCAAGCTGATAGGACTCATACCAGCGGAGCAATATCGCCGCCGTTTCTACGAGAACTCCGCCAAGCAGCGCCAAGGTGGACACCTTGCCCAGCATCTCCGATCTGAATGCCAGGTATGACACGTAAAGAACCATGGCAAAGAAATATACAAATATGGAAATACCGAACAGCAGTGAATTGGTCATTTAGGAAACCTCCTGTAAACGCTTTGCCAGGTTTTTCAGCTCGCTGGAGAAAGCGTGTTTATTCTTGTTTGTTGTTCCGACGACGGTAACTTCCGCCCGCCCCTTCTCGTCTTCCCTGATCCTGAGCCAAAGCTTCTTATGGGACACAAAGAACGCCATCATAATGCCCGCCACCAGCATTATAGAACCTATCCATACCAACCAGACGCCAGGGTCCTTTCCTACCTGCAGCCCCGTGAATCTTTTCATTTTCAAGTCTTTTACAACAAAACTATAAGTCCCGTTCTGGTTTACGCCGGGTTGTCCAGGGGTAATCCATATTCCCTCGGGCGGAACGGTTGCGCTGTAGATGTTCAAGCCGATCGCCGGCCCCCCTTCGGAACCATCGGGAAGGTGAAAATGTTCCTGGTAATCAGCGACTTCTATTGCAAGGTTGACTCCGGGAACAGGCGCCCGCTTGCGAAAGGGGGCAAATACGCTGCCCAAAAGAAGGCCGTTCTTATCTCTGACATCGAAGGTAACGTCGGGAAATCCCCCATAACTGGACTGATAGAACGTAATTCCCTCATAATTCAGGGGATCGTTGACACGAATGGTCTTTCTCAACACTTCCTTTCCGTCCCTGATAACGGAAAGATCGCTCCGGTAATCCTTGGGTGCGCCACTCGGATAAAAATCGACATTGAAGGAATTGCACCGCACGGAAAAATTCAAGGCCCTGACATCGTTTTCCGCGGCTGGAATGGACGATATCGTCTCTCCTTCGTAGACGTTGACGTATCCTTTGAATCCGAAAAGGGAACCAACGATGGCGCCCGCAAAGATGACCAGAATGCTCAGATGCGTGAGGAAAAAGGAAAGTCTGCTGTATTTGCCCTTCTCGAAAAAGAAATGCCGGGTGTTCTCCAACTCGGTCACCACGGGGCGGACAGCAAAATCCTTCTCGGCAAGAGCCGTAACCTGTTTCTCTACTTCCTCGGCAGGAAGGGAATATTTTATCTTGGTCAGTTCAGTCTTCAGTTCCGACTCAAGTTTATCGTCGAGAACAACATTTTGTTTTTTCAGCGCTTTAACGATGGCAGGATAGCGGTCCATTGTACAGGCGATGATGTTTAACGCCAGCAATGCCAGGCAGGAAGTGAACCACCAGCTATGATACATATCCAGAAATCCGAGTTTTCCGAAAAGCGCGACGGTTTCAGGACTCAGATAGGTGTAATACTCTTGGGGAAGCTTGTTCTGCTCAATAACAGTGCCTAAAATCGACGCAACGGAAAGCACCAGCAAAAGAATAATAACCAGCTTGAGAGAGGTAAAAAAATACCAGATTCTGTCAACTATATCCGGTCCTTTTTTTTGCTTTTTTATCTCTTCCGACATTATAATCTCCTTGTATGCCTGCTTTTCCCAAATCAGGCACATTCATTATCCCCAGATGGCGCCGCCAGAGAAATAACGCAGAGGGCAACGCTCCGGTCAGCGTAAAGGAAAGCCCCCGGCACGAAACCGAAAACCATGCGGGGGCTTCATTACTATTAGGCGTATCCGGCAGTAAGTAAATCCCTTCGACAAACGCGGGATAAACGGGCATAGGCCCCAATTGCTTCCTTTTGCTACCTTATGCTATTTCTTGTGACACTTGGCGCATTCTTCCGTTCCGAATGCCTTCTTGCCGTCATGGCAGGCGCCGCAATTCTTCCCCGCCTTCATATCGGCCATGGTAATCTTGTCAGCGCCCTTTTTCATCTTGAACACAGCGGGATGACACGCTTTACAGTTCAATTTTTTGTCTGCATGCGATTTCCCGTCGAATACCACCTTTTCCGCGCCCTTGACATCATATTCCACCTTTTTCCCGGGGCCGACAGCCAAGGAAACACCGGAAAGACTCAGAACAAAACCGGCGACAACCGCAAAAACCAAAAACTTCTTCATAAATGCCTCCCTCTATAGTTTATAAATTAACTACAACGCCAAACAGCCGATAACCTAACGGCCAAGATACATACGCGAACAGGTCGCCGAATGTCAAGCAAATTTTCAGGTGCATTACCCCGCCGGGAAGCACGTTCACCTTTTGCAAAATTGCTGAGATAGCAGCAATTTCTTGACGGATAGCTCCCGCCCCGGCAAGCTGACAAGAAACACCCTTATTAACTGGAAAGCATGCGGTTACACGGCATAAATAAAAGTGGTCAAGCTTTTGGCCTAACCACTTTTATTTGATTGGTAGCGGGGAGAGGATTCGAACCTCTGACCTTTGGGTTATGAGCCCGTTTTTTATATGCCGCTACCCTTCTAATTAAAAATCACTTGACATAATTCTACTTAATAATTATACTACTTGCAAGCTTGAACTTTGGGCTTGAAATAACGCTAAATAATCGGAATTAACTTTCAAGGGTAGCGTACAGGGTAGCGGCAGAAATTGAAAGGGGATTTACAATGGCAAGAAAAAAACAATATTCTTCAGGGACGAAACGACATTTGACAAAGCATCCCGGTGTATATGAACGGGCAGCCGAAAGGGTTATCGGTCAAGAAGATATTTGTTTTGATATCTCCTATAAGAAAGACGGAAAAAAGGTTTGGGAAAAAGTCGGCTGGAAGTCTCAAGGCTATTCGGCGGATCTTGCAAGACAAGTGCGAAATGAACGTATAATATCAATGCAGCATGGTGATGAACTCCCACAAGAAAAAAAGCGGGCTATCACCTTCAAAACCTTATCTGAAAAATATCTCAAATGGTCTTCTGAAAACAAGACCCGGAAAGGAATAGACGATAAAAGCCGATATGAAAACCATCTAAAAGATCGTTTTGACGATAAGCGGCTTGATGAAATAGTGTTGCTTGACCTTGAACGCATGAAATCGGAAATGTCAAAGGCTGAGCTTTCCCCGAAAACAATTTCTCATTGCCTGGGCCTTCTTAGGGCCATGTATAACTGGGCAAGCGACCGCGACCTTTATCAGGGTGATAATCCCATTAGGAAAAGGCGACCGGGTGAAAGAAAAGGTATTATGCCGACTATACAAAATGCCCGTGACCGTTTCCTTTCAGTCGAAGAAGCCGATAAGCTCTTGAAGGAATTGAAACGGAATCACCAGATCAAGATGGGATTCAAGGAGCTTAAAGACCCGAAGCTGCATGACATTACCCTGATCTCTCTCCACAGTGGCGCAAGGGCTTCTGAAATCTTCAATCTCAAATGGCAGGACATTGATTTCCAGAACGGCTTGCTAACCCTCAGAGACACGAAAAACACCGAAACCAGATACGCACCTATGACAACCACTATTCGAGAAATGCTGAAACGCCGGATGCCGTCAGAAAAGCCAGAAGAGATTGACCCGAACGCTTATGTCTTCACAGATGAAGAAGGCCAAAAAATCAAGGAAGTTTCAAACTCGTTTCAACGGGTTGTTGACCGCCTGGGATTCAATAAAGGAATGACCGACCGACGACAGAAAGTCGTCTTTCATACCTGCCGTCATAGTTTCGCCTCATGGCTGGCAATTCAGGGAACGCCACTTTATACGATTGCGAAGCTTATGGGGCACAAGAGCATTGCAATGTCAGAAAGATATAGTCACTTGAGCCCGGATCATAAAAGGGATGCCGTCAATGGCCTTGAAGCGGCATTGAATGGACACGTTGTTAAAATTGAGAAGGCGGAGGGATAGAGAAATGAAAGGCAACAAAGAAATGGAGCGGATAAAATGGAAATATCTCAAACGCAGTGACTTTTATAGAGAGTTTTGCGAGCTGCAAAAAAGGCCGGGTGTGGCTATTCCTGATAAGTTTCAACCAGTGCAAGGGGATGTTTTTAAACTCAATCCAATAGTTCATACTTTCAGAAAATATGAATATATTCACGAAAAATCATTTGATGACTGGTACATTGCCAGCGGCGACCTGGAAATGCCATAATCATGGCCTTCTGAACACGCTGATTTT
>CAZKHU010000027.1:0-7565 GCA_964552725.1 uncultured Syntrophus sp.
AAAAAGAGGGCGTATCGGATAATTTATAGTTGCCGGACCTGTCGCCGGCGCCCTGAATCCGGCGCTGCCGCGTGGGCGATATCCACGAACAGACATCGGGAAGTATGTCAAATTTTTTTAAAAATTTCAACCAGGCCAAGGCAGTTGTCGATAAAATAATCTTGACATGACCGAACAGATTTATCTATAGTCCGACCTTCAGCGGAAAATTCTATCAAACAATTAAAAAAAGGGGGGAACATGACACAGATCATCAAGTATCAGCTCAACGAGTGCGACATGCCACGCCAGTGGTACAACATCGTGGCCGACATGCCGAACAAGCCGGCGCCGGCGCTGCATCCCGGCACCGGGCAACCTGCGGGGCCCCAGGACTTTGCACCGCTGTTTCCCATGAACCTCATAGAACAGGAAGTAAGCACCCAGAGGTGGATCGATATTCCCGAACCGGTGCTGGCAATCTATGCTCAGTGGCGCCCATCGCCTCTGTACAGGGCGCGTCGCTTTGAGCAGGCCCTGGGAACTCCGGCCAGGATTTACTTCAAATATGAAGGGGTAAGCCCTTCGGGAAGCCACAAGACCAACACCGCTGTGGCGCAGGCCTACTATAACAAACTTGCCGGCACAAAACGCATCACCACCGAGACCGGCGCCGGTCAGTGGGGCAGCGCTCTGAGCTATGCCTGCAATATCTTTGGCATTCCCCTGAAAGTCTACATGGTGAAAATAAGCTTCGAACAGAAACCCTACCGCAAAAATATCATGCAGATATACGGGGCCGATGTTGTGCCCAGCCCTACCAGCGCCACCAACGCGGGCCGGGCCGTTCTGGCCAGGGATCCCAACAGTCTGGGATCCCTGGGGATCGCTATCTCCGAGGCAGTGGAGGATGCTGTTCCCCGTGAGGACACCAAGTACACCCTGGGATCGGTTCTCAATCACGTGCTGCTGCATCAGACGATTATTGGACTCGAAGCCCAGAAGCAGTTCAAGCTGGCGGGCGACTATCCGGACGTCGTGATCGGTTGTTGCGGCGGTGGCAGCAACTTTGCCGGCATTGCCAGCCCTTTTCTGGCTGACAAGTTTGCCGGCAAACAGGTACGGCTCGTCGGCGTTGAACCGTCTGCCTGTCCGACACTGACCAAGGGACACTTTCAATATGATTTCGGCGATGCGGTCTGCACAACCCCGCTCATGCCGATGTATACACTGGGGCACGACTTTGCGCCGGCGGGGATCCATGCCGGCGGTCTGCGTTATCACGGTATGGCGCCCATTATCAGCCAGTTGATGAAGGACAACCTGATTGAAGCCTATGCCTATAACCAGACCGAGTGTTTCAGGGATGCAATAACATTTGCCCGTGCGGAAGGGATTGTCCCCGCGCCTGAATCGTCCCACGCCATCCGGCACGCCGTGGTCGAAGCTCAGCGCGCCAAGGAGGAGGGGAAGGAGAGGGTTATCCTGTTCAATCTGTCCGGGCATGGGCACTTCGATATGTCGGCTTACGAAAAGTACCTGTCCGGGGGCATTGAGGATGTGCCGCTGCCTCAGGGTTCGCTGGATGCTTCATGGGAGAAGATAAAGGCGCTGCCGCAGGTGCCATAGCGGAAGACACGATCCGGGGCGGAATTATAAATCCTCCCCGGGTTTTTTTATCTCCTCAAGCTGCTCCGGATCAATCTCCGGCTGATGCCAAACAGGCGAGTTAACAATGCAACCAAAGGAATTACGCATACTCCTGGGGAATGAGGCAATCTCCAGAGGGCTTATAGAGGCGGGGGTCCAATTCATCACCGCATATCCGGGCACGCCAAGCACGGAAATTCTTCCAGCCGTGATCAAGTTCAAAGAAGAGCTTGGGATCACTGTTTATGCCGAATGGTCCACCAACGAAAAGGTGGCGCTTGAAACCGCGCTTGCCGCGTCCTACGCCGGGAAACGGGCGGCTGTCGCCATGAAGCAGATGGGGCTGAATGTGGCCGCTGATCCCGCCCTTTCTGCGGCCTATATAGGGGTGGTGGGAGGTTTGGTTCTGGTTGTGGCGGACGATCCCGGTCCCAACTCTTCGCAAACGGAACAGGACTCAAGACTGTTTGCAATATTTGCCAAAATTCCGGCACTTGATCCCTGCTGCCCGCAGGAGGCAAAAGATTTTGCCGAGCTGGCCTTCACGCTTTCGGAACGTTATCAGATTCCGGTGATTTTAAGGCCAACCATGCGCGTTTGCCATTCCCGGCAGCAGATTTTCTGCGGCCCGGTAAAGTCTGAATTCCCCAAGGCCTCTTTTGAAAAGAATCCCGGGCGCTGGGCGGCCACCCCCAGGGCGAGACTCAGGCTTCATCATCTGCTCAATCAGAAGCTGGCCGAGATCGAAAAAGAATTTGCAACCTGGGACGCAAACAAGATCATCCTGCCGGAAGCGGCCAATGGAAAAATCCTGCCGCTGGGGATCGTGGCCTGCGGGGTGAGCTATTCCTATCTGTGCGATCTTCTGGAACCGCTCGGACTGACCGACAAGGTAGGCGTTCTCAAAATAGCCACAGCTTATCCTCTTCCCCGTGCAATGGTTGACGATTTTGCCTCCCGGTGCAGCCGGCTTCTGGTACTTGAGGAACCGGACATAGCCGTTGAAACGCAGATACGCATCAACAAGCCGGTGTGGGGACGTTTGACCGGGCATGTTCCTGCGCAGGGCGAGCTTGCGCCGGAGGTTATGGAGGGTATCCTGACCCGCGCAGCCGCCGAATCCGGCCTTTTGACGACAGCGAGAGATCTTCAGCCAATAAGAGATGCGATAGCCTCCCTGGATTTGTCGATAAGAAGGCCCACCCTCTGTCCCGGCTGCGGACACCGCACGAGCTTTTACGCGATGCGCCGTTCCTGTCCGGATGCCATATTTCCCGGCGATATCGGTTGCTATACCCTGGGGCTGAATCTGGGAGCTGTCGACACATGCCACGATATGGGAGCCTCCATTGCAATGGCTTCGGGGTTTTACCATGCCCATGCCCAGGATGGCCGCAGACCGCCAATTCTGGCTACAATCGGCGATGGCACTTTTTTTCATTCCGGGGCAGCGGGACTTGAAAACGCAGTTTTTAACGGCGCCCGCTTTGTCCTTATTGTCTTGGACAACGGTACCATCGGAATGACCGGCATGCAGCCCACTCCGGAATTCGGCATTACAGCCGACGGTCATCCCGGACGTCCCATAGAGCTTGAAGGCCTTATAAGAGGTTGCGGCGTTGATTTCATCTCGTACGCGGATCCCTTCGATCTGGCCGGTTTTCAGCAAGCGCTTTCTGCGGCAATTATTCATACCCGCCTGCCCAAGGGCGGGGTGGCCGTCATAATCGCGCGTTATGCGTGCGTGACTCAGTTGAAGGGGCTCCCGTCCGCCATGAAGCCGGTAAAGGTCGAAGTAAGGCACGGCGAGATTGAGCGCCGGAAAGACGGATCCGGTGTTGCGGAAAGATGGATGCCGCGTCACGAAGACAAGATTTCCCCGTGCATCGAGGCCTGTCCGGCGGGCAACGACATTGAAAAATTGATGGCGCTGGCAGCCGACGGCAACCTTCGTGATGCGGCCCGAACACTTTATTCCGAACACCCGTTCCCTTCCACGCTGGGAAGGGTCTGTCCCCACTGCTGCGAAACGGCCTGCAACCGCAGCGGCTATGACGAACCTCTTGCAATCCGGGCTATCGAGAGACTGGCTGGAGACTTCGGCAATGCCGCCGACGATCTAATGCTTCCGCATCCAGCCCCCGTCGGCAAACGCGTGGGCATTGTGGGCGGCGGTCCGGCAGGCCTCACGGCAGCGTATCATCTTGCCAGAATGGGCTGGGAAGTCGAAGTCTTTGAGGCGAGGCCCGAGGTGGGCGGAATGCTGAGGTGGGCAATCCCGGAATATAGACTGCCCCTCAAGGTACTGGCCCGGGAACTGGAGGTTTTCAAAACGCTGGGCGTAAAATTTACAACCTCAACCGTCGTCGGGAAAGACCTGTCCTGGGAGGAATTGAGAAGTTTCGATGCCATCTGCCTTGCTACCGGGGCAGGGCGGGAACGGCGTCTCGATATTCCCGGCAACGGACAGGAGGGAATATTCAGGGGACTGGATTTTCTTGGCAATTTGAGGATGGGCGTCAAGAGCGATGTCGGACACCGGGTGGCAGTCATCGGAGGCGGCAATACCGCAATAGACGCGGCTCGCTGCGCCAAGAGACTCGGAGCGGAAGTGACCGTCTACTACCGCAGAACCGAACAGAAGATGAGGGCCATACCTGAAGAAATCCAGGCGGCGCGCGCCGAAGGGATATTTTTTCGCTTCCAGGCTGTTCCCGTACAGGTGAAAAAAGGCAATTCAAGGAAGCTGTCATTGAAATTCAGGGAAATGCAGCCGGAAGAGACCAATTTTCCTCCGCCTTTTTCCGGACAAGAGGGCGCTGCCGAATTCACTATCGAAGTTGACGCCGTCATCGAAGCGATCGGGGCCGCACCTGGGCTTTCCTATCTCAATGATTCGGTAAAACTCGATAATGCGGCAATATTCATCGACAGTTGGGGAAGAACTTCCCTCACTGGATTTTTTGCGGCAGGAGATGCAACCAGCAGGGGTGCGGGAACGGTTGCCGGCGCGGTAAACGCCGGCAAGCGGGCGGCGCTGGCGATTCATTCCCAACTGACGGGCGAATGCATTCCCGAAAGAGAGGTAAGACTTGTCGATGGACCGGGAATCAGCATGGAGGTTGCTGCAAAAGGCGAGGTTTCTTCCCGCTTTGCCCGTATTCAGGCAGCTCCGCCGTTGCAGACTCTCAATCTTCGCAGTTTCCCTAAAATTGGCGGGAAGAAAGAGGTCCGCCATCCGCCTGATGAAGCAATCTGGGGGTTTGAGGAGACAAGGCGCGGCCTTTCCCGGGAAAATGCGGCCTGGGAAGCCAGGGAACGCTGTTTTCATTGCGGTGTTTGCACCCACTGCGATACCTGCCTGCTGGTTTGCCCGGTTGGGGCGATCACAAAAAACGAGGGATCGTATAGCGTGGACAGCGCAAAATGTACCGGATGCAGGCTCTGCAGGGTAGAATGTCCAAGAAACGCAATAACCATGCCCGCTGCGGGGGTTTGCGTGGCCTGTGGCTACTGCACCACATGGTTTGAATGCCCGGCGCTGGTGCGCGATAATGAAGGTTTTGTCGAGATCGATCGGCGAACCTGCATTGACTGTGGTTATTGCATTCAGGTATGCCCGCAGAGGGCAATCATGCCGTTGGAGGATGTCCAATGAAACTGCAGATAGTCATTGCCGGGATCGGGGGGCAGGGTGTCCTTTTTGCGGCGAATATCTTCACCAGGCTTGCCCAGCAGCGCGGCTTGTCCCTGCTGGAGTCGGAAACCCACGGAATGAGTCAGCGGGGCGGCTCGGTTACGGCACATATAAAGATGGGCGATTTCAAAAGCCCGCTGATTGGGGAAGGGGATGCGGATATGCTTGTGAGTTTTGATGCCGCCGAGGCGCATCGCAACCTCGCATTTCTGCGACAGGCAAATCACCAGGGCGGCGCTTTTTGCATTGTCAACGTCGCGGACGGCAGTCTTTTCCCCCATCCCAAAGTAAGCGGAGAACTTTCCCGACTCGGCGCCAGGATACACACCTGCAACGCCGACCAGGAAGCTGCCAGAATTGGAAACATCCGGGCGGCAAACCTGGTGTTGCTGGGGTTTTCGGCAAAACTGCCCGATTTTCCGTTTTCCGGAGAAGAGATAGCTGATGCGGTGGCGTCCATAAGCCCGCCTAACCAAAAAAAAACCAACAGCGAGGCGCTGTTTGCGGGGCGGCTGCTTGGGGATTTGTATGCAGCTTGAAAGACCGCTTTGTCTCTCCTGCAGTTTTCCAATCTGCCCGCATTAGCGCCGGGGAAGGATTTCCACCCAGTAATCGTCGGGATCGTGAATGAAGTAGATTCCCATCTGCTTGTTTTCATAGCAGATGCAGCCCATTTTATCATGATGGGCATGAGCTCCGGCAAAGTCGTCCACGACCAGCGCCAGGTGAAATTCGTTGTCGCCGAGGTTGTAAGGTTCCTTGCGGTCCCGAAGCCAGGTGAGCTCCAACTGGTGTCCGGTTTCGCCGTCGCCAAGGAAAACGAGGATGAAGCTTCCATCGGCGGCCTCTTTCCTGCGGACCTCTTGCAGTTGAAGGGCCTCCCTGTAGAAACGGACGCTCTTCTCCAGATCGAGGACATTGAAATTGTTGTGCGCAAAGCGAAAATTCATTGCAAAACCTCCCTTATTCGATGCTCATGAGCGACTGCCAGCGCTCCCATTGTGTAGCCACGGGAAGACCCCGCTTTTCCATAAGGGCAATGAGGGCCGGTTCATTGAAACGAAAATAGGGGTTGATATTTTTCTCGTCGGCCAGCGTGGAAAAGACATGTTCGGGGTTGTAGCGCCGGAGAAAATCGTCGTTTGCCTGGTTTCCCGGCTCGATGTGTTTCGCGAAGGCCATCGAATCACGGACATAATCGTGTCCGGCATAAACGATTGTTCCTTCAGGGAGCGTCGTCAGCTTCAGGATGGAGTTGTAGAACCCCTCCAGGTTGCCTGAAAAACAGTTGCCGATCGTTCCGTTAAAGAGGGTGTCTCCGGAAATCAGGATATCGCCGGTGTAAAAGCAGAGAGAATCATTCGTGTGCCCGGGCGTATGGATGATCTGGATCTTCATGCCGGCGAGCTCGATCGACCCCTTTTGCAGTTCTTCCGCGGTCAGCAGGCGGGCGTTTGAACCCTTCAGCAGGGCGGCATTGCCGCTTGTATGGTCTGGATGATCATGGGTATTTGCGACATATTGCAGAGAAAGGCCGTTTTGAGCGACGAACGCAATGATTGCGTCCGCGGCTCCTCCGTCCACGGCCAGAGCGGACGCTCCCCCGTAAACCAGATAACCGAGATTGTCGAATCCGTAGCGAAACTGCTTGACTTTCAGCATGAGATATCCACCTGACGGGGAGGGATCATGGATGGCGGTTGCCTTCGTTATCCCTTGTTTAAAGTACAAACCTTCACACATTCATTGCAGCCTAACCCAGTAGTTGTAGCCGGCGGTGCTGATAACCCGTTCAATTTTTTCCAGACCTTCCCTGGTTTGCAGGGTCAGGGGATAAATGGCATGTTTTAAGGAGAGGATGGCCCCATGGTTCGGATTTATGAAAGACCATCGGGGCATAGCTGGGAACAGGGACGGCCAGATATTTACCCTGGCTTTCGAGATAATTGCAAAGGGCTATCGATATTTCATCGAGGCGCATGTAAGCGGTGTGATAGCAGCGGTGCAGGGCGTAAAGATTGTACTCCGGCGAACGAAGCACGCCCCGGGGCATGAGGATGCCGAAAACAATAACGGTCGCCGCATTCTGGCATATGCGCGCTGGATGGTGCGCCTCGGGGGCAGCGGAAAAGCGGTCTACCGGGGCAAAGCCGCAGGCGGCGGCTTGCGGCGCCAGAAATTCGCTGATTGCGTGCTTCAAGTCTCCAGACATGCCGATCCTCCCCGTGAAAAAATGCTA
>CAZKHU010000027.1:7665-31665 GCA_964552725.1 uncultured Syntrophus sp.
CGCCGGACAAAACTCTCTGAAACCACCTCAGTCGTCGAAGGTTTCTTCAGGTTCGTACGATTGTTTGCAGCGGTTGCAGCAGCCTTTGCAGTCAATGCTTTCGTTGGGCGCCAGGCCGCTCTTTCTCCTGTAATCTTCGAGAGCTGCAGCGATGGCTTCCTGGGCAAGGTTTGAGCAGTGCATCTTCACCTGCGGCAGACCGTCGAGCGCCTCCGCGACAGCCTTATTTGTTATCTTCAAGGCTTCTTCGACGGTTTTCCCCTTTACCAGCTCAGTGGCCATGCTGCTTGTAGCAACGGCCGCGCCACAGCCAAAGGTCTTGAATTTGGCATCAACGATGACGTTATTCTCGATCTTCAGATACATCTTCATTATATCGCCGCACTTGGGATTCCCGACCTGACCCACGCCATTTGCATCCTGAATCTCTCCGACATTGCGGGGGTTTGTAAAATGATCCATGACCTTTGCACTGTACATGCTGGTTACCTCTTTTTAATCTCTTTATTAATTTCCGGATGGACCGTTATTTTTAACCGCTTCATAAAGAGGGGACATTTCTCTGAGCTTGGCAACAATCCCGGGGATTTCCTCGAGCAGATAATCCACATCTTCCTCCGAATTTCCGTCGCCGAAGGTCAAACGCAGGGAGCCATGGGCTGTTTCATGGGGAAGCCCGATAGCCAGCAGCACATGGGAGGGATCCAGAGAACCGGAGGCGCAGGCGGAGCCGCTGGAACCGCAGATTCCCTTCATATCAAGCATAAGCAGCAGCGATTCTCCTTCGATAAACCGGAACGAAATATTTACATTGCCCGGCAGCCTGTTGCTTCTGTGTCCATTAAGTTTGATGTACGGCACCCGGGCAAAGAGTCCTTCGATGGTCTTTTCCCTCAGGCGAAGCAGCTTTTCATTGTACTGGACAATATTTTCCGTCGCTAATTCAATAGCTTTCCCCAGGCCGACGATTCCGGGGATATTTTCCGTGCTGGCCCTTTTCCCCCTTTCCTGGTGTCCGCCATGCAGCAAAGAAGCAATCTTGACGCCCCTGCGAACGTAAAGAACGCCTGTTCCCTTTGGTCCATAGAATTTATGGCCGGACATGGACAATAAGTCGATATTCATCGCCACCACGTCGATGGGGATGTTGCCGACTGCCTGAACCGCATCGGTATGGAATAAAATCCCCTTTTTTCTTGCAATGGCGCCGATCTGCCGGATGGGTTCGATAGTGCCGATCTCGTTATTTGCAAACATTATGCTGACAAGAATCGTTGTTTCTTTAATTGCCGCCTCAAGCTGCTCCAGGGAGACCAGTCCGTCGCCGTCAACGGGCAGGTATGTGACCTCGAATCCCTCTTCTTCCAGATATTTACATGAATTAAATATCGCCGGATGTTCGATTGCCGAAGTGATAATGTGATTGCCTTTTTTCTTATGGGCGGCGGCAATGCCCTTCAGCGCCCAGTTGTCAGCTTCAGTGCCCGAGCCTGTAAAATAGATCTCCTGCGCCTGGGCGCCGATGGCTCTGGCAACCTGTTCCCGTGCCATTTCAACGGCTTCCCTGGTTTCACGTCCCAAACTGTATATTGAAGAGGCATTGCCAAAATGTTCGCAGAAATACGGTTTCATTGCGTCAAATACTTCCGGTTTGACATATGTGGTCGCAGCATGATCCAGGTAAAGAATTCCATCTTTCATAACAACACCTATCATTATCCTTAATTTATCCCCGGCAGTTGCAAATGCAGCTGTTTTTCCAAAGTTTGCAGGCATGTTTCAACCGATGCAATTCCTCTGCCAGTAAGCTGGCTGGGGCATAGCGTCAGTCGTAGCGAATATAGGGGGGCTGTTTGGGCTTGTCAAGGTATATTTTGAAGTAATTATTCAGCTCAAAACAGCCGCGGGGCTTGCGCGGCCTATCGCCGGCGCAACGCGGAGTGAATGTTGCTCAGGATAATCGTTTTTCTCCTTCGGCCAGCTCTTTCAGAGTGGCGCGATCCAGTATCGTTATGCGCCGGGAATCCCGGATTTCAATAAGTTTTTCATTGCCCATCCGGGCCAGGATGCGCGAGAGGGTTTCGGGAATTGTCCCCAGCAGGCGGGCGAGCTGGTTTTTGGAGATATCGAGGGTGAATTCACGGGCGCCCCCTCCCTGATCGCTCAAGGAGAGAAAATGGGCCGCCAGCCTTCCCGGCACTTCCCGGAGGGAGAGGCTTTCAATCATATCGGCGAAGATACGGAGGCGACGGGCCAGCACGGCCATCATATTCAGGGCCAGCGTGGGATTTTTTTTGATCAGGCTTACGAAGGCCGAACGGGGAAAGAAGAATGCCCGGCTGTCCTCCAGCGCTTCCGCAGAGGCGGGAAACTGCTCGCCTGCAAAAACCGGCACCTCCCCGAAGGGTTCGCCGAGGGTGGTTATATGGAGAATCTGCTCCTTGCCGTCGGGCGAGAGTTTAAATATTTTTGCCCGGCCGGAGACGAGTACATAGAAGCCCGCCGCCTCTTCTCCTTCGGAAAAGATTGTCTGGCCCTTTTTGATGGTCCTGGGTACCGCAATTTGGGCCAAAGCGCGAAGCTGTTCAGCAGGCAGGCCCTGGAAAAGCGGAAATGAAGCAATTTGGTTTATTGTTTCCATGATTGTCCTTTGTCTGAAGGAGGCGCGCTTCTGCAACTGCAAGGAGAGCAAACCCGTTAATCTTGAGAGTGCTCAGGGTTTCGCCCGCAACTTGGAATGCGGCGTTTTTCCCAATCGGCCGCAGGCGGTCGCAAATTAGCATTGCCTTTTGACTTAAGTCAAGGCTTATGCCTTTTTTTCGTGTATACTGCCCTTGAAGATTGATAAAAAAAATTAATTAAGGAGGCAAGACCATGCAATGTCCGGGACAAGACACGCGCTACTGGAAGCCGGGCGCCATCTACGAATTCCCCTGCACCCGCTGCGGCCATCCGGTGGAGTTCTTCAAGGATGAAACCACCCGTAAATGCAGGAACTGTGGGCAGACGATGGTAAATCCCAAGATGGACTTCGGCTGTGCCGCCTATTGCCCGCATGCCCAGCAATGCCTGGGGCAACTGCCCCCGGAACTGCTCGCTCAGAGGAAGGAGCTTCTCAAGGAGCGGGTTGCCCTGGAGATGAAGCGTTACTTCAAACAGGATTTCAAACGGATCGGCCATGCCACCAAGGTGGCGCGCTATGCCGAGCAGATCGGCCGCATGGAAAAGGGCGATCTCATGGTGATCCTCTGCGCCGCCTATCTCCACGACATCGGGATTCACGAAGCCGAACGGAAGCATAACAGTGTTGCCGCCCAGTATCAGGAGCAGGAGGGACCGCCCATTGCCCGGGAGATACTGGCCAGGTTGGGAGCCGGTGAAGAGGTGATCGGGGAGGTGTGCGACATCGTCGGCCATCACCACCACCCCCGCCCTGAAGAAACGGTGAACTTCAAGGCCGTTTACGATGCCGATCTCATCGTCAATCTGGAGGAAAACAAACGCGAAAAGAATGCCGGTCAGGAAAAGCTTGCATCGATCACAAGCTCCTCATTCTTGACGGCAAGTGGCCGCAAACTGGCCGAAGAAGTTCTGCTGACGGGCGCCGAAAAGATGGCGCAATCATAACAGGAGGGGAGAATCATGAAGATAAAAAGAAAGATCATCCGGATTGACGAGGAAAAATGCAATGGTTGCGGGCAGTGCGTGCCCTCCTGTGCGGAAGGTGCGATCAGCATTGTGGACGGCAAGGCCCGTCTTGCCGCGGAAAAGTACTGCGACGGGCTCGGCGCCTGTCTGGGCGAATGCCCCCAGGGGGCCCTCACCATTGTGGAACGCGAGGCCGATGATTTCGATGAGCAGGCCGTGGAGCAGCATCTGGAAAATGCGAAACATTCGTCCGTAACCGCGGAGCCGCTCACTATGGCTTGCGGCTGTCCCTCCGTCCAGATAAGGAGCTTCCCGCAGGGCGCCTCCTGCGCGGAGGCAAACAGGCCCCGCATTCAGGCAGGTTCCGCCTCGGCGCTTTCCCACTGGCCGGTGCAGATAACACTGGTTCCGCCTGCCGCCCCGTTTTTGAAAGGGGCCGATCTGCTGGTGGCGGCAGACTGTACCCCGATTGCCTATCCCGACTTTCACCGTGATTTTCTCCAGGGCAAAAGCGTTATGTTGGGGTGCCCGAAATTTGACGATGCAGAGGCTTACGTCCGGAAATTCGCTGAAATCTTCAAGACGGCGGAGATAAAGAGCGTTACCGTGCTGACCATGGAAGTCCCCTGCTGCCAGGGACTGCCCATGATCGTAAAGAAAGGAATGGCGGCGGCAGGGGTAACCGTTCCGATGCGCCACGTCGTTGTCAGCGTTCAGGGGAAAATTCTGGAAGGATAAAATTCCGGCGGCTCGGGATTGCGTTCATTGCGTATCGAGTTGCAGGATATCTCTGCTGCTGGATGTCCACTCCCCGTTTCCGCGAAGATTCAGCACCTGCTGGTGAAACTGCAAAAGACTGGAACGGTGTCCTACGCTTATATAAGTCGCGCCGATCTTTTGGAGTTCATTGTAAAGATTGGCTTCATTCGCTTCGTCGAGGGCGCTCGTGGCTTCATCGAGCAGCGCGTAGCGGGGTTCGGTCAGTAAAAGTCTGGCAAAAGCGAGACGCTGCTGTTCGCCCAGCGACAGCAGTTGTCCCCAGTCCAGTTCCGCATCGAGCCCGCCAACCCGCTCCGGGAGATCCCGAAGGTTTACCTTTTCCAGGGCGCGATTCAGCGTTTCGTCGTCAACGGTCTTTTCCGTATGGGGATAGAGGAGCTGTTCGCGCAGGGAGCCGATAACCATATAGGGTCGCTGAGGCAGGAAGAGCATTTCTTCGAGAGGCGGCCTCTTTATCTCGCCTTCGCCTGTTTCCCAGAGACCGGCTATTGCCCGCAGCAGTGAACTCTTGCCGACGCCGCTGACTCCTGTTATCAGCGTTCCCTTTCCGGCAAAGGTCTGGACGGAAAGATTGCGAATGAGGGTTTTATTATTGTCGGGTGTTTTTAATGTAATATTCAGCAGTTCCAGCCGGGATTCTTCTCGAGAGACGATTCGGGGGGCATTTTCGCCTGTTTTTGGCGCTCCGCTGTCGTCAATGGCAGCGGCAAAGGTTTCCAGACGCGTGATTCCGGCTACAAAACCGGTTAACTGTTCGAACTGCGAGACGATTATCGAAAGTGCGCCTAAAACCTGGACAAAGGCGCTTTCCGCCTGGGTCACGACGCCGAATTTTATCTGTCCGGCAAAGTACAGGGGCGCCATGACGACAACCGGCAATACGATGATGATGTAATCGTAGCCTTTCGTAAAAAATTCCAGATTTCGCTGCCAGCCAATCAGGAAACGCAGGTTTTCCACCGCGGCCAGCAGGCGGTCCCTGACTTGACTCTTCTCTCTTGTTTCCCCACGGTAAAACGCAATCGATTCGGCGTTGTCCCGCACATGCACGAGACCGTACCGCAGATTGGCCTCTTTGCGGAGCTGTTGAAAATTGAGATTAACCAGCTTCTTGCCGAAAAAAAAGGTTACAGTTGTGCCGATTGTGGCATAGACCAGAAGGATAAGGACGAGCTTTATCGAGATGCCCCACAGGATGCCGATGAAGGAGATAAGCTGAACAATGGAAAAAAATATGATTGAGAGAAATTCAAGACTTGTCGCCGTAAATGCTGAAATGTCCTGCGAGATGCGCTGGTCGGGATTGTCGATTTCCCGATTGTCCTTGATATGATAATAGGCCCTGTTTCGGAAATATTTTTCCAGAAAATGGCTGGTGAGCCAAAGGCGCCAGTTGACCCCCAGAGTTCGTCTGATAAAAGAGTAAAAGACGCTGACCGGGGTGGCGATGATAAAGATGCCGAGATACAAAAGCAGATTTTTATTGAAAGCCGGCAGGTTCTTTTCCGAAAGGGCGGTCATGAAATCCCGGCCGACGAAATTCAACGTCACATTTAAAGCGGTAAAGGAAAAAAGCAGCAGCAGCAAAAGCGCAAGCACGCCCGCTGCTCGCCACTTTTCGGCGGAAAGCCAGTACATTTTTGCGATCTGCCAGAAACCCTTCCACAGGTCCCGGTCAAAAACATTTGTTTCCAAATAAGCCTCCTGCAGCAATCACCGGCAGCAGGTCCGGTGATTTTGTCTGACTGCTGCGTTTTTATCTGCACTGCGGAATCAGCAGGAAAAGATCAGCGCCGGTATTTTTTATAGCCGGCAATTACCCAGGCAAAGCCCCAAAAAAAGAAGGCGGGGGCAATGCCTGCGTATAGAAATGACAAAAAGTTTTCATCCCAGGGCTTTATAAATGCTGCGGCGCCGGCGATCCATAAAAATGTAACCAGCATTGCCAGGCGTATCCAGCCGGTCAGCGCAGGCATTCTGGCAGTCTCATGAACAACGGTCCTGCCGGCCCTTAAACGGGGAATATAAAACAGCGCCAGGGCGATTACGATCAATACCAGTATTTCCTGCATTGCCGGCCTCAGGGTAAGATAGTTTCGCCGTGACGGAGCGCCTCTTGCAGCGCGGATTCCATTTCCCGGCGGATTGCCTCGAGTCGCGATTGCGTCATTGCCTCGAAACGCAGCACCAGCACGGGTTGCGTGTTGGAGGCCCTGATAAGGCCCCAGCCGTCGCCGAAATTGACCCTGACTCCATCGATGGCCACTATGTCATGATGTTTCTGGTAATGGGCGCGGATTGCCTCGACAACTTCGAATTTCCGGCGATCAGGGCAGTCTATTCTGATTTCGGGCGTAGAAAAGCTCTCCGGAACATCGGCAAGGAGAGCGGAAATATTCAGGCCGGTTTTGGAGAGTATCTCCAGAAGGCGTAAAGATGCGTAAATCGCGTCGTCAAAACCGAAATACCGGTCTGCGAAGAAGATATGGCCGCTCATCTCGCCGGCGAGGAGGGCTTTCTCTTCTTTCATCTTGCCTTTTATCAGCGAGTGGCCGGCCTTCCACATGATGGCGCGCCCGCCCTGCCGGGTGATGTCGTTGTAGAGCCGTTGCGAGCATTTAACCTCGCCGATTATCGCGGCGCCGGGGTTGTCTTGCAGGATAGAGCGGGCAAAAAGCAGCAGCAGCTCATCCCCCCACAGCACTTTTCCCTGATCGGTGACGACGCCGATCCGGTCTGCATCTCCATCATAGGCAATGCCGATGTCGGCTTTATCTGTAATTACGCGGCGGACCAGTTCCTGAAGATTTTCCGGGACGGTCGGATCGGGAAAGTGGTTCGGAAATCTGCCGTCCGGATCGCAGTAAAGATCGGTAACGCGGCAGCCGAATCTCTTTAACAGCGGCAATGCAGTAAGTCCGCCCACGCCGTTTCCGGCATCGAGGACGATTTTTTGCCCGGGTTTTATCGTTACGTGTTCGAACAGGTAGTTTTGATACTCGCCGGCAATTTCCTGCCGGCTGTATTGCCCGGCGCCGCTTGCGAAGGTTTCTGATTCGATGATCTTTCTCAATTCCTGAATCTGTTCGCCATAAATCGTATCCGGGCCGATACATATTTTGAAGCCGTTGAAATCAGGAGGGTTATGGCTTCCGGTTACCATAACGCCGCCTCCTGTCCCGAGCTGACGGATCGCAAAATAGAGCATCGGGGTAGCGCACAGGCCTATATCGATAACATCGATTCCGGAGGACATTATCCCCCTGCCCACGGCAGACTGGTAACTCTCGGAGCTGAGGCGGCAGTCCCGTCCCAGAGCCATCCTTTTTACGCCTTGCCGGATTGCGCAAGAGCCGATCGCCCTGCCGAGAAGGTAGACAAACTCCTCGTCAAGATCTGCAGCGACAACGCCTCTGACATCATATTCGCGAAATACCGCCGGATTCATTCTCACCTCTTTTTTTATTTTAAGATAACTGCCTGCCCTCGTCTCTCCCGAGCGGGGGAGGCAAGGGCAGGCGTAATTATCATAATTTTATAAAAACCGCATCTTCAATTCGTACGCGCAGTCATCCCTTCTCATGGTTATCTCGAATCCGCCCTTCTCAAATACATGGAGCATCGTTCTGTTTTCTGCAATAACCTCGGCGGTGAAGCCCAGCAGCCCTTCTTTTCGGGCGATGCTCGTCAGGCGGGAAAGCAGTTCCTGGGCAATGCCCCGATTCTGAAAATCGTCGCGTACGGCAAAGGCAGCCTCCGCCGTATGCGATCCCGGATGAATCGAGTACTGCCCGACGCCCACGATCAGTTCCTTCTCTGCGGTTCCCGTGACGGCGAGCATCACCATTTCCCGGGTATAATCGATAACGACGAATTGCTGGAGGCGTTCGTGCGGCATGTCGATCCGGGAGGAGATGAAGCGGCGATTCAGGCTGTTTTCGGAAAGGGAATAGAAAAAATCCTTCAGCAGGGGTTCGTCGCTGATCTTTACCGGACGGAGGAAAAGCTGCAACCCTGTTTTAGTCGTACGGTATGTCTCAAGGTGCTCCGGATATTCGCCTTTTTCTCCCGGAATGAAGGCTTGATCGGTGTAAATCAGACCCCTTCGTTTCGCTTCTTCGACAAGCCAGGGGCGGAATTTGGGATGGGCAATGGCGATCAGCGACATCGCCCGTTCCCTGATATTTTTTCCGTGCAGATAGGCGATGCCGAACTCGGTCACCACGTACCGTACGTCCCCGCGGTTCAGCGTTACCCCGGCGGCTTCGCGAAGCGTCGGGACTATTCGGGAGACGCTGTCATCCCGGGCGGTTGATTTCATCGTCAGAATTGTTCTGCCGCCTTTCGCAAGGAGGGCGCCCCGCATAAAATCCTGATGGCCGCCGATGCCGCTGTAAAAGGAACTGCCGATCGATTCGGCCGTGGACTGACCGGTCAGGTCGATTTCCAGGGCGCTGTTGATCGCAACCATATTATCGTGTTGCGCTATTACGAGGGGGTTATTCGTGTAGTCGATTGTCCTGAAGAGGATGGACGGGTTGTCATCGAGAAACCGATAGGTTGCCTTTTTCCCCATTGCAAAGGTCGCCACGGTTTTACCCGGATTGATTGTCTTGCGGGAGTTATCGACAACTCCTGATTGGATGAGCGAGACAATCCCGTCGCAGAGAAGTTCGGTGTGCACTCCGAGATGCCGTTTGTCAGCGAGGCTGGCCAAAACGGCGTTCGGCAGGCCGCCGTAGCCGACCTGGACGGTGTCGCCGTCCTGGACAAGACCAGCCACGTAACCTCCGATTTTTTGCATTGAATCATCAACTGTTACATCGGTAAGTTCAAGTAACGCTTCACTCTTGTCAATGATAAACCCGACATCCCTGATATGGATAAAGCCGTCGCCATGCACGCGCGGCATTTCGGGGTTTGCCTGGGCAATTATCAAAGAGGCGCTGTTTATCGCCGCCTTTACCATATCGACGCTTATCCCCAGACTCATATATCCGTGCTCGTCCGGGGGCGATGTCTGGATCAAGGCTATATCGATCTTGACTGCGCCGTTTTTGATGAGAGCCGGGACGCCGGACAGGGAAACGGGCGTATAATCGGCTTGTCCCTCATTTACCGGCCCACGGATATTGTTTCCGATGAAAAAGGAGTTAAGGCGAAAATTGCTTTTGAATTTCAAATCGGTGTACGGGGCGACGCCGAAGGAATAAACATGAATGATCTCTGTGTCAAAAAAAGCCTTGGGGTGGGAATCGACATAGTTGACCATTTCCCGGACGAGAAATTGCGGTTCTCCACAGCCGGAGACGACGAAGATGTGATCCCCGCGGCGAATATGACTGAAAACAAGCGCCGCGTCCGCAAATTTTTCAGGATACAGTTTTTTCCAGTCATCTATGGAAGTCATGGACGTTTAAATCCTGTTATCGGACCCGGTTTGCCGTAGTATGCCGTTGCAGCAGCGGCCATTAAAATCTTAATGTCGGCATACTAAGCGGCAGGCTCCTGTCTGTCAAGAAAAGATTACGGGAAGGGAGGGTGCGGTGTCCTTCAGGAAACGACGCAAGGGCTGCAGCTGTTTACTTCGGGAAATCAGCCGAGAGATAAGCGGAGGAGAGCTTTCGGGAGATTACCGCGCCGCTTCTCTTTTCGGGAAGGCGGTAATCCATTACTATTCTGAGAAAATCGACCGTGATGTTGAATGTCGCCCCCCAGAGGATCTCCCGCTGGCCGTCTTCGCCACGATGAATAAGGCATGGGAACTCGGATGGAACTGCATTCTGCCCGGGCGTTTCGATCTGGATGGCGCCTATCGAATCGGGTCTGTAAAAAGAGGAGAGGGGAATCTCGACGATCTTTTCCACCTCGCTGTTGGGCCGGAGCGATCCATGATTTTCGACAAAACCGGCAATGGGGAATATGGTCCTTTTAAAGAGGGCGAGATTATAGGTAGGCAGGGGGCCGATCAGTGTAGTCCGAAACGGCGAAAGGCCTGTCTCCTCCCATGCCTCGCGCAGCGCAGTTGCCATGAAAAGGGTTGTCAGGGGGGAGGAGAAAGATTTTGCCCCAGCATTTTTTTGCCGTATCGCAGGCAGCAGTCGATAAAGAAAAATATAGCTCAAAATTCGATCGCCTATCGGATTCAGCATTCCGCCGGGAAAGCTCAGATCCCCGGCCTGGGCAACCGTTGAAGAACGTTTTATCATAAGGAGGACGAAGGAGCCTGTTTCCGAGGCGCCGGCCGACGGCGACGTCCGGAAAATCAGCGGCATCAGCACCCCCGCGGCAAGTCGGCGGTCGTTCTTGTTGGCGGGGGCATTGAGTTTCATCCAGGTTTCGTTGAAATCTGAGGGATGCGCCCAGATCCGTTCTTTCACCCGCTGCAGAAAGGGGCCCCGTTGAGTGAAAATATCAGGAATGTCAAGATTTTTGATCATTTTTCCTCTTCCGCGGCGATCAGTCTGGCGATCTGGCGCTCATACCAGCATCCAAACGGGAACGGATCGATAAAACCGCAATGACCGCCGAAACGCTGAATGGAGAGATGCAGATGCGGATTGGCGGGCAGATGATAGAAGTCCTCGACCGGGACCGCCGGATCGTCCTGCGCCATAATGATGAACGCCGGCATTTCAAGAACGGCAAGGGCATTGCCCGTAAGGGTGTAAATATTGAAATATTGTCGGTAATCATGGAATTCCGGATACCATGCCATAATGGCTTCGGTCAGCGCCATTAATTTTTTGTGGTGCAGCACCGAATCGAAGTTGTAAATCTCGGGAAAGCATTTTTGTTTCTGTCGTAAAGAGCGCTTCCATTTTGCCATAAAATAGCGGCGATAAGCCGCCGGGCCCCTGTCTATGGCGAGCGTTGCCTTGTAGGGGTCGATGGCCGGACTGATGGAAAACACCATCTTCAGGTTGGGAATTGGCGCGAAGGACTGCTTCAGCGCGATCCTCAGCGCAAAGTTGCCCCCCAGGGAAAAGCCAATCAGATAGCAGGGAATATCGGGCTGTTTAAGGGCGATTTCCCTTACCGCCCCGGCCGCCTCGTCCGTCAGGGCGCCGTGAAACAATCCCTTGTTCAAGTAATGGCTGTTGCCGTGATCCCGTAAATTCAGCCGGAATACGTCGTAGCCGAGCCGGTAGAAAAAGCGGCCGGTGGAAAGCATGTATGTGGAATCGGAACTGCCCTCCCAACCGTGGATAATGATGATCATTCCGGGCGGCTGTTTCCCCTTTTGTCTTGAGTGGTATCCCAGCAGGCGAGCGCCGTCTCCCGCGGGAACGATATTTTCTTCGGCGGCCTCCAGCATCTCGTTTTTTCCCGCGGCCCTTAGATGCAGACTTCCAAAAGTTGTCTGGATATGGGTATTTCTGAAAAGCAGGGATGGTGAAAAAGGTTCGTCAGGGATGCTGTTCATGGCAATCTCCCGGGTGTTAAATACAAAGGCCCGATCATGGACCGGGCCTTTGTATTTAATGGTGGCGGTGCCCCGGATCGAACGGGGGACACTACGGATATGAGCCGTATGCTCTAACCGGCTGAGCTACACCGCCAGATTATGGCAGAGACCGCGACGCTGATCGTCATTTCCTTGCGTCGCTCGTCCTTCGTTGTTCTCTTCCGTCAAGGTGCGCGCTTCTACAATAGTTTCCGGCAAATGTCAACCCCCTCGTTCATCGATAATTCACCGCCTGATTGTCGGATGATTGGTTCAGTGGCCATTCGTCAAGCATTTTGGTTGTTTCGCCTGTTAAAATTTGCCTAAAAAAGAAGTTCCGCCGAACGTCCGTCAGAAGCAAAGGTTTAACGAAGATTAAGGCTTGAAAAAGGCGAAGATTTCCCCGGCTTGCAACTAACGGTTAAGATGATGCGCCTGAGATATGGCGTTTAAAGCGGGCCGGCCAGAGACGGGGGTGGCGCAGGGTGCGCCAGGAAGCATTCACCGTGGTTAAAAGGGCCTTGTCAAGTTTTTCCTCCCGATAGGTCTCACGGTTGTAAGCCATGATGATGTCCTGGATAGCCGGCGTCAAGTCGGGAAATCCTTCCTGCAGCCGTATTCCGAATTCGGTGGGAGTTTCATGGCTTGGATGGGACAATCCGCTGCGTCTGCCCCATTGAAGCAGGGCGTGATAGAGATCGGAGGCATTTCTTTCCCCCTGAAAGCTGTGAAAAAACCTGCGCAGAAGGTCTCTCAAGAGGGCTGCCAGCGTCGAAAAACGCAAGGAGGGTGCAGCGGTACGGTGAAAGTCGCTGCCTGTTCTCGAAAGGAGCCATTTGACGGTGTAAAAAATGGTTAAGGTCAGGGCGATTGCGAAAGCGGCCAGCAGTATGCCCCCCGCGCCCCAGACCATGATTTTTCCCAGCAGCGCCGTCCACCAGCCGGGCTGATCGGAGACGAGGGCAGCCGTATCGGAAAAGGGGGATGATTTTTCCGCTGCCGCCACAGGGTTGCCCCCGTGCGGGCCGAAAATAAAACGCAGAATGGAGAACAAAACGGGAACAAGAGGCTTCCAAGCGGCGGTGAGCGCCTGCTGCCCCAGCCGCGCGGCCGCGGTCAAGCCGGGCATGAAAAAAAGCAGTAGCAGGGACACGCCGGCAAGGACCACGGCGAAAAAGACCGCGATGACGCCGGTTGTCCGGTGTCCGGGGAGGAATGTTCTGCTCCTGTTTTCCCATCCCCGGGACAGGACGATGGAAAGCAGGCCCGCAAGGAAAAACGGGAAAATAAAGAGCAACGAAAGGGTGTCCTCCGCCAGGGGCTCGCCTTTCGTCAGGGCTGCGAGCTTGATCAGAAACAGCGCAAAAAAGGACGCGATGCCGAAATCGAAGCGGTTGCAGGCGGAAAAATATCCTCTGGGTCGTCGGGCAAGGGCAATCCCGCCTGCAAGCAGAATGACGATCAGCAGAATGTTCAGTGCGAGAATAAACCATTCCATTGTGGTTCTGGAAAGCGTGTAAAACGAGATGAGCCAGCCAGATTCGAAGAGGGGAAGGGCAGCGAAGTATATACCATGGATCATCAGCAGGGCGCCGCACGAAAGTCCGGCAAATTCCACGGCGAGAACCGCAGCCACCCGCCATCCCCGGCCCCTGACGGCCAGGGTGGTCAGGCAGGCCAGCGAAAAAGCGGCTACTGTTTCGTAAACAGGAAACGGACGATGCAAAATCAGCAGGGAGGAAAACATTGCCCATCCCAGAAACCAGCTAAGCTCCATGGTCCCGTTCAGGAGATGCCAGGTTATCCCTTTGCGGTCATCCATGCCGAGTGCCTCCGGAAAAGGCCCCCTCGCCGGGAAAGGCGGCTTTCCGACTGTCGTCTGATGACCTGCCGGCCGCAAAGCGGAAGGGAATTCTTCGACGCCGCGCATATTCCCGGGCCAGACGCGTTGTTTCATCCTCCTCCATGGAGAAATAGAGGCAACTGATGCCGGAAGCGACGTCCATCTGATGTTGAAGCGATTCGAGGATGCCGCAGGCAGTTTCCATCCGAATCCGTGCCAGCGTTTCCAGGATGACGGCCGGCTGGTTCGGGCTTCGCGCGATCGCGACGATGGACGATCCCTGTCCCGTGATCCGGCCGTTTGTGATCAGCCCCACAGCGCAGCCCCGCTCGGCCAGTCGGACCGCCGTGGATGCCGCTGCTTCCAGCATCTCTTCGAAGGCGGCTGCCTTCCCGCTTTTGGCAAAGGGGGCGACATCGACGGCAAGGAGCAGCTTTTCCTGGGCCGACGGTTCGAATATTTTCTCCTGCAGATTGTGGTGGCGGGCGGTTGCCTTCCAGTGGATGTATTTTGCGGGACTTCCGGGGTGGTAGTCCCGCGTGCCGAGAATATAGACGGGGTCGTGTACGGGGTTGTTGGCGCCGGGGATTCCGAAAAAATCACGGGGCGGGAGAAAGAGCGGCTGGATGGGCACGATACGGGGAAAGACCACCACCTCGCTTATCCCGGTGAGATGTCTGCTGCGGGGGAAAAACCCGAAGAGGTCGCCCGAGGCGATGGTTAAAGGGCCAATGCGATGGACGCCCCGGCTGAGCGCCGTCAGTTCCCAGCCAAGATCGGCCTTCTGATGCCACAGCAGGCCGGTTTCCGAGACAATTTCCGGGGTGTTTTTTCCATCCAGGCTGAGACCGCCGCTTACCGGCGCGCTGAGGCGCAGCCAGACGGGAAGGATTTTTCTATTTTCCGCCTTTGCCTGCAAAAGCAGGGTTTCATCGGGAAAGAGCTTGCATTTGTCAAGGGTCAAGGAACAGGAGATTTCTTTCAGACTCCATTTGGACCAGAGTTTGGCCAGCATGGCGATGCAGAGAAGAAGCAGGGAAAGAACCGTAAGATCGCGCTGGCCGTTGAGCAGCGCCAGGAAAAAAAACAGGGCGACAATGGCCAGAACGAAGGGGGTCAGGAAAATGCTCGGCAGGCTGCGATCGGCGGAGGCGTTCATTAACTGTCCTTAGATGCCGGAAGCCGGCACGGGGGTTTGGCGGACGATCTCTTCGAGTAGAAGATCCTGCTGATTTCCCCGGAGCCGCTCCTCTTCCTTCAGGATGAGGCGGTGCGCAAGTACCGGGATTGTGATCAGTTTTATGTCATCCGGAAGGACGTAGTCGCGTTGGCGGAGCAAAGCCAGCGCCTGCCCGGCGCGCATGAGTCCAAGGGAACCCCGCGGACTTGCGCCCAGTCGCACCAGGCTGCTTTGGCGGGTCGCGCGGACAATGTTCGTGATGTACTCCTTCACCGGAGCAGAGACGCGTATCTGCCTGCGGGCCTCCTGCAGCGCCGAGATCTGTTCCGGCGTCGCAACGGACTTCAGTTCCCTGAGCGGGTCGCCCTGCTGGAAACGATCCAGAATGGCGATCTCCTCGTTTTTTCCCGGATATCCGAGCCGCATGCGCAGCAGAAAACGGTCCAGTTGCGCCTCGGGAAGCGGGAAGGTGCCTTCGAGTTCGATCGGATTCTGCGTTGCCATGACAAAAAAGGGATGGGGGAGATCGTAGGTTGTGCCGTCCACCGTGACCTGACGTTCCTCCATGCTCTCCAGCAGGCTTGACTGCGTCCGGGGGATGGTGCGGTTGATCTCGTCCGCCAGAAGCACGTGGGTCATAACCGGACCCGGCTGAAAGGAGAAACGACCCGCTTCCTGATGGTAAACATTGAATCCGGTGATGTCGCCGGGTAGCAGATCCGGGGTGAACTGCACCCGTTTGAAGGAGGCGCCGATGCTTTTTGCCAGCGCCTTGGCGATCAGCGTTTTTCCGAGGCCGGGAATGTCTTCTATCAAAACATGGCCTTCGGCCAGGAGGGCGACCAGCAGGAGCTCAATGGCTCTCTCCTTGCCGACTGTGACAAGGGAGACGTTTTCAGCAATCTTCTTACATAGATCGAAATGCACAGTTCTATCCTTCAAAACATTGAGTTATCGTTCCCGTCAGTTATTTTCCGGAAGAGGCATGTTGACGGTGTCCGTGAATAACGTGCTGATCGGCCCCAACGTCAGACTGCCGCCCCTCAGCGTCTTTGTCTTCCTGTCGAGCGCGTCCGGATTCTGGGCGTTTGAGGCCGGTGCCCAAACAGGTCGCCTCTTTTGGCACCTGTCAATACACCATCGCGGCTTCGGCGGCAAGACAAACGAGAGCAAAACACCATTGACACAAGCATCTCTTCTGAATATAGTCACGGTGTAAATGGTGATTTGCCGCGTCAGCGGAAGCGGACCGTTTTTACAAACACAGATTTTTTCAGGGATTCAATCTTCAAGAGGAGTGCGTTCTGCTGAAGCCTGTTTGAGAAGGGGAATTTCATGCTGAAGACCATCACCGACGAGGCGGCGATCAAGCGCTGTCAGGGACGGTTTGTCCGCGGCCTCCGGATGTTCGCCTCGGAGCGGATTTCCGTCCGGCTTGGCCATCCGGGGGCGAGCGAGCGGATGAAGGTCTTCTGGTCGGAGCGCCTCGGCATCTGGTTCTTTTCCAGGAAGATTGCCGGCAGCCGTTACTGGAACGGATTCGGGACGGGCCGTCCGGAGACGGGGGCTTCGGTGGCGGTTGCCTGCGAGGTCAATTTCCCCATCAACGGCTATGATCGGAGAATCGGCGGCGTTTTTGTCCGGGACCGGGCCGGCCGCCTTTTTGTTGTGCATCGGGGAAGGCTCGGGGGAGGCAGAAGGGGAATTGGAAAATCGCTTTTTGATTCCAGCTACCGGGGCGCCTGGGAGGTGATGGACGACGACGGGGAAGAGACGCCGGTTGCCGTCATCGGGATTCTTCAGTCTCCCCGTTTCGCCAGACAAATCACCGAATTCGTCCACAAAATCGCCCGCATCAAGGACGTTGTCGCCGCCCGTTCCGCCCAGACGGAACTGGCTTTTGGCGAGTTCAGCATCCATGAAGAGCTGATCGGCACCCGTTACCGTGAACAGGAACGGGAGCCCGGCGCCGAATGCGACCACGGCCTGATTGTCCACGACCTGGCTGCCAGGCTGAAAGGGGCAGGCTTCAAGGCGGGCAACGACGGCAGCCGCGATCTGGCGGCGGCGAATCGCAGCGGGCGCATAAGGGCCGTCTTTCAGATCCGGACTGAAACGACGCTTGCCGACATTCACACCGGGGCAACCCAGCTTCTGCTTAACAGTCTGAGCCTGCCCGACAATCCGCTCCTGCTTCTCGTTCTGCCCCGCTTACCCGAGCCGTCCCTCGTGGAAAAGCTCAAGCGGCTGAATATCGACATCCTCATCTATGCGTGGGAGGAAGACCGGGCGCTTTTCCCGGGGCTTGCCGGTCTCCTGCCGGAAATTGCAATCTGATTGGCCGCATGGAATCCATCTGAGTGCTGCACGGTTGAGACGTGAGGGTAATACCCCTATACGGCAATTGGAGGCGCCTGTTCGGATCAGGTCGCCGCGGCAAATTGCGCCTCCAGCTCCCGGCGAATCCGGCAGGCGTGGGTCGTTTTATCTACGGCCACATCGTCCCAGCAAAGCGACTGTCCCTGCCTGACGGGGCGGATGACCCGGACGTTGTGGGCAAGACCCAGCGGCAAGCCGCCGAACTTCATCGATTTTTCCACCGGCAGCAGTTTGCCCCAGACGGTATCCGGCGTCGATTGCGAAAAATGGGGGAGCCATTTATGACCGCGCCCCGCCGCCACGACCGGAAAACCGCATGTTCTGGCCCAGTCCACCAGATCGCAGATCAGAGCCGGCTGGTCTCCAAACGCCAGCGAATAGACAACGCCCGCTTCCTCGGCTTTTTTTGCAAGCAGAGGTCCGCAGAAGGCGTCCGCTTCGACCGTCACGTTTACCACGTGCTTGCCGTTTTTGAACGCGAGCAGGCAGTGATCAACCGCGGCAAGCGGGTGTCCGGTGCATTCAACAACAACGTCGATCGCCGGGTGCCTGACGAGAGCCTCCCAGTCATCGGAAATGCAGGTCTTCCCTGTTTTGAGCGCGTCGTCGAAGGAGGCGGCATCCGACTGCTCATCCTGCCATCCGACGCGCGCCAGATTACGTCTGGCGCCCTCGGGCGAGAGATCGGCAATGCCCGCCAGATGAATGCCCGGCGTGTTCGGTACTTGCGAAAGATACATGGAACCAAATTTGCCCGCCCCGATGAGACCCACGCGAATCGGTTGATTATTGGCGGCGAGTTGCAGCAGTTTTTGATGAAGGCTCATATTCCCCCCTCCGGATGTAGACTCAGACTTGCCCGAATATTCGATTATTTATATGCATCTTTTCGTGATTCAATATCAATGATGAAGATAATTACGGTCCCCTCGGATACTTTGCAGAATAGACGATTATCACTGATTCCATGTTTTGTTCAAGGGACGGTCTTGCCGTGCGCGCTCTTAAAGGTGGCCGTGAGCGCAAACGCGACGAGGCTTATCCCGGCAAGACCGGCAAAAACAACGCTGTAGGTTCCGGTCATGTCGAAGACATAGCCCGCTGCAAACGGACCGACGGAGCCTCCGATCGTGGTGCTGAAAATGACTGCGCCGAGGATGATTCCGTGTTCCCTGGTCCCGAAAAACTCCGCCACGGTCGGCGAGATGAGGGCGTAAAACCCGCCATGGGCGAACCCCTGAATGACGGCAAAAAGATAGAACATCCCCATCGTCTTGGCGAAAACAAGAACGCAGAGCGCTGTAAAGAGTAATGAAATAGGAATCATCAGCGCCTTTTTGGCGCCTGTTTTGTCAACGATTGCCCCCAGAACAAGCCTGCCGACGATGCTGATGCCCCCCACGATGGAAAGAACGGAGGCGGCCCTGGCAGGCGATACGCCGATATCGATCAAATGGGGAACGATGTGCATCATGACAGTGTAGGTACACGAAACAACAAGCAATGTCGCCACGCAGAGGGTCCAGAAACGGCGGGTGCGGAGGATCTCCCGGAAGGTGAGCCCCTCCTCGCGCGGCGCCGCCCCGTTGTCGGGCCGCCTTGCGTTGTCCGGGTACTGCTTCTTGAGGGCGGGGTCCCTTACCAGCAACTGTGCCAGGAGCACATAGACGACGAGGATCACGACGCCCAGAATGAAAAACGTGGTGCGCCAGGGGAAATGATTCAACAGCAGCGTGATGAAAAGGGGCATGACGACCATGCCGAGGCCCGTCCCGACCTTGATGATTCCGGTGATGATTCCCCGCCGGGTGTGAAACCACCGGGCCGCGGTGGAAAGCAGGACGACATCGGTGCCGCTTACGCCGATGCCGATGATGAGCCCGTAAAACAGGTAAATTTCCCAGAGCGTGTCCACCCGGGACATCAGCATGTAGCCGGCCCCCATCAGGAGGCCGCAGCCGGTCATGATTTTGCGCGGGCCGATCCGGTCGTTCATCCCGCCGGCGACGATCGAGCCGATTCCGTGAATCAGCACGCTTACCGCCCCCGCGCCGGCGACGGAGGCCCTGCTCCAGTCAAAATCATGAATGAGAGGGGCAAAAAAAATGCCGAAGCTGTTATGGATTCCCCATCCGACCACCTGAATGGCGAAGCAGACGGCCACGACCACATAACCGTAGAAAAACCTGTTTTGGTCATTATCCCCGCTGCTGTTCAACGCATTGTCTGAAACCTTTATCCTGTCGTCCATTTCGCCGCCCTGTGAATAAAAAGACGTTTGCCGGGTGTCTGCGGCTTGAAAATCATCGAAAGGCTACGGGTACTTACTCCCGTTAAAAACATCAGGCTGACATCCCGGCTGCTTCTGAATCTCCTTGAAAATCTCCGCGACTTCCGATCCTGTCATCTCCAGCTTCATGGCGCCTGCAAGAAGGACGAGAGCCGCGATTGTTGTTTTCTGAACCCCATCGGGTCTTTTCGCGTATCGAAAAAATAAGACCGTGTAGAACAGATGCGCGACAAGAAAGGACACCAGGCCAAAAATAAAAATCCCCGGATATGGAAGATCAAGAAGAATATCGCCGGAGAGGGAACCGATCAGCGCTCCCGACAGACATGCCCTGGGGAAGCCGCCCAAGCCGCGCAATACCAGGTAGAGCAGTGTAAGGACCGGGATCGCTTTCAGTGCCGTGCGTCCAATGCCGGAGATGCCCATTGCCAGAAGAATCAGAAATGCCGCATGAGAAGTATTTGAATTTTTCGGCAAACAAAAACGCAGGCATTTATTCGCCCTTCAGCGAATAAGAGACGATGACGCTGCGGTTCTGTATCGCTCCGCCCGTGGACAGAACAAGGGCGAGAACGATGTCGTTTTCACCGTCATTGTCAATATCCTTAAACTGGAAATCGGCTATATAACCGTTGATTTTCTTCGTTTTCCAGCTTTCCACGATTCCCAGGCCATCCCATTCGAGGTTATGTACCTCGGCGCTGGTGAAGAGCTTCAGATTCTGAAACATCCGTGAAGAGGAAGAGATATTTTTCGGAATGATGATTTCCCGTTTGCCGTCCCGATTGGTATCGTAGGTAATGATTCGCGAATTTATGAAATAGGTCTGGATGTCCGATTCCCCCGACTGCGTTCTGTTTACGGGCTCGATCGAGGTGTTGCTTCCGCCAAAGGTCTCCTCGCTCTTCCAGACGAATTCATCGCTGCCGCCAAAGACCAGCACCTTCGAGAGGGGTTTCATGGTCTGCTCGAAGATGCAGAGATAATCGTCGCTGTTCAAGGCGATTATTCTCTCCGCGCCGCTTGCGCCCAGTCTGTCCATGGTCAGTCCGTAGATGGAGAGCCCCTGGGGGATTTTCATCCGCCTTTTTTCCTCAAGCTTTCCGCCACTCCAGGAGATTTCATAAATGGGCGTGTCGAAAGGGTCTTCCAGGCCGCGCCTCTGTCCCAGAAGAACTGGCGGGGAATCGCTGTTATGGATTACACGCAGAAACCACGGGAGATTGGCGGCGATTGTTTCAAACTTGCCGTTTTTAAATTCCATGACAAAAGAATTAACCTCCTGCCCGGAATAACCGGAGACGATTATTTCCTTGATCCCGTTTCCGTTGATATCAGCGACGTCAAGGCTGATGTAATTGTCGTACCTTTTTCCGGCAAACTGCTGGATAAGTTTGAAGGCATTGCCTTTTTTCTGATAAATAAAGACGTTGTTCGAATCGATAAAGACCGTTTCGTTCAGTTTGTCCCCGTTTACATCACCTATGTCGATTCCCTTGAATTCGTTGGAAAACTGCTGACTTTTCCAAAATGTTTTACGGTCAAGCGGCTGTTCGGCGTTGATGAAGTAGGGATTCAGCGAGGAGGTGAAGGCGCCTTTCTTACCTTTTCCCATTGCCGAAATTATTTCCGATTCCCTTGTTTCCGCCGGGGATGGCTTGCGGGAGACGATGATCTCCTTTGCTGTCGGCTGACCGGCGGCGGCCAGCGGCTGGCCTCCCAATATCTGAGCGGTTATTCTCCCTGAAAAATCGTTGATTCTGGGGATTATATCGTCAAGGCCGCCTTGCGCGGAAAAATTGACAGAGGGAGCGCTTGCGGCGATATCGAGCAATTTCCCGTCAATATTGATCACCGTTCCTATTTTTGTGAGACTTCCCCAGACCACATAATCGGCATTCAGCTTTTTGCCCAGGGCAGACACCGCAGATGCTGCGAGGTCCTTCTCCGCGATGTCTTTTAAAAAGGGTTGCAGGGCATTCTTTTCGATAACGGTAAGCTTCTCGTTCAGAGAAAGTCGCGAGCGCAGCATATCATCGGTGCCCTGTCTGATATAATCGATGTTTTCAGCGCTGTGGACTGAAAACGGCAATACGGCAATACGGTAATTGTCTTTCGCCCAGGCAGACTGAAAGAAAAACAGCATAACTGCAAGGCAAAAAACAGGCATTCGCAAATATCTCATTATCGATCTCCTATATTCTCAGATAATTTGAAAAACTCAGACGCATGGCTCTTCTATCACTTCATCCCGGAGAATTCAACTGGGATTGCTGCCGATCCGCCAATTTGTTCTCTATGCAAGCGTCTGAGCTGCTTGCGCGATGGCAACAGCAGCCCCTCTAATTTCATATCAGGCATGGCAAATTTATCTATACCTGCTTTTTGAATGGTATTTCCAGTTTGTAAACCCCGTATTTTATTACGGCATTTATCGGGAAGGATGCCTTTTCAAAGACTTTCAGCATGGCCTTGTTGTCGTAAAGGACATCGGCGGTGAAACCTTCAATGCCCTGTTCCATTGCTGCCTCGATCAGCATTTTCAAAAGGAAGGAGGCGATCCCTTTTCCCTGATAATTTTCATCGACGATGAAGGCAACTTCCGCATAAGGACGATCGCTTAGACGTACATAGCGACCCTCGGCGATTATCCTTTCTCCCCCCGCTTCGGAGACGGTTCCGACTAACGACAGTGTCTTTTGATAATCGATATTTACGTACCCCTGCATTTCCTTGTGGGGCATGGACTTTACGTGAGAAAAATATCTGTAATAAAGGGCGTTGTCGGAAAAGCGATAGAAAAGCCTTCTCATTTCCTCTTCATCGGAGGGCTTGATCGCCCGGAAACTTACGGAAAGCCCGTCCTTGAAATTATAAACCGTCGAGAGCTTACCGGGATAAAGGGCGCCGGAACCGGGAAGATAGATTTGATCGCGATAGAGGATGTTGGCCTCTTTGGCCTGCCGCACCAGTTCTTCCCGATCATCGGGATGGGCTATGTCTATCAGCGCCTGGGCGCGCTCCCGCACGGTGCGGCCGATCATGGAAGCAATGCCGTATTCGGTAACGATCAGGTCAAGCGACTCTTTATTATTGAATTGATTGGGAAAATCTTCGACCGAAAGCATGACGTTCGATTCACCCTGGAGGTTGCGGCTCGGGAGGGCAAAAATCGCCCGCCCTCCGCAGGAGTGCTGGGCTGCGGCATAAAATTCCAGGGCATGTCCGGGGCCGGCGGTCACATTGCCCTTGCCGATATGAAGGGCGACCCCGCCCATGAGGTCAATCTTGCGCACAGGCATAATGAAAATGGTCTTTTCGTTAAAGCTTATCCGGGCATTGTCGGCGACAACATTAATTCCCTGAAACTCGACGAGGGGATTGCGATGCAGCCATTTCATCAGTTCGGCAGTCCCGAGAGCATAAGAAGTAACGGATTTGTTGCTGAAATTATTTTTGTTTCGGTTCGTTACAACGCCGTTTTTCAATAAATCCATCAGCACGTCGGTAAAAAATAAAGTATGGACGCCCAGATTGCGCTTGCCGGCAAGATGTTTGCCCAGAGCCTCGAAAAGGGCCCCGGGATAAAAGGAAAGACAACTGCCGTCGCCGATCAGCGTGGCGACATTGGCGGCTACCTTGTCCATCACGCTGTCCACGGGCCAGCGGTTGAAGTAGATTGGGGGTTCCGTTGCCTTTACGAGATAGTTGAAATCGGCAATATTGACGAAGGTATCTCCCATCGTGCGGGGAACGCTGCTGTTGATTTCTCCCACGACGAGGGAAGCCCTTTCCATCGCATATTTGGCTATATCCACCGCCACGCCGAGGCTTGCGTATCCGGCCTTGTCCGGGGGGGTGATCTGAACAAAAGCGGCATCGATGCGGATTGCCCCTGATTCCACGAGGGACGGGATCTGTGAAAAACGGCAGGGGATCATGTCCACCGCGCCGGAGAGAATCGCCTTGCTGGCAAGCCAGCCCGCGAAAAATGTTTTCAGTCGGTATTTGTAGGCGCGCGGGGTTTCAATCAGCGATATGACATCGCCGAGGCTGACGATCTGTACGAGTTCCAGATCGGTAAGGTTGTATATATCGGATTCTTTCAGCCGTTTTACCAGAGTTCGCGGCTCGGCAACGCCGGTTCCCAGAAAAATGCTCATTCCCGGCTCTATATGGGAGAGAACTACATCAGGAGAGACCACCATGTTTTCCCATCCGGAATCGACGTCATCAAACATTTCCGCTGCCTCCTGAAAATTATATGAATCCTTGCCAACAATAAAACAACGTTCTGATCTTCGATAAAGTTTTTAATATTGTCAAGAGCAAATAGCGATCCGGCAGGGTGTTTTCATTCTCCACAACATAACTGAGTCAATTGCAAAACCATTTGTCATTCCCGAATATCTCTATCGGGAATATGGTTTTTC
>CAZKHU010000028.1:0-29899 GCA_964552725.1 uncultured Syntrophus sp.
GCCCAGCCAATATATAACACTTTTTAATCAATTTTTATGTCCCTTTTTCTTCAGCGAACGCAAAAGCTCACTTGCGCGTGCGCGTCAAGTGTAGCGAATTGTTCGGCTTCTTTGTCTTATCGGAGCACATTCTGCGCTCCGTGCAAAACTGCAAGGACATCAATCTGGTCAGGTTTGATGTAGTAAATAATACGATACGGCCCCTCGATTACTTCCCGAATCTGGTCAATCTCGTATTCCGGGACTCTGCGGCCAGAGAGTGGGAAGTCCGCAATCTGCTGTGAGCACCGGGTAAGTCGATCTACCGTGCGTTTTGCATACTCCGGGGAATCATGGGCAATGTATGCGTAAATTGCATCAAGATGACCCTCTGCCGTGTCTGTCCAGTGGACTTTCATTCGGGCAGGCCGAATTTGGCCCGGACTTCCTTGACGTCTTTGGTTCTTCCTGCCTTACTGTCGGCCAGTCCTCGTTCAATCGCCTCGCGAACATAAATTTCGTGCATAAGGTCATCCCATGTTGCCTGCTGAGGCATGCGGTCAATGAGCTTGTGTGCCGATTCTTTCTCCATGACGGTTGGCATAACACTACCTCCCTTTTTGTAAGTATAGATTACAAGATTAACGGACTGGGATCAATTTTCTTTTTCTCCTGCCGAATGCTGCTTTTCAGCGGGCGCGGCTTTTTGCGCTCCGCTGAAAAAGCCTTGTTGGGCGGTTTTTAATTTGCTGCGGCTATGACTTTTGCCAAATCTTTTTCAGAAGCCCCCAAAGTCAACAGAGATCTCACCAACAAATCCAATGAAACAGTCGGGTCACCTGTTTCCATTTTTGCAACACGCGACTGGCTAGAACTCATCATCTTCGCCAGTTGCTCCTGCGTAATTTTTTGTTTGATACGTTGTTTCTTCAAATGTTCACTCAGCGCTATTTTTAATTCGATATACCTTGCCTCTTCCTCTGATAACCCCAGAAACTCAGTTGTTGTTCCAACTTTCCATCCCTTTTTCGCTAACATATTTTTTTTAGTTTTTTCCATCATGGCCTTACCCTCCTGCTCACGACTCGTACTCTTTTATTCGCTTCCTGCATACATCGACAACCGATGCCGGCGTGCGATTTGTTTTCTTTTCGAATACCTCTAAAATTACAATCGCATCCGGTTCAATCCGATACACGATTCTCCAATTCAAATTCTCATCTACTATCCGTAATTCGTGACAGCGAGCCCCAATGGAAGGCATCGGGCGGGACTGCGGCAGGGATAATTTCTCTCCCCGCTGCAAAGCACGAAGCAAATATCCTGCGTCCAGGCGCGCTGTCTTCGAAAACGGAGGTGTTTGCACCTCTCCGTGCAACCACACCAATGGTTTATCATTCTGGTTCATTACAATCCATCTTATGTCATTTATGACATATTGTCAAGTGTGTGGGAGCATTTTCTCGGATTTGAAACAATGATTTTGCCATTCCGATCTCAAGGTCCGCCCAACGAAAAGCTGAGCCGGTGCGGCCCATGTGGGCCGCGATCGGCTCAAGCGCCTTGTTCGGTTTTCTTTATTATTTCTTCAAGTCGTTTTTCCGTAAACTTCCAAGAATCCGGAATTTTATCAGTTGTGCCTGATGCATACCCTCTTGGACTCCATACATGGTTTTCATAAAGGATTGTGTCCCCACGGCCAGCCGCTGCATTCTTTAGCCAATTAGCAATTTCCTGGGGCGTCGCAAGATACATTCTTGGTAGACTTTCAACAGAAGTTCCCTTGAACTGAACCAAGCAGAAGACGGTTTTCTTGCTGTGTTTAGCCAGCCATTTGTCTGCCGCCCCGCGATAATCGGCATTCTTTATGAACGATTGAGTAAGCCCCCAGCCGCCGTCTTTGCTACCTTTTACGGAGACTTTCATGACCCGGTCACCGTCGACCGCTACCAAGTCATACTCTGGCTGGTTGGCGCCATACTGCACGGAGATATCACACCCACATCGCGCAAACTGCGCAGCGGCAAATGCTTCAGCTGCGGTTGCGACCTGCCATGAAGTTTTCATTGTCATTTTCTCCTAAGCCGAACGCTCGGCTTCACGCGCGGCGGCTTTATGCCGTTGCCGTGCAAGCCGTTGTTATACGATCAACAAGTTTCCTTTCTATCCTTGTGAAATGCAACAATACCAATTCCAATAAAGGCAAGCAGTATTCCAAATGCGAGAGTATATCTATATGGAATAGCAAGCCTACCTTCATAATGACCACCAGCATTGTTGTTACTCTTTTTCCATTCCCCTTTCACAAGTACTACTTCAAGATCTTGTAAACTTGTATCATAAGAAACGCCCTTCATGGCAAACGCTACTTTTGCTAAGGTCGCTGAATTTGATAAAGATGAGAAAGGATATAATATTGAAGGAATGAAGGCTCCAATGATTATGAGCAATATTCCAAACCTCTTTGCCTTACTTTTATTAATAAGTTCCATCATTCTGAGCCTCATGCCAAATTTTATAGTCTATCAGCAGAGAAGCCACTATCGACTGTTTGATATTGGTTTCTGCACTGATTTTTCTAATCCTTTCCTCGACGGAAGGTCTGTCAATTTTTGATTTAAGCCGTTCAAGCTCTTCTACAGTTTTTGCCTCAGAAATAGATAAGATATTTTGCAATGAATCTTCCTTGGTAAACTCATTAATGATCTTGTGAGTTAACTCTGAATCCAGATCATATTTGATGGCTAACAAAGAAATAAGTTCGTCACTTCCGCTTTTCGATATCGTTTCAATGAGATACGTTGATTTTGCGCTTTCAAGTTTCTTTTTTTCGCTATTTTTATCTTGATCTGAGCAAGATGCAAATGAAAGCGCTAATAAAACGATGATTGATAAGGCTGATAAGGCGATAACTTTTTTCATTTTTTCCTCGTATAACGTCGCTAATCAGCCGCGCGGCTTTTTGCGTCGGCTGAATTTGCTTTGTTCGAAGCTGTTGAATTTATGGTAAATAAATAGGATTATATTTTTTGACGCATTATTCTTTCATAATTTTTATAACCCTTTCATCTAAGCAGGAGCGTAGAAAGGTATTCATCGGTTTCTGATTACCAGCTTCATAAAAATCGAGCATCAATTGATTAAACTCTAATTGTCTCTTCGCAGGAAGATTAATCGCAGGGTATCCGCAACTCAACAAAAGCCCATTCATAATAAAACGCCCCATACGCTTATTAACATCATAAAAAAACTGGCATCTCGCCATTGTTAGAAAAAAATGGATAGCACGATCGTAAATATCGGGCATACTATATGAATCATTAACCATTTTTTCGAACAACCCTGGCAACGAATCAGCCTGTGGCGGCATATAGTCTGTCCCTGCTACAGTAACCCCGCCAGATCTGAACTTCCCCCAATCCAATGCCTCGTCTTTACCCGCTATGAGATGTAGGGCACAGACTTTTTCACCGGTGATTTCAAACTGATTTTTATCAATTAACCCAAATAACGCGCGCCATGTATCGGCCTGGTTCAATGCTATTTGTTGGTCAGATAATTTATGTCCTCCAACTGTAATCCCATCCAGTAATGTTTGGATTTCCGGTAAGGTTAAATTAATCCCTTCCAAGTTAACTGCGTCGCATACAAACTCAGCCAGTTGACGCTTAGCAAGCATTATTGCTTTTGCTTTATTTGGTTTCATGTTCCATTGAGTTTCATTCATTTCACTCACCGACTTAATTATATAGTATAGTTTTCGAACAGTATAATTGGGCCAAAGCTGATTGCCTTGGATAACGTTTGGAAAGCCGTTGCAACGGGCGCTTGGCAATACAGCATTTACATTTCCGTGTGTCAAGAAGAATATCTGCGCAGACTTGAGTGCAATCAATATTTTAATATCTATGTGAGGGCCGATGAAAACAGCTTGAGTTGTGGTGTGCACTCCGTTACTCCCGCCGGCATGGAAAAGCAAAAAGACAAAGTCAGCGGCGCCGTGAATACGGCCGTGTCGTTTCCGCGCTGGCGCGAGGTGTTGCATTCGGAAATTGGCGATCCCTCCAAAAGGAACGGGATAGAACAGGACATCTCTGTCTGGCTGAAGTTTCTCAAGGCAAACAGCCGGCGTGCCTTTGCGGCACCGAAACTTTCGCAGGCGCGTCCTGAGCATGTAAAATATTTTTATTTTCCGACTAAAACTTCCAATTGTCTGGAATCAACCGGGAGAACGGCAAGTTCTGTGAGACGTGACCAATTGTTAAGTCTGGAGGCCAGATTCTGCGACTGTGATAATCAGGCCGGCCCCTTTTCGTCCACGCAGTAAACTCCCCGGCCGGTCATCCCCGGGCCGAAGCAGCGATTGCATGAAATGCACGCGGCTCCTGCGAAGTTTTCGGATTTCCAGCGATTTATCAAATCAGGCTCGCGGATAAGCGGGCGGCAGAAGGAAACGCAATCGACTATTCCGTCGGCAATCAGCCTTTCGGCGACCCCGAAAGAACGGGTTCCGCCGATGAGGATAAGGGGAACGGAGACCCTTTTGCGGAATGCCTTTGCTTCCTCGCCAAAATATGCCTCCTTGTCCTCCGTGTCGATTCCCATTCTACTGGGGCTCAGCTTCCCGCCGTTCAGGAACCCGCCGCTCAGTTCGATTGCGTCAATTCCCTCTTCGGCAAGCAGGGAGGCAACCGTAAGCGAGTCGTCGAGGGTAAGGCCGCCGTCGATGAAATCACGGACGTTCATCTTGACCAGTACCGGGTAATCGCTGCCGACGGACAGGCGGATCGCCCGAAGCGCTTCAATAAGAAAACGGGCGCGGTTTTCAATGCTTCCCCCGTATTCGTCGTTACGGCGATTAAAGGCCGGCGAGAGAAACTGACTCAGTAAGTAGCCGTGGGCGGCGTGGATCTGCACTCCGTCGAAACCGGCGGCTTTTGCCCTCCCGGCCGCAGCGGCAAAGGCGCCGGCCAATTCCTGGATATCCTGAAGAGTCATTTCACGGCGGGGCGATTTGGCCATTTCGGGAACGAGGGAGGGGGCGAGAGGCGCCTCGCCCGTCAGTTTTTCCATCGCGAAGAAGCCTCCGTGAGCCAACTGCAGGATTATCCGGCCGTTGTTTTCATGAACCGCTGTCGCCAGTTTGGTCAATCCGGGGAGTAGTTCGTCCCGGTAAGCGCCGAGCTGTCCCGGCCCACTCTGACCGTTTTTGTTGATGAACGCATGCCCGGTGATGATCAGGCCAACACCTCCCCGAGCCAGGGCGACCATCCGGTCGATCAGGCTCGGCGTAACGCCTCCGTCCTTGTCCGCCAGTCCCTCCCAGGTTGCGGAACGGACAGCGCGGTTCTCCAGCACCATGCCATTAATGACTATTTTTTCGAATATTTTTGACATTTTCGTTCTCCCCGCCGCAGATGATACCTGAAGTTAATTATAATTTCCTGACGTTATAGATTATATACGGCTTTAGCGGTTGAAATGATACGGGAAATTTAACCGTGTGTCAAAGGGTTTTATATTTCCGGAGAATGATTTTTCCGTAATTATTTCACTTGACAGCGAATGGCTGCTTATGAAATGACCCCCCGCAGCAGGGCTGTAATGATCAGCATCTGAAAAAATGTCAGCATGTCTACCTGCATGATGGCGGGCGGTATGGGTATGAACAGGGTTTTGGCAACGGTTGCGCTGCTCTTCGCAAGCAATATTTTCATGACCTTCGCATGGTACGGGCATCTGCGGAATATGTCCCATAAACCGTGGATTATCGCCGCCCTGGCGAGCTGGGGGATCGCCCTGTTCGAATATCTGCTGCAAGTGCCGGCCAACCGCATAGGACATACGACCTTATCCCTGGGACAATTAAAAATAATCCAGGAAGTGATTACCCTCTCAATTTTTATTCCCTTTTCCGCGCTTTACATGAAAGAAAAATTTACGATGGACTATCTCTGGGCGGGCTTTTGCCTTCTGGGAGCTGTTTTTTTCATATTTCGCAGCAAAATATTGTAAATACTGCTCGCCGGCATCGGGAGCTTCATGGCGGGGCTGCCCCGGCAGGCGCAAGGGTTTTATAAATATCGTTTGTGCTTCGCCGGGAAAGTTTTTCGAATGCGGGCGTCGTCTGATCAGCGAGCGGAAGCCTGTCCGTCTGCAACGGCGGTTTGCCGCCGTCTAAAACGGCTTGACTAATATTCCGGGAAATGGTTTACGAAAACGTCTGAAAAGGGGATATCCCCATGCAACAGGAACATGCATGTACAGCAAATAACCGGATAAAAAAGAGCTGGCGGAATGATTGTTATTAAAAACAGGGATGAAATGGAAAAAATGCGCAAGGCCGGGAAACTGGCCGCGCAGCTTCTTAAGTATATAGAACCATTTGTTAAAGAAGGCGTAAGCACGTTGTATCTGAATGATCTGTGCGAGGAGTACACGCAAAAGCACGGGGCGATCTCTGCCCCACTGGGCTATCATGGTTTTCCGAAGAGCATCTGCACTTCGGTGAACAATGTAGTCTGCCATGGAATTCCTTCTGAAAAAGAGATACTTAAGAATGGCGATATTGTGAATGTAGACGTGACCGTCATTCTCGACGGCTATTTTGGAGATTCTTCGCGCACCTGCATTGTCGGCCAGGCGGCGGAAGACGTGAAAAACCTTGTTTCCCGTACGGAAAATGCGATGTTCCGGGGAATAGAAGCGATCAAGCCGGGGAGGCGCCTCTACGAGGTTGGCCGGGCAATTGAAAAATATATCTCCAAGTTCGGCTACAGCATCGTCCGCGATTATGGAGGCCACGGGATCGGCAGGGATTTTCATGAAGAGCCTTACGTCCATCACCACTACACAAGGGAAGATGCGGTGAGGCTGTGCCCGGGGATGACATTTACCGTCGAGCCGATGATCAATATGGGAAAGTCTTATGAGGTTGTTACCTCCCGGGAAGACGGCTGGACGGTGACGACAAAAGACGGCAGCCTGAGCGCCCAGTTTGAGCATACGGTTCTCGTTACCGAGCAAGGCGTGGAAATTCTTACAAAGATTCCATAATTGTTGTAACTGCTGCCCGTAGTCAGGCGGAAGCTGTGCAGATTGAAGTCTGAAGGCGCAGAAAATGCGCCCTGTTTTGTTCATGACAATTTTGGCATGTGGCCTGTCTGAGTAGTTGCCAGAGATGTACCTGAAGGAGGTTATTGATGAAGCCAACTGAAGAGCTTCTTGGGCTTGTAGAAAATCCCTATGGTTATGCCGGGAAACTGAGCGATGAAAAAAAGATCGTCGGCACTTTATGTTCTTATGCGCCGGAGGAGATAATCAGCGCCGCCGGGGCGCATCCTTTTCGTCTTTTTGGCTCTGTGGAGCAGTCGCGCCTGGCCGACGCCCACCTTCAGTCCTACTGCTGTTCTCTGGCCAGGGGGGTATTGGAAGACGCCCTGGCGGGGAGGCTCGGATTTCTGGAAGGGATCGTTTTTACCCATACCTGCGATACGATGCAGCGACTCTCCGATATATGCCGGATCAACATGAGCGGTCTTTTTCATCTGGATGTGATTCTGCCGGTGAAATTTAATGCCGAAAGCGCCCGGAGCTATTTCCGGGATGTCCTGCAGACCTTCCGGGAGGATTTGCAGGTTAAGCTCGGGGTGGAGATTGCCGATGACGATCTGCGTAAAGCGATCAGTGTCGGCAACCGGATACGCAGGGCGTTCAGCCAAATCTACGAGCTGACGGCTGCTTATCCCGGCATTATGAAAGGCGAAGAGCTCTATGCGCTCAACCGTGCGGCAATGATGATGGACAGGTCGAGGCTCGCGCCCCTGGTGGAGGAAACCGCGGCGCAATTGTCCGCAGACAAAACAAAGGCTTCCGCTGCCGGCATTCCTGGGGCGAAGCGGATTTTTCTGGAAGGCGGCGTTTGCAACTATCCGGATATATTCAATATCATTGAGGAAGCCGGGGGGGCCGTCGTGGGAGACGATCTCTGTACCGGCTTCCGTTATTTTAGCGGTCTGGTCGACGAGGGCAATCCGGACCCGCTCGGGGCGATTGCCGACAGGTATATGCAGAAAATGGCATGTCCGGCAAAGCATACGGGACTAACCGACCGGGCTGGGCGTCTGGTGAAGATGGTTTTGGAGAAAAAGGCGCAAGGGGTGATCTTCTTTTTTCTGAAATTCTGCGATCCGCATGCCTTCGACTATCCCTGTTTGCAACAAGCCCTGGAAAAAGCGGGAGTCCCCAGTTTGATGGTCGAAGTGGATGAACAGCTTCAGGCGGGGGGGCAGTTGCAAACGAGGATCGAGGCGTTCATCGAGATGATTTGACGGGAGAAAAAAAGTGGCTGAAAAAGACGAGGCAAAAGAGAAACGCAAGATCAAGGCGGCCGCGAAGATGAAGGAGATCATGACCGCCTATTACATCGACGCGAAGACCGCGGAGCAGACAGGCAGGAAGGTCGCCTGGATAACGAGCGGCGGCCCGGTGGAGCCGCTGATTGCAATGGACATAATACCGGTCTATCCGGAGAACCACGGGGCGATGATCGGCGCCTCGAAGATGGGCGTCGAGCTCTGCCGGAAGGCGGAGGAGATGGGCTATTCAAGCGATCTGTGCTCCTATGCCCGCTCCGACATTGGCTGCGCCCCGGTAAACGGCGGGCCTATCGGCGGACTGCCGAAGCCGGATATGCTGGTCTGCTGCAACAATATCTGCGGCACGGTTCTGAAGTGGTATGAAGTGCAGGCCCGTTACTTCAATGTTCCGCTGTTTATTCTCGATACCCCCTTTACCCATGTCGGCTTTTCCGCTGAAGCAAAAAAATATGTAAAAAGTCAGATACTTGAATATATAAAGTTTCTGGAAAATGCGACTAACAAGAAATTCGATTACGACCGGATGCAGGAGGTGGGCAAGCTCTCCCTTGAGGGACAGCGCCTCTGGCAGGCGGTACTCGACATGGCGGTGCAGCGCCCGTCGCCGCTGAGCGCCTTCGACGCCTTTTTTCATCTGGCGCTGATTGTAACGCTCCGGGGAACCAGACAGACCGTTGATTATTACAGGTTGCTGCTCGACGAGATGCAGGAACGCGCAGCGCAGAAGATCGGCGCGGTGGCCGACGAGAAGTACCGCCTCCTCTGGGACAACCTCCCGATCTGGTACCGGATGAAATGGCTTTCTGAAAAATTTGCCGCCGCCGGCGCGTGTCTGGTCGCCGATACCTACACTACGGCCTGGTGCGGCTCGATGAAGTATATAAAAGAAGATGATTTTCTTGAGACAATGGCCGAAGGCTACAGTCGGATATATCTGAATATCGGCGTTGATCAGATGGCGGAGCAGGTGATTGCGATGGCCGAAAAATACGGTGTCGATGGAGTCGTCATGCACTCCAACCGGAGCTGCAAGCCCTATTCCTTCGGCCAGTACGATATCCAGCGGATCGTCGGAGAGAAAATGGGAATTCCCACGCTGATGATCGAGGCGGACATGGTGGATGAGAGGAGCTTTTCCGAAGGTCAGGTGGAAACGCGGATTGAGGCCTTCATCGAGGTGCTGAAACAGAAAAAAGGGTAGCCGGTGCTCTTTGTGATTAAAAAACTATATAAAACAAGCAACTTCAATAGCTGTATTTCAAGGCGAGATTTAAATGGTTCGCGGATTTGGCTGAGCTTAACCGTTTAAGACGGCTCTTGCTTCCTGAATTTTCTTTGTTTCTCCCACCAGAAAAAGGACGTCGCCGGCGGCGAACTCAAAATCAGCCGCCGGATTGGAGATGATCCGGAAGTTGCGGTTGACTGCCAGCAGCGTCACGCCGTATTTTTTGCGCAATTCCGTCTCCTGCAGTGTTTTGCCGATTGCCGGGGCGCTGTCATCGAGCCGGAAGGAGGAAATCTCCATATCCGGCAGGCAGCCATCCATCGTGCAGGACGGCTGCGCATTATGGGAAAGAGAACGGAGCATTTCATATCCATCCGCACGAATCTCCATGATCAGTTTTTCAATGTCATCCTTCGGGACAAAGTATTTGGCGAGCACCCGGCTGAATATTTCAACGGAAGTTTCAAACTCTTCCGGGATTACTTCATTGGCGCCGATTTTCAGGAGATCATTTATTTCCGATATATAACGGGTTCTTACCAGGATATAAATTCCGGGGTTCAGCCGGCGGGCAAGCCCGGTGATCCTTCGCACTGCTGCCCTGTCGTTGATGACCACGACCAGACTTCGGGCCTGCCGGATATTTGCGTGCAGCAGGATTGCCTCCTGCGTTGCGTCTCCATAATAGATTGGTTCCCCTTTCGCCTTTTCGCTGCGGACAAAGGCGGGGTTCATTTCCAGAATCATGTAGGGGATGCCGGCGATCCGGGCGGCGCGGGCGAGGTTTCGCCCATTCAGGCCAAACCCGACAATGAGCAGGTGATTTTCAAGTCTGGACGGCGCCTCCTGTTTTTTGGGCGCCATCCCCTGCTTCAAACGGCGGGGCAGCGGCTGTTTGACTATGGCATGGGCCACGGCGGGCGCCATCGCGATCAGGGAGGGGGTCGCCATCATCGTCAGTATCGAAACCGCTAAAAATGCCTGATACGTATCCCCGGAAACGAGGTTGTAGGGCACTCCCGTTTCCGAAAGGATGAAGGAAAACTCGCCGACCTGGGCCAGCGCCATTCCTGTGACAAGGGCAGCCCTGAGCGGCAGCCCGGAAAAGAACGCGGCAATGCCCGCCGTGGCAGCTTTTAAAATCAGAATGGCGAGGGCCGCCAGCGCCAGGGAGAAGGGGTGCTGCAGAAAAAATCCGACGTCTAAAAGCATGCCGATCGAAACGAAAAAGAAGCTGGTGAAGACGTCCCGAAAGGGCAGGATATCGCCCAGCGCCTGATGGCTGTACTCCGATTCCGATATTATCAGTCCCGCGAGAAAGGAGCCCAGGGCGAGAGAGAGCCCCGCCGTGTGGGTCAGCCAGGCCACTGCCATGAACATTGCAATTGTTGTGATCAGAAAGAGTTCCCGGCTGCGGGTCTTGGCGATGCTGAAGAATATCCGGGGAGCGACCCATTTGGACATTACCGGGACGAGCAGAATGATCCCGATTGCCTTAGCCAACAGCAGCAGCGGAGCGCCGCCGCCCTGAGCAGAACCTGCCAAAAGCGGAATCAGCAGCATCATCGGAATTGCCGCCATATCCTGGAAGATCAGGATGCCGAGCGCCGTATTGCCGTGAGGGGACTCTATCTCCGCCCGATCCTGGAGGGTTTTCAGGACAATGGCCGTGCTGCTCAGGGAAAGAAGAAAACCGGCAAAAATGGCCTCTTTGACGGCGAAGCCGAAAAGCCTTGCCGCTCCGAAGCCCGCAAGAATAGTCAGGGCAAGCTGCAGCGAACCGCCGAGCATGACGGTTTTTCTGATCCGCAGGAGGCTCCGCAGCGAAAACTCCATGCCGATCGTAAACATCAGAAGAACCACGCCGACTTCGGCAAGCGTCTTTACCGCATCTACCTCCTGAACCAGCCGGAAGCCGTGCGGGCCGGCAATTACCCCGGTCAGCAGGAAGCCAACGATGATCGGCAGACGCAGACGATGGCAAATATAAAGCACAACTACGGAAAGAAGGATGATGATCAGGATTTCATTCAGGATAAATGAGTGCATTTTTCACTTTTAACGGATGTCGGCGCCGCCGTCGGCGCGTTCGTTGAGTTTTTAAAACGGCTATTCTCTATCATAGCCATCCGCGGGAAAGCAACAATCTTCCTGTTTCCGGAACCGCTGTACCGGAGCTGCCATCGAATGCGCCAACCTCTTTTCTTCCAATTTTTCTGTTGTATTATCGCCAGCGACTGTATAAAAGAGAACAGGGAAAACGAATAGTGATATCGGCGACGCGCATCTCGATAGATTTCCCTCCGGCGCGGCGTTTTTTCCCGACGGGCAGTTTGCCCTTTTTCGGCAAGACCGGCGGGCAACATCATTTCGGAAAAAGGAGGAAATTATGAAGGCAAATATAGGCGTCGTCGATAAATGGATCCGGATTATTGCGGGAGCGGTGATTATTGCGCTCGGCTTTATTTATCAAAGCTGGTGGGGCGCCTTGGGCATAATTCCCCTGCTGACCGGGCTGCTTAATTATTGTCCGGCCTATACTCTGCTTGGCATATCCACTGCGAAGAAGGCAGAATAACCGGGTTGCCTCGCCCCCAGGCGGTAAAACGGTAACCCCGCGCTTCCGGGCCCGCCGCATCCCGGCCCGCTGCTGCGAATTTTGCCGAATAAGGGAGCGTCCCCTCTTTCCGTAAATGGTGAGCGTGCAATGAGAATTGCCCTTGTTCAGATGGATGTTGCCTATGGAGACATCGCCGCCAATCATGCGAAAGCCCTTGTCTTCATTGCCGAAGGGCTGGCCCGGGGCGCGGAGCTGTTCGTCTTTCCGGAGTTATGGACAACAGGATACAAGCTGAAAGAAATAGGCAATATGGCCGAGACGCTGGCGGGAAAGACGATGGCCATGCTCTGCCGGGCAGCCCGGGAAAGCAATGTGGCTATCGTCGCCGGGTCGATCCCGGAGGCGTGCGACGGCAAGATTTACAACACCGCCTGCGCGATCGGCAAAGATGGCCGGATAGTCGGCAGATACCGCAAGATTCATCTGATCGGACTGATGGATGAGGACCTCTATCTGTCCCCTGGCGATGAACAGTGCACCTTTCCCCTTGACTCGGCAATGGCGGGGATGATCATCTGCTATGACCTGCGCTTCCCCGAACTGCCGCGCGCTTTGGCCCTGCAGGGCGCCCGGATTCTGTTCGTTCCGGCCGAATGGCCGTCGGTCCGGGGGAATCACTGGCGGATATTGAATATCGCGCGGGCGATTGAAAACCAGCTCTTCGTTATTGCCGTCAACCGGGTCGGCAGTGATCCGGACAACGTCTTCTTCGGCCATTCTCTGGCGATTGATCCGTGGGGAGAAATCATGGCCGAAGGCTCTGGAACGAAAGAGGAACTGCTGATTGTCGATATCGATCCCGCCTCCGTGGAAAACGTCCGCAAGCGCGTCCCTGTTTTTCAGGACAGACGCCCCGCCTGTTACTGAAATGCCTATGCTTGTCATCGCCTCCCCGGATATGGCACGTAATGGGGACAGCCTGAAAAATTTTGCTTGACAAAATGCCCCAGGTTTTTTTAGGTATACCATCAAAGAAGGTACAACTGATCCAAATTGAAAGTCCGGATTTATTTGGCATTCCGAGGTGAACGACGAAACTGCAATCTCTTTCAAGCCTCTGTTTATCTTTATTATTTCTAACTTCCTGCGCGACCGTCGACAAACCCGAAGTCAGACCGGTTGCTGCCGCGCCGCAGGTCAGCAAAACCCAAACGCCGCAGAGCGCCGCGTTAAGAAAAGGGCTGAAGAGAAAAATTGCCGTTGCCCGCTTTACCAATGAAACCAAATACGGTCAGAGCTTTTTTCTTGATGACCAGAAGGATCGAATCGGCAAGCAGGCAGTTGACATCCTCTCCAATAAATTACTGCAGACCGGGAAATTGATCATGACGAAAAGGTTGGTTCTTGCATGTTTGCTTTTGCTTTCGGTCGTCAGTTGCGGATATTATGAAGGCGGTGTCCAGCCGACTCCGAACCGGACAGGCCGGCGCCCCGTGATACGTGGTATTGTGCGGCTTGCTGCGACGCGGCTGTCCGCAGCGGCCATGTCTTGGCGGAGAGGCACAGGAATCCTTCAGGGAAGAGCATGATGACCGGACGTTTTGCGCCCGAGACGGAGCGCTTTCTGTCTCGACTCGAGGATGACTTCCGAATAACCATTCCGGATATCCGGGAAATAATCAGCAATTTTCACACTGAGATGAAAAGGGGATTGGCAGGGGAGCAAAGCTCTCTGAGGATGATTCCCACCTTTGTCGGCAGACCAACCGGAACCGAGAAAGGGGAGTTCCTTGCCCTCGATCTTGGCGGCACAAACCTCCGGGTATTGCAGGTGGCTCTGGATGGAAACGGCAGCGCCCGCCGGGGCGCGGCCGAAATGTTTGCCATTCCCCCCGCTCTCATGGGAGGTGATGGCGAAAGGCTTTTTGATTTTATTGCCGATTGCGTAGCAAAATTCTTCCCCAAAAATGAAAAAAACGTTCGCAGGCATTGCAGTCTTGCCTTCACCTTCTCTTTTCCGGTGGAGCAGGTTTCTCTCGTTTCGGGAAAATTGATCGGCTGGACCAAGGGCTTTACGGCCGCCGGCGTGGTGGGGAACGACGTGGTGCGACTGCTTGGGGAAGCCCTGGAGCGAAAAGGGATCGGATTTATCCAGGTCGCCGCTCTGACAAACGATGCCGCAGGCACACTGGCGGCCGGCCGCTATGCCGATTCGGCCTGCGATCTCGGCGTGATTCTCGGCACTGGAACCAACGCCTGCTACCCGGAGGCGATCTTCCGGATAGACAAGCTCCCGGGACGGGCTTTTTCCGGAGGCGAGATGATTATCAACATGGAATGGGGGAACTTCGACAGGGCGGCGGCGACCCGGTACGATCAAATTCTCGACGGCGCCTCTGAAAACCGCGGGAAGCAACTGTTCGAAAAGATGGTTTCCGGGATGTACATAGGCGAACTTGCACGCATTATCATCCTGGAAATGATCACACGGGGACTTCTTTGGAACGGTGCAAATCCCTCCGCCTTGACGAGTGCATATTCATTGACCGCAAAACAGATGGCGGCGGCGGTTCAGGGCAGCGATTTCTTTGCCGATGCTGGTATTCCTGATGCCTCGGTTGCCGATATAGCGGGTATCAGAGAAATCTGCCGCATCGTTTCCCGCCGGTCGGCCAGGTTGGCCGCCGCGGCGATTGCCGCCGTCGTTTCCTGGATGGATGCCGCCCTTGATGGTTGCCATGTAATCGCCATCGACGGGAGTCTCTTTGAAAAATATCCGGGATTTCAATACGAAATGCGAAATGTCCAGCGTGAACTGTACGGTGATAAGGCGGACCGCATTGTCCTTAAGCCTGTTCATGACGGATCGGGAATCGGCGCCGCGATCGTTGCCGCCGTGGCCTCTTCCGCCCGAAACTAACAGAGCATGAATTTCCGCTTCATGGGGATTTAATATAAGATGCTTGCGATTTATTTCTGTCGCAGGGATGCAGGTCAACCAAAACGAATACTTTTACAGGAAGGGAGAAAGGAATAATGGACTGCAAAATAGCGAGCGCCCTGAAACTGGAGCACCCCCCCGTGGCCATCCTCTGGTCCGACGAAAAGCCGGCCAATGCCCTGGGTTTCAAGGAGGGCAAATGGGGTTGCGTCATGTGGATGCTGGCCAGTGCGGCCAAAGGAAAGACGGCGGCCTTTGATGAGAAAACCTATGGTTGCTGGGGTGGGGGGATCGGCCTGGGCTTTGGAAACCGCTACCTTGATTTTCCCGGGGGGATCGAATGCTTCTGTCGTTTTTTGTCAACGGGCAATGAAGAGTCGGAGGCGGGATGCGCAGTGGCAAAAAAGATAGCGCCTTTTGTGGACAAAAATCTGCTTGAAGACTTTCTTCATGGCGAGGGATTTATCGAATCGCCGGAACTTGTAAAGGATTTTGTCGACAACCTGCCGATCATGCAGGTCCCTGCAAGGTATGTGATTTTTAAACCCCTGGAAAATGTCGAGCTGAAAAAAGAGCGGCCCGAGATAATTGTTTTCCTTGCCGATCCGGATCAGCTTTCCGCCCTTGTTATCCTGGCCAATTACGGAAGAAAAGGCAATGAGAACGCGGTCATCCCGTATGCCGCAGGCTGCCAGGCCATCGGGATTTATCCTTACCGGGAGGCGCAGGCGGAAAATCCCCGGGCGGTTGTCGGCCTTACCGACCTCTCCGCAAGAAATAATCTTAAGAAACAGCTTGGCAGCAATCTGTTTTCCTTTGCCGTCCCCCTGGCAATGTTTCAGGAGATGGAGAAAAATGTTCCGGGAAGCTTCCTGCAGAGGAACACCTGGAAAACATTGCGGGAATAGCGGCTGATGGCGTCAATGGAGGCGTTGGCGGCGCCGACGAAGAAAATCGGCGTGACAAATCCTCCGCCTCTTCCGAAGCCGGGGAACTCGGAACCGTTCGCCTTACCCGCAATGACAAACGGGGCGTTTTGTGAGGCAGGTCAATCTTTATCGATGCGGAATGCCAGAAATGCGCCCCAGGAGGGACAGAGTCTCTGGCCGGGACTTTCGATGATTTTCCCCGCGAGCGCACAGAGGGCGTTGTCGTAAGGCGGGGCAAAAACGGCCCCCCGGAACGTTGCCCGCGATCCGAAATTATTTGTTATTTTGCGCAGTTCATCGAATGTGTAAAAATGGGCGTCATGGAAAACGGAAGAAGGATTGCGCTGCATGTCCCGCCGGCGCTTGCGGGCCCATGGCGAAGCGGCGCCGAGCGTGCCGACGACTACCCGGCCCCCCTTTTTGCATACCCGCATCATTTCGGAAACGGCGCGCCGGGGTTCTTTGATAAACTCGAGCGCCGTGACGGAAACGACAAGGTCGAAGGTTTCATTGGGGAAATGGAGATCGACCGCCTCCCCCGGAGCGATATTTTTGAAGCCTTTCCCTGCGGCAATCGCCAGCATCTTCGTTGATACATCTATCCCGGTTATCTCTATACCGCGCTTCATGAATTCGAGGGCAAAAAAACCGGTGCCGATCCCGACGTCGAGCATCTTTTCCCCTTTTGCGGGTTGGGCAAGCTCGAGAACGAGCCGCTTTTCCCGGTCAGCCACGTATTTCCCCAGCGTCGTTTCGAACCAGAGGTCATATTTTTCGGCAAGGGTGTCAAATGTCGGCAAGCTTAATCTCCTCCTGTGTGTTTCCTGCCCCGCATCGCGGCGGGCGCAATGTCGTTTCGTTTTATCGATCGACTATTCTTGAGAATAACCCTCATCCATGATAAGGGCGATATGAACATAAGGGAGTAAAAAATGGAAGAAAAAAAACCTGCTGTCGCCGATCGCGACAGCTATCCGGCGGTAACCGGGATCGACCGCGATGAGCATATAGGCATGGTCCGGGAGATTTTTTCGACAATCCCCGGAAGATACGATTTTTTAAATCACCTGCTCAGCCTCCGCCGGGATGTTGCCTGGCGACGTTTCACAATCAAAAAGATGCATTTCTTCAAGACACGTCAGTTACTTGACGTGGCTACCGGAACAGCCGATATGGCAATCGAAGCCGCCCGCATTCATCCGGAAATAACGGTGAAGGGGGTAGATTTTGTAGCCGAAATGCTCTATCCGGGGCAAAGGAAGATTGCCGAGCGGGGGCTTGCAAGGCGCGTGGAACTGCTGCAGGCGGACGCGACAGCCCTGCCTTTTGGCGATGACAATTTTGATGCGGCGTCGATCGCCTTCGGGATCAGAAATATCCCGGAAAGGATAACGGCCCTGAGGGAGATGCGGCGCGTTCTTGTTCCCGGCGGCAGGGTCTATATACTGGAATTGAACGCCCCCCAGAACAGACTTTGGCGGAAGGCGTTTGCCCCTTATCTGCTGCGAGTGCTGCCGCGCATTGCCCGCCTCTTTACCCGCAATCCGGCCGCATATCTTTATCTGGTTGATTCGATAATCCATTTTCCACCGCCGGGGGATTTTCTCGCGATGATGCAAGAGGCCGGTTTTGCAGAGCTGGAGCATTTCCCGCTGACGCTCGGCATCACCTCTCTGTATATCGGCAGAAGGCCGTAGAAAGGACGACATGACACGAGATCAAGCGGAAGAACTATTGAAAAGCCACGTGAAAAGCGAACGGATGATTGCCCACAGCCTCGCCTCGGAGGCGGTTTTGCGAGCCCTGGCAAGACGTCTGGGACGTAACGAAGAGGCGTGGGGGCTGGCCGGCCTCCTTCATGATATAGACATTGAGGACGTCGGAGGCGATCTCGACCGTCATGGCATCGAGGCGGCGCCGGTGCTGAAGGAAGCCGGCGTGGCGGATGAAATTGTCGAGGCGATAAAGCTGCACAATGAAACCGCCGCCGGAAAGCTGCGTTACACGGAGTTGCAGCATGCCCTTGCCGCCGGAGAAACGATAACCGGCCTCATTACGGCGGTAACACTGGTTTATCCGGATAAAAAAATTGCCGGGGTGAAGGTAAAATCGGTGACGAAGAGGATGAAGGAGAAGGCCTTTGCCGCCTCGGTAAACCGGGAGATAATCAGGGAATGTGAAAAAATCGGTCTGAGCCTTGATGAATTTGCCGGAATCGCCGTTGTTGCTATGCAGGGAATTGCCGATCGCATCGGCCTCTGACAGGCCCCGGACCTGCAGGGTTGCGTCAGCCCCTGATCCTGCGTTTAAGCTCCGAAATCAGCGAATTGCAAATCTGGCTGGCATCGGCGACAATCGCCACATCGGCCATTTTCATGATCGGAGCGTTCGGATTTTTGTTGACCGCAATGATGAATCTGGCGTTGTTTATGGATGCGGTGTGCTGCATCGCGCCGCTGATTCCGAAAGAAAAAAGGATGTTCGGCCGGATCTGCTTGCCCGCCTGTCCAACAAGCGCCTCCCTGCCAGCCCAGTCCAAAGAAACAACGGGGCGGGTTGCGCCTACTTCGCCGCCCAGCATTTCGGCGAGCTCATAAAGCTTGGCGAACTTCTTCTTGCTTCCCATCCCGCGTCCCCCGCAAACGACAATCTTTGCGCACTCCAAATTCTTTTCCTGTTTCAGCGGCCGGCGTTCCTTGCTGATAATGCGAATACGGTCCGGGGGCATGTTTTCCGGCATCGGAACATTTACAATATCGGCGGTGCGGGTGGAGTCATGGGGGAGCTCCTGAAAGATGCCCGGATGGACGGTTGCCATTTGCGGCCGTCTCTCGGGAATGGCGACTTCCGCGAGCAGTTTGCCGCCGAACGAAGGGGCGCGCTGAAAAAGCAGTCCCGACTCGTCGATATCGAGACCGATGCAATCCGCCGTGAGGCCTGTTCCGAGCCGCTTTGCCACATGCGGAGCAAATTCTCTTCCAAAAGAGGTGGCGCCGATCAGGATTATTTCCGGCTTCTCGCGTCTTGCCAGCCTCTCCATCAAAAAAGAGTAGGTTTCCATGCTGTATTCGGCAAGCCGGGGATTGTCGGTGAGGTAAATTCTTTCAGCGCCGTGGGCGATATATTCGTTGACGAATTCATTAATTCCGCTGCCCAGAACGACGACGCTTACCTCGGCGTCTATTTGCCGCGCCAGCTCGCGCGCCCGGGAGATTAACTGTATGGTTACACGGTTTTGAAAGTAGTTCCGGTAGTCTCCAAAAACCCAGATGCCACGTTTTCTTTCAGCCATTTTCAACTCTTATCCGTTTTCAAGTCCTTGCCGATCATCCCGCCGATTCGGTCGTCAAACAGCATGAAAAGCTGATCCAGTATCCTTTTTGTCGTTCCGGTCAGGACGACATTTTCCCTGCCTGCCGTCGGCGAATAGACTCTGCGTATTTTGGCGGCGGAACCCTTCGCGCCGATCCACTCTTGATTCAGTCCCAGGGAAGCAGCGTCCAGCTTGACGATGTCCGACTCGGCAAAGGCCGCCTGAAAACCTCTCATCGATGTATAGCGGGGAACTGCGCCGCTGGCGTTGATTGTAACAAGTCCGGGGAGCTCCAGCTCCATTGTCTCGAAGAAATCGTCCGCAATGCGACGCACGCGGGCCTTGTTGCCGGCAATTTCCAGCTCATTCACATAGGCAACTCCGGGAATATCGAGTTCCTCCGCAAGTTGGGGACCAACCTGGGCAGTTGCGCTGTCGCTTGTCGAAGCGCCGCATAGAATAAGGTCGAATTCCGGGATGTTTTTCTGAATTGCCTTGGAAATAGTGAATGATGTCGTATACGTATCAGAACCGGCCATCTTTCGGTCGGTAAGCAGGATCCCCTTGTCCGCTCCCAGGGCAATGGCCTCGCGAAGCACCTCTTCGGCGAAGAGCGGACCCATCGTAATGGCGGTAATGCGGGCGCCGATTTTATCCTTGATCTTGAGCGCCGCTTCCAGCGCAAAACGGCAGGCCGGGTTCATAATACCGCTGGCCAGTTCGCGCTGAAGCCGACCTGTATCCGGATCCCACGGGAGTTCGGATACTTGAGGGACCTGCTTGATGCAAACTACCAGCTTCAGCATATTCTATACCCTTCTATTAAGGACCTCGCGGGAAATAACCATCCGCTGCACCTCGCTGGTCCCTTCATAAATTTCCGTCACCTTCGCGTCTCGAAAGTAGCGCTCCACATCGTATTCCTTGCTGCACCCGTAACCGCCATGAATCTGCACGGCCTTGTTCGCGGCGCGCATGGCCATTTCGCTGCAGAAAAGCTTTGCCATGGCCGCCTCCTCGCGAAAGGGATTGCCGGAATCTTGCGCCGCGCAGGCACGGTAAAGGAGGAGCCGCCCCGCATCGATATCGGTTGCCATGTCGGCGAGATAATTACGGATTGTCTGGAAAGAGGAGAGAGACTTATGAAACTGCTGTCGCGCCTTGGAATAGACGACCGCATCCTCAAAAGCTGCCTGGGCGATTCCTACCGCCTGTGCGGCAATGCCTATACGGCCGGCATTGATGGTTTCCATCCCGATTTTGACGCCTTCCCCGGGAAGACCAAGCATATTTTTATCCGGAACCCGGCAATCTTCCAGATAAATCGACGAAACCGGGTTTGCCCTCATCCCGCAAAGATCTTCCTTTTCGCCAACGACAAAACCGGGAGATTCTTTTTCCACTATGAACATTGCGGCGCCCTCCCGGGGGTTCTGATAATCCGTGGTAGCGAAAACAATCGCTGTGCCGCAGATCCCTCCGTTGGTGACGAAAATCTTTGTTCCGCTCAGGACATACTCGTTTTCTTCAAGCGTCGCGCTTGTTTCCACGCCGCCGACATCCGATCCGATGCCGGCTTCAGTCATGCAGAATGCGCCTATCTTCTCCCCCCGCACCATCTCCGGAAGAAATCGTTTTTTCTGTTCTTCCGTTCCCCAGCGGATGATCGGATGCAGGCTTAAGCTGTTATGGGCCGCGAGACAAAGTCCGATAGCGGCGCTTACCCGCGAAATTTCCTCGATGACGATTGCATAGCTGATAGAGTCCATATCAGCGCCGCCGAAAGCTTTGGGGGCTTGCAGTCCGAAAAGGTCAAGGGGACGCATTTTTTCCACTATTTCCCAGGGAAAGGTCGCGTCCCGATCGATATCGCGGGCTATGGGGCCGATCTCCGTCTCGGCAAACATGCGCAATGCCTTGCGGAGAGCTTTATGTTTCATGGAAGGATTAAAAAACAACTATCAACGCTCCAATCATTTTTTTCTTTGGATGATGCCGGATGCAGGGGTTGTATCTAAAAAACATTTAAACAGCAAGTATCTTATTTGCAAAACGAATGTTTTTTAAAATATTTTTTTGCCGGAACTCACGCATGCGGCTTTTTGCTGTCCGCAGCAGAGGTCCCGGAAATATTAATTGCCGGCGCCCGGCGCAGGTAATATTTCCCATCTTCCAGCACCCGGACGACATCCTGCCCAACCAGAGCCGCCAATGCCTTGGGACGGTAATCACGCAGCCCCAGATGGAAAAGATCTGCCTTGCTGTAGGGAAGTTCCACCGCCGAAGCCGGGTCCAGGGCATTTTGTTTCTTCAAATCCTCGACGATGGCGTCCGCGGCTTTTTTCATCTTCCAGCCGGCAATTCTTAAAACAATGATCAGCACGCCGAACAATAACAGGAACATGAAGATTGTTTTCACGGTTTCCGACATGCCGAGCCTCCACCCGCGACAATTAGAATCTCAGTGTCAGTGGATAGACCTGTTTCGTATCCGTTGTCCTTATGCTGATCCGCAACTCTTTCGATTTCTTTGCCTCGCCGGGATAGAAGATAAAACCATGTGCCACCTGATGCGGGACAATGGTCTGCGCGGACAGGGAGCGGCTCCGGAGGTCTTCCTGAATTTGGCCTCTGACCTCGGAATCGGTCAGGCCCTTTACCCCGCCCATGGTAGCTCCCGCAGCGGCGCCGGCGGCCGCACCCTTGCCGGCGGAAGCGGCGACATTCTCGCCTGTAACAATGCCTATCGCCGCCCCTATAACGGCGCCGGCCGCACCGCCAAGCAGGCCTCCCTTCCCGGCTTCAGGGATAACCCTTCCCAGCTCCGTCGCCTTGTTCAGACGGTCGTATGCCATTCCCTGCTCGAGGATTGGCCAGAGGTTGTTTTCCTCATCGACCAGAAATGTCTTGCCCGCCACTATCTCCAGGGGATGGTTCCCGGCATTGTCAAAAACAACTTGAATGGGCAGGATGCCTGCTCCCCGAATGTCGAATCCGAAAACAGCGGCAGCTTCTTCCTTGTCGTCGTAGGCCTTTGCGGCAATCGTCGCTCCCGCCACGGCTGTGGCGTTCGAATAGGCCTCCGGCATCTTGAAAGGCGTTACCTTCCTTTCGTAGGTAGTGCAGGCCGCAAGCGACAGAATTGCCAGCAATACGGCAAGCAGCAATCTCGATGACGATCTCATAATCAACTCCCTCCAAGCGTAAAACCGGTATATTTTATCTGCAATCGTCCGTTTATTCTTCCCTTTCATACAAGGGCTATTCTGTTTTCTTTTTCTTCTTGGGCTTTGCCCCGGGCGGCGCTTCCGGCGTCTCCTTCTTTGCCCTGGGCATGTTCTTTTTAGGGTTTGCCAATCGTTCGGACTTTATTGCATCGAGCTCCCCAGTTCTCGTTGCGATCTTTTCGATCGCCCGCAAACGCGCTGCCGTTTCTTTGAGTTTGGACTTCAGTTCCTTGAAAATCGTATCTCTGGCGATCGCTTTTTCGTCCATGCCCTTTTCGGCAAGCATTGCCAGGCGCTTCTGTAATTTTGAATTAAGTAACGCCTGCTGTTGCAGTCTGGTTTCCTTGCTTTGGGAATTCATTGTTATCTCCTTTAAATATTTGTCTATTTATGCTGGCATTGTTTTTTTGCTTATGCAAAGAAATTAATCTTGCCGCCTTTTATCAGAATTTAAAACAAAAAGCCAGATTGTTCGCAATTCTTCTTAAAAAGTTTGTCGGGCAAATGCGTAATGCCTTCAAACCCATTTCCTCCTCCGTTTATGCTGCACTTGTCATGCTGCACTTGTCATTGACCTTCAACACTTTTATGGATATACTGATAGAAATTAGAGAAACCCGCAAGGATTGATAAAAAATGGTCAAAGAACGAATTCCGGTGACGCCGGCTATTCTTTTAATGAAAAAAAACGGGATCAATTTTACTTTGCGGCCGTATCGCTATGAAGAGCACGGAGGCACAACCGTCGCCGCGCGGGAATTGGGCGCTGATGAAAACATGGTGGTCAAGACGCTGGTCATGGAGGATGAGGGCGGGAAGCCGCTCATAATACTTATGCATGGGGACAGGAAGGTTTCCACCAAAGCGCTGGCCCGGATTATCGGGGTAAAATCGGTAAGCCCCTGCGAGCCTCATGTTGCGGAGCGGCATACAGGCTACCGTGTGGGAGGGACGTCTCCCTTCGGCACGAAGCGCATCCTTCCGATTTTCATGGAAGAGGGCATCGCCCTGCTTCCCAGAATACTGATAAACGCCGGCAGCCGGGGGTTGCTCGCGGAAATGGCGCCGGCGGAACTGATCCGAACACTCAAGCCGGTCAGCGTAAAGGTGGCGATATGAACAACGACGAGATGGTGGTGAGGTGCCTCAAATGCGGCGCAAAAAACCGGATATCGAAAGAAAGGATGCATGACCGTCCCCTCTGCGGAAAGTGCGGTAAGCCGCTGGACGAGATAATCATCCGCTGTCTCGGCTGCGGCACAAAAAACCGCATTCCCGAAAACAGGCTCAATGAAAATCCTCTCTGCGGCAAATGCGGAGTTGTTCTTGCGGTAACGGGCGACCAGGGACGTCCTCTGGCGGTCAATGATCTGACATTCGACCGGGCAGTTCTTGCCGCACCCGGGGCCGCGCTTGTCGACTGCTGGGCGCCCTGGTGCGCGCCCTGCCGCCTTGTCGCGCCGATACTCGATGAACTGGCCGCAAAATATGCAGGCGGCATCAGGATCGCCAAACTCAACGTGGACGAAAACCAGGTTATCGCGTCCCGTTACAACATACGCAGCATCCCGACGATGCTGTTTTTCAGGGACGGGAAAATTGTCAACACCCTCATTGGCGCCCTCCCGAAAGAGACGATCGAACAGAATATCATTGCGCTGATTAAAAAGAATTGACAGGCGCCCGGGAGAAAAAGATGCAGAATGGTGGAGAATTAAACCGCAAGCAGCTTTACAGTTGCCGGGTTTTCGATTTATGTCAAAGCGATGTCCGGCTTCCCGACGGTCGGACATTCCAGTATAGCTGGCTTGACCACCGCCCCACCATCGCTGTTGTCCCGGTGGATAAGGACGGCAGCCTGGTGCTCATCGATCAGTACCGGCAGGCCGCGGGCGGGATGATTGTCGAAATACCCGCCGGCACTATGGATAAAAAGGACGGGGATATCGAGGAGTGCGTGCAGCGTGAGCTGGCAGAGGAGGCAGGCTTCCGGGCCGGCAGGCTGATCAGGCTTTTCGAAGGCTATCTCGTTCCCGGATATTCCAATGAATATATGTACTTCTATCTTGCCTCCGACCTTCACCCCGCATTCCTTCCCGGCGATGAGGATGAATATATAAGGGTTATGCGCGTCTCCTTTGAAGAGGCCAGGCGCATGATCCGCGACAAGCGGATTATTGACGTCAAGACGGCGTTCGGCATACAAATGGCGTGGGACTTTCTGCAGGGTGAAGCTTAATGTTCAGCCACTACGTGGCTGTTAAGGAAACAAATGAACGAAACATTCAGGAAAAAATTGCGGGCAGGACTGCGGGCGGGAATAAAAAAGGGATATGAGGGTTTTATCTGGATGATGAAGATCGTGATTCCGATATCGCTGCTGACGGCAATTCTCGACTGGAGCGGTCTTCTGGGTCATCTAGATTTTTTTCTCAAACCTTTGATGGGGACTCTCTATCTGCCTCCCGAGGCAGCCTTGCCGCTGGCAATCGGCATTCTCAGCTCCGTTTACGCCGCGATCGCGGCGATGATAGTCTTTCCGTTCAGCGTCGGCCAAATGACGCTGATGGCCGCGTTTATCCTGACAGCCCATGCGATGATTCAGGAGGGGATAATCCAGGGCAGGTCCGGGATTCATCCGCTAAAGGCAACGCTGGTCCGTCTTGGCGCCGCCGCTGCCATTGTCCTGATCATTGCTCCCTGGGCAGGGAGTTCCACAACGATGCCCGCAGTTGCAACGGGAGCGATTGCGGTAAACCCGGCCTTCCTCCCCATGATCGGGCGCTGGGCGATAACGACAGCGTGGCTTATTGCTAAAATATTTTTTATTATAATTGCGCTTCTCACTGTTCTGGAACTGTTGAAGACGTTCGATCTGATCCACCCCTTTGTACGCGCTCTCAGCCCTTTGCTCCGATTGATGGGTCTTGACCAGCGGGTTGGATTTCTCTGGATGACGGCAGTTGTCTTCGGTCTCTCCTATGGCGGGGCGGTTATTGTGGAAGAGGCCAAAAACGGCAGATTGAACAGGGATGAACTGGAACTTCTCCATCTCTCAATCGGGATGAACCACTCGATGGTGGAAGATCCGCCGCTCTTCATGGCCCTGGGGGTCAATCCTTTCTGGCTTTATATCCCCCGCCTGTTGATGGCGATTGTTATTGTTCGGCTGATGCGTTTTTATCAGCGGCTGTTTCATCGCCAGCCATCTTTCGCGGGCAGGGAGGGATGAACGGGGAAATGACGGCTGCTGCAGGATCGTTGCTTCTTTTTGATTTTGACGGGGTGCTTGCGGATTCGCTCACTCTTTATTCGGAGGCGGTCAAACTCATCCTTGAGAAGATAGGCACGCCGATCGTCCGTACCCGTGATGACTATCTTGCGCTGTTCGAAGGAAATTTCTACGAATCAATGGCGGGCAGAGGCGTTGACCTCTCGGCTTTTTCCAGCGCTGCGACGGAAATTCTTCCCGGCCTCGATTACAGCGCGATGAGACCTTTTCCAGGACTTGTCCCGGTGTTGAGCTCCCTGCAAGAAGACCATCTGCTGGCTGTTGTTTCCTCAAACAGTTCACAGGCCATCGCAAGAGCGCTCAGCGGTTTTGGATTTTTACCCTATTTCCGGGATATTTTCGGTTCGGATTTTCTCTTCAGCAAACGGGAAAAAATCAGTCATGCCTTGTCCAAATACGGGGTAGCGCCAAATCGCGCCTACTATATAGGTGACACGACGGGGGACATTGCCGAAGCGAAGGCGGCCGGGGTTGTGAGCGTGGCCGCCGTCTGGGGGTGGCACAGCAGGGAAAAGCTTGCCGCCGCGGCTCCCGATATTCTTGTCGATACGCCCCAGGATCTGCTTGGCCTGGGAAGAGAAGCGGGACTGTGGAGGCTTGCTGGTTCTTAACGATGGATACTCGTAAAGAGCGCCATTTTTTCAAAAGATTTCGGCAGGTAAAGGCCCAGTGATTACAATAAACGGATTTTTGCACAGGGAAGTGCTCAGCGATGTTATACGCCGCTGGATGTACGATGAGGCGCGTCCGGACGATGCAGACAGTGTGGTGAAACTTGTCCATTTCAACAGCGTCTTTGTTTCCCGTTATCTGAACATCTTTGCCCGGGGCATCTTTGCGGGGCTGCGTCCCGGTCCCCTTTCAGTTTTCCCTGTGATTCGCAAGGGCGAACTGAAAGACGCCCTTGTTGCGGCCCCTCCCTATCGCAATGAAAGAATCGACCGGCTTACCGCCGATTATCGCCTCAATCCGGGGCGTTTCTACAGGGAAACGCCTTTTAACGGCGCACTCTATTTTACAACCGACAATGGAGAAAGAACATATATGGGATCGAGCAGAATCAAGCGGGTGCGCCGTCTTGCCGAAAAATCGGCCCGCCGGATCATCGATCTCATCTTTGACCGGATAAAAAGCGATGCCGACATGATGGCAAATGACCGGGCAGAGCTTCTGGGGATTCCCCGAACGGCACTCCTGACTGCGCCACTGGAAATGGAAGAGGAGTTTTTCCGGGCCGAAAATCGTTTGCTCGATGATTTGCGCGCGAAAAGGCCTATCGCCGAGGATGGAAAAATTCATCCGATAAACGATGTTGCCGGTATCAAGGTAATCCTGGAGCCCAATGAAGAAATGAAACTTCAGGAGCTGATAGCCAGATCGGAAGACGGCGAGCTTGTCGAAGTGGAGAAGCACAGCGGTCGCTACAATGCGACCAATCTGGTGGTCCGCTTCCACCCGCCCAAAAGAGATATCATTGCCCTTCCCCTCGACGAGGGTTCGCTGTGCATCATGCAGGCGAGGGGATATTCGCCGTATGAGGCAAACCAGTCTTTTCGTGAATTCGTTCTTTCAGGGGAGGATGATGTGCTGGTGGAGATAATTGTTTCCAGTTATCAGGAGATTCTGGAAAGCGAACTCGGGCGGAGCATGCATGAAGACCGGATTATCGAACAGAGGCTGAAGCAACAGTACCGGGGACCGCTTGCCAGGAACATCGGATATCTGCTGGAGTATCTCTTTGTTTTGCCTGCCGCCGGCAGCGGGGGCCTGGGAGAACTGCCGATAAAGCTATGGAATCGCTACCTCCCGGATTATTTCGACGAGGTGCTGAAGGGGTTGTTCCACATTCCGCCGGTTAACCATGTCAGTTAGCCGCGAGTGCAATATCAAGGATATAGATATTATCCCTGCCGGTTGCCTTCCTCGATCATTCTGAATCCCTCATCGAGGAGTCTTTCCGTTTCCCTTGCCCGGATGCCGGGGCTTTTTGCCCCCATCACAACGGCAATCAGGCGGGTGTTCCCCCGTTTTGCCGTCGCGATGATATGATAGCCGGCGATCGCGACCCATCCTGTTTTCAATCCGTCCGCATTGGGATAATGGCGAAGAAGCGTGTTCCGGTTGCGCTGGGTGATGTTTTTGTAGGTGAAGTACTGGGTGGAATGCAGATCGAGCGCTTCCGGAAAGTGCTGCAGATAGCTTCTGGCCAAAACAAGCATGTCCCGGGCTGTCGTGAACTGGCCTTTGGCGGGGAGGCCATTCGGAGTCCGGAAGTTGCTGTTCAACATCCCTAATTCACGGGCCTTCTGGTTCATCTGCGCGACGAAGCGCTCTACGGTTCCGCCGATATGTTCAGCAAGGGCGACGGATCCGTCATTGGCGGAAACAACCGCAATTCCCTTCATAAGTTCTCCCAGAGAAATATTGCTGCCCGCCTGGACGAACATTTTTGAGCCGCCTGTATGGGAGGCCTTGCGGCTGATCTTTACCTGATCGGAGAGTTTGGTCCGCCCTTCCCTAATCGCCTCATCGGCTATGTAAAGGGAGAGTATCTTCGTGATCGATGCCGGTTGCAGCCGCGTATCGGCAAAATGGGAATAGAGTATCCTGCCTGTATTCATGTCCATGAGGATGGCTGAGCGGGATGTCAGCCTGAGCTCGTCGGCCGGCGACAGGTGCGGCCAGAAAAAAAGGACGGACAGAATTGCTAAAAAACTGATGCCTCGCTTTATAATGGTTCAGCTCCTTTGGCGTTTTTCCGACTGCCGATAAAATTGCCGGCGGCAATATCAGGCGCTGGGTTATTCAGCCTGATTGATGGCAGAGAGTTTCCATGCCTGAGAACCCACTGGCCGGGTGAACGTCCAGTACTCTTCAAATTTGACCGGTTCGGTGCGGCTTCCCGAGACAACATCCCCCGTCTGCTCGTTTGTCGTATAGTCCAGCAGATTGGCGAGAAACCTCACTGTTATGAAATCTTCCCCGCCCTGCTGCCAGGCCTCGACAATGTTTACGGAACGTACCGCAATGTTATCCAGCCGGTTTATCCGTTTTGCCGCCTTCAGCTCCTCGGCGTCTTTCTGCAGGGTCCGCAGCATCTCATCGGTCAGCAGAACTCGGATGCCCGCCATGTCGCGATTAGCCCAGGCGCCCTGGATGCGAAAGAAGGCATCGGTACACCCTTCGGCAAATTTCTTTTCATTGAATCCCGGATCCATTTTTCGGATATGGCGAAGTCCGGCCTCCATGTCATCCTCGGCGTTCTGCTGTCCGTACGGGGCGATCCCGGTCAGCCCATCTGTTCTCATTGACGAATCCCCCTGCCAGGATGCCCCAGTGAGAGCTTCACTTTTTCTGCGCTTCAGGAACAGGTAGATTCCGTAGAGGATTCCCCCAATCAGGATAATGTCAAAAAGCCCTATCCCACCCCCCAGGCCACCGTCGCCTCCGGCGAAGCCAAGACCACGGAACAGCATCCCCCCCAGCATCCCGCCGGCGATTCCGCCAGCCATGCCTCTCAAAAAACCACCCCCACCGAGAGGCGAGGAGGGCGCCTGTGGCGAGCTGCTGAATTGACGACTTCCCTGCGTAGGACTGGAAGGGGTTGAGCTGGGAATAGAAAAGGAGCGGGAGCCGCGGCTGCCAAATGATCTTCCGCCGCCCACTCTGGCCCAGGCGTCGAGATCCAGCATGGTCAATAGAAAAAAAACCGAAAAGACAACAAGGCCGAAACGGGCCATACGGCAAGCAGACATAAACACACCCCTATGCTCGAAATTTCGGGGTAGACTAATGATTGTGGCCGTTAATGTCAATTGATTTTTTCCGGACTGGATTTACCAAAACGATAATGATATGAACATCCCGGTAAAAGCGGCGCAGTCGCCTTTTTATACATGTAGAGGCAATTGCAAAACTCCCCATGCTGTCATTCCCGCAACGATTCTGAGCGGGAATCTGGTTCTAACTGCTTGAAAAACCATATTCCCGATAGAGACATTATGAACATTAAGCTTCGCTTTCGGGAATGACAAATGGTTTTGCAATTACCTCAT
>CAZKHU010000029.1:0-24337 GCA_964552725.1 uncultured Syntrophus sp.
TGCAAAACCATTTGTCATTCCCGAATGTCTCTATCGGGAATATGGTTTTTCAAGCCGTTAGAACCAGATTCCCGCTCAGAATCGTTGCGGGAATGACAAGAATGGGGAGTTTTGCAATTACCTCAATTATTATAGATTAACCAAAATTTCATAAGACAGTCACCAAATTGTAATATTGATACTATATGACTAAGCCGCAAATACATAAAGGAGATATCTATGATGTTCAATGCACAGATGGCACATAATAATCAGCCGATGGTGGTCCTATCCTCTCGACAAGAGGCAAGCAGTAAAAGGATTTTAACTGAATTGATCGAAACGCAGCAGATACTTCCCCATTTTCAACCGGTAATCGATCTGATGACTACCTCGGTGCTGGGATTTGAGATCCTCTCCCGGGGCGCTCCTCCCTTGGCAATGCCAAAACAGATGTTTGCGGAAGCCAAACGCTTAGGAATGACCTGGGAGCTGGAAACAGCGTGCCGCAGCGCCGCCTTACGGAAGATTTCATCACTGCCCGAAACATTTCAATCAGCTATGTTTTTTATCAACGTGAGCCCCGATATTTTCAGTGATCCGCGTTTCGTGGAACGATTCACACAAACGCTGCTCAAAGAATTCGGGATCGATCAAAATCGGATTGTCATTGAAATTACGGAAGAGAAGTCCTTTGCCGATTTTATGCAATTTGAAAAATTGGTCGCCCATTATGCCAATCAAGGGTTCAAAATCGCCCTCGATGATTTCGGATCGGGCTATTCCGGCCTGATTACCCTGATCGCGTCCACGCCCCATTACTTGAAGCTCGATTTAGCCCTGGTGCGGGATATCCACAAGCATGACTACAAGCAGAAACTGGTCAAGGCCCTTATCGCCTTTGCCTCCAGCGTGAATGCCAGGGTGATTGCCGAAGGCGTGGAAACCGTCGAGGAGCTGGAAGTGTTAATCCGCTACGGCGTCCGGTATGCTCAGGGCTTTCTCCTCGGTATGCCCGCAAGCGAGCCCTATGCCCTGCCAGATGCATGGAAAAGCACCATAACAAACCTGGTCGCTAAATACGACTTAGCAAAGGTTGATATTGATGAACAGATTGGTTCCCTGGTCATCCTCCCGATGACGATCGCCAAAGGAACGATGACCTGTCAGGTACTGGAGCAAATTTTCAAAAAGGCGACCCATCTGGATCACGTGGTAATCATAGACGGAGAGGACATAGCGGGCATGATTACCCGTCAATCGTTCTATGCCAGGACCGGGGGGGCCTTTGGATACGAGCTTTTTCACAAAAAACCGATTGAATTTATCTGCAAACAGCGTCCGTTAATATTGGAAGAGAAAATGACCGTGACGACTATAGCGAATCTGGCCATGGACCGCTTGCCGGAAGATCTGTACGATCCGGTAATTATCCTTGACGCTCAGGGCAAGTTTTTGGGAACCGTGACGATGAAACAAGTCCTGACCAAGGCCGTGGAACTGGAGGTGCGCGCCGCGATGGGTGTTAATCCCCTGACCAACCTGCCGGGCAACAACATCATTCACCGCTGGATTCATGAGGTTTTGACGTGGCCGGAGTATTCCGTTGTCTATGCCGATCTGGATCAATTCAAGGGTTTCAATGATGTCTACGGATTTCTCATGGGCGATGAGATGCTGATGTTGACGTCGCGCGTGCTTACGGAATGGTGCGATCGCCTGCCGGAAGGCAGCCGTCTGGGACATATCGGCGGCGATGATTTTGTGATTGTCAGCCGCGGTTTAATCCCGGAAGAAGTCATGGAGGCGTTGTGCCGCATGTTTGATCATGCCAAGCTCGATCTGTTCAAACACTCGGACATCGAACGAGGGTACATTGAGGCCAATGATCGTCATGGTACGATGATAAGAATGCCGCTCGTGACCTTGAGTCTGGCCATCATCGACAGCGGCAGCATATGGGCCGCTCCTCATCCGGCCCTCTTTTCCGAATGTGCCGCCTCGTTGAAAAAAAAGGTAAAGCAATTAACGTGCTTGACTGGCAAGAGCGGCTTCGCCTATGAGCAGCGCAAGTCTGTAACAAATATTTAACCGGTCTGTAATACTACAGCAACAATTAACCTCTATAAAGACAGCTGTTAACATTACCGGAAATTAATGAAGCGTGTTTTCACCACAGAAAAGGTATCAACAAAAGAAAGAAGGAGGAACAATGAAAAAGAAAGAAGGAGGAACAATGAAAAAGATTTTCCAAACGGCAGTGTTTCTGACATTATTATTGTCATTTACACAGGTATGGGCGGCCGATACGCTGAACGGCGCCGGCGCCTCGTTTCCTTTCCCCATTTACTCGGCCTGGGCCTTTGATTATAACAAAGCGACCGGCGTGCAGCTTAACTACCAGTCCATCGGCTCGGGCGGCGGCATCAGGCAAATTACGGAGAGGACGGTGGATTTTGGCGCCAGCGATGCACCCCTGAAACCGGAACAGTTAGCCAAGGACAAGCTACTGCAATTCCCCGCCGTCATCGGCGGCGTGGTGCCGGTGATTAACGTCGCCGGGGTAAAAGCAGGCAATATCCGCTTTGATTCCGACACGCTGGCCAAGATATTCCTGGGAGAAATCAAATACTGGGACGACAACAAGATCAAGTCCTTGAATCCCCAACTTAAGCTGTCTCATAATGAGATTACGGTTGTCCATAGATCCGATGGTTCGGGAACGACAGCCGTCTTTACCGAATACCTGAGCGGCGTCTCTCCGGACTGGAAAAAGAAAGTCGGCGCCGGCACGGCAGTTCAGTGGCCGGTCGGAATTGGAGGGAAAGGCAATGAAGGTGTGGCGCAATATACGCAATCAACGCCGAACTCCATCGGTTATGTCGAGTTTGCCTATGCCGAACAGAACAAGATGACCTACGCCCTGCTGAAAAATAGCGCCGGCACCTTTGTCGTACCGAGTTTCGAGGCCTTCGAGGATGCTGCCGATACGGGCACTTTTGACGCGAAGAATCATTTCTACCTCTGGCTCGTGAATGCCCCGGGTAAAAATTCCTGGCCCATCGCCGCCGCAACCTTTATCCTCCTGGCACGGGAAAAACCGGATTCCAACAAAAAGGTAATCAAATTCTACGACTGGTCCTTCAAGAACGGCGACAGCAAGGCTAAAGAACTAATTTATGTCCCCTTACCGAAATCCTTAAAGGATAAAATCAGGGCCTACTGGAAGGCAAACGGCCTGCAATAGGAGGGCAAGTATATGACAGCAAGGCAAGCGATGTAATATTTATTCTATCATCCGCCTTGCTGTCTTTTGTCAATGTTTCAATGAATAACAAAGGGAACAATGTGAATGGCCGTAACGTTTAAAAAAAATCCCGGGGATATCATCTTCTCTTTCATTACCGCCATTGCCTCTTGTATGGTTGTCTTCTTTATCATTGGCATTCTTTTTGTCCTTATTAAAGAATCTTCCCTGGCCAGAGAAAAGTTCGGCATTGTACAATTTCTTACCATAACAGAATGGAACCCGGTGACAGAAAACTTCGGCGCATTGACAACCATTTACGGAACCTTTGTGACGACGGTTCTGTCGCTTGTCATGGCCATACCGGTGGCCCTGGGCATCGCCATATTTGTCACGGAAATAGCGCCGAACTTTCTGAAGGGTCCTATCGGCATTGCCATCGAACTATTAGCAGCAATTCCGAGCATCATATACGGCATGTGGGGATTGTTTACCCTTTCTCCACTCATGAGAAATTACATTGAGCCATTCCTGCAAAAAGTTACCGCCGGCATCCCTCTGGTAAACGTCCTCTTCCAAGGTACGCCGATGGGCGTTGATATCTTGACCGCCAGCATTATCCTCAGCATTATGATCATACCCTTTACGTCCAGTATCGCGAGAGACTCTTTTAATCTTACTCCTGCGCTGGTTAAGGAATCAGCCTACGCGCTGGGGGCTACCAAGTGGGAGGTCGTGAAAAATGTCGTCATTCCCTATTCGAAGCTGGGTGTTTTCGGCGGCATCCTTTTCTCTATGGGGCGCGCTATCGGCGAGACGATGGCGGTCGCCTTCGTGCTGGGCAATAACCACAAGATATTCACATCCTTCTTCGATAGCGCCGCGACCATAACCGTGACCCTGGCCAACGAGTTTACCGAGGCAGACAAAGATATTTACCTTTCCTCGCTTTTCTATCTGGCCCTCGTGCTCTTTACGATGAGTTTCATTTTCCTGGCCATCGCCAAATTCTTTCTCCTGAAGGCTGAGAGGCGGTATTCCCGGTGAAGAGGGAACAGGTAAGAAAATTTCAAAGTTTTATCGCCCTATCTATCAGCACTTTTTCCGCCTTTTTGGGATTATTCTGGCTCGTTTTTATCCTGGGAGACGTGTTGGTGCACGGAATTGCAGCCCTGAATCTCTCCCTCTTTGTCAACGATCCAGCCCCGGTCGGCGTTGCCGGCGGAGGCCTCAGGAACGCCTTTGTCGGCCAATTACTGATAACTTTTTTTGCCACCTTGATTGGAGTGCCTATCGGTGTGCTCGGGGGGACTTTTTTGGCTGAGTATGCGCGAGGCAGAACGATCGCCAGAATAATCAGCATCCTCTCCGATATCATGGTCAGTGTTCCGTCCATCGTCATCGGGACATTCATCTATGCCATTCTCGTCAGACCTTTGCACCACTTCAGCGGCTGGGCCGGATCGTGCGCCCTGGCCATCATCATGATTCCCGTTGTTCTCAGAACCACGGAAGATATGTTGTCCCTTGTACCATGGGAACTGAGAGAGGCGGCCTTTGCCCTGGGAGCGCCCTATTATAAGGTGATCATCCAGGTGGTTTACCGCGGAGCCGCCACGGGTATCCTCACGGGCATCCTGCTTTCCATTGCCAGGGTAGCAGGGGAGACGGCGCCGCTCCTGTTCACATCGTTTAACAACTCTTACTTCTCTTTAGACATGAACCACCCCATTTCTTCTCTGACGGCCACCATCTTTCAATATGCCATGGGTCCCTATGCCGTCTGGCATACTCAAGCCTGGGCCGCATCATTATTTATTACGGTTTTTATCCTTGTTCTTACCATATTGGGAAGACTTATCATCAAGTGGAGATACAAATAGTGGCTGAAACGATTGAGATAGAAGCGAAAGACCTGTCTTTTTGTTACTCCGGCGGCGTGCAAGTCCTGAAGAAAATCAATCTGCCGGTGTATAAGAATGCAGTAACCGCTTTAATTGGTCCTTCTGGTTGCGGCAAAACGACCCTTTTGCGCTGTTTTAACAGGATGCATGACCTCTATCCGAAACACCGGTATGAAGGGGAAATACTCTTGAGGAACGAGAACATTCTCAAGGATACGATTGATATCATTAATCTTAGAAGCCGTATCGGCATGGTTTTCCAAAAACCGACTCCCTTCCCCATGAGCATCTTTGACAATATCACCTATGGACTTAAGTTAAAGGGCATTAAAAAGGCCGAGCACCCCGAACGGGTGGAAAATGCACTTAAGGATGCGCATTTATGGGCAGAGGTAAAGGATAAGCTTCATGACAGCGCCTATGAACTGTCCGGCGGTCAGCAGCAGCGACTTGTTATTGCCAGGGCGCTGGCTGTCAATCCCGATGTCCTGCTCTTTGACGAACCGACATCGGCCCTTGATCCGCTTTCCACCGCCAAAATTGAAGAACTGATGGAAACACTGAAAAAAGAGATAACGATCATCATCGTCACGCATAATATGCAGCAGGCGGCTAGGATGTCCGACTGGACCGGTTTTGTGATGCTTGGGGAATTGATCGAGTTTGATACAACGGACAAGATATTTACCGCACCAGCGGTGAAGCTCACTGAAGACTATATAACCGGGAGGTTTGGCTGATGACCATTTTTGACGAAGAACTGCAGCATCTGAATGAGAAGATTCTCAAGATGGGATGCCTGGTAGCGGAGGCCATCAGGAATGCCGTCCATGCGCTCAAGGACAGAAACAGTGCCTTGGCACGGAAGGTAATCGACGACGAACCATTGGTCGATGCTCTTGATGTGGAAATAGATGAGGCGTGTATTCGGCTAATCGCCTTGCGCCAACCCAAGGCCATCGATCTCAGGTTTATCACAACAGCCATGAAGGTAACGTCCGAACTGGAACGAATGGGTGATCTGGCGGTTAATATCGCCAATAGGTCCACCGAGCTCAATGAAGAACCGGAGCTTAAACCTTATATTGACATCCCGAAAATGAGCGATCTAGCCCGAGGCATGACGCGGGACGTACTCAATGCGTTTGTAAGCAGAGACGCGCAATTGGCAGCCGCTGTGATCGCCGGGGATGACGAAATCGACGATCTCAAGGTTGAAGTTCTCAGGGAACTTTCCTTATTAACGGCCCAGGACCAAAGCATGGTAAACCGGGCGATGAAGATCAGCTTTGTAGCTCATTATCTGGAGCGCATCGCCGACCACGCGACCAATATCGCCGAAATGTTAATATACCTCGTTCAAGGAAGGATCGTCAAACATGCGGACCTTACGCCGGAGCATAAAGAGTGACTTAAAGCAATATAGCTGAGGAAGGAGAGTGTTCTATGACAACCAGAAAGAAAATCAAGGTGCTCTTTGTCTGCGTACATAACAGCGCCCGCAGCCAGATGGCGGAGGCCTTTCTGAATCAACTGGCCGGCGATCGCATTGAGGCTCAAAGCGCCGGTTTGGAGCCGGGTGTGTTGAACCCGCTGGCGATAGAAGTCATGCGCGAGTCAGGCCTCGATATCTCCGCCAAGAAGACGAAAGGCGTTTTCGATTTCTATAAGCGAGGGGCCATTTTTAACTATGTCATCACAGTGTGCGATGAGGCCAGTGCTGAACGCTGTCCGATTTTCCCCGGCATCACAAAGCGGCTTCACTGGAGCTTTGCCGATCCCGCCGCGCTGCCGGACAGTCGAGAGGAAAAACTCGAGGCAGCCCGCCGCATCAGAGATGAAATCCGCCAAGCCGTGCTGACCTTCGTCAATAAAACAGCGGTATGAAGCATTTCAGAAAAGTTGTCGACATTGTCATCAAGCTGATGATCCCCCTCGTAATCCTTGCCCTCATGATGGGCATTGCGCGCATCATCCTTGACCTCCGGTTGGTGTATAGCAGCCTTACGATCGCGGCAGGATTTGACCTGATGGTCACCAATATCCTGTCCATGTTCGTGGTCATCGAATTGCTGCGGAGTATCATCGAGTACTTTGAAGTCCACCGCCTCAAGATAACGTTTATTATTGATGCCGCCATTGTTTTTGTCCTGCGGGAGATTATGATCGGATTGTACAAACACTCGCTGGAATATAGGGAAATCATTGCCCTGGCCGTGCTCATTTTGATTATCGGGAGCATACGAACTTTGGCAATCATATTTTCGCCGGAGAAGGCGAAGGAAGTATGAGGTTTATTAGATATGGAAAAAAAAATTTTGGAAAGAATAGAAGAAATAGTTATCACCGTAGCCCTGGTTATCGGAGTCTGTTTTATGGTTCTCCATTGGCGGTGAAAATAATTTAAAAAAGTGATATGCTGCTCCCGCGCCTTTGTGGTCAAAAGGCGATGTTTGCAGCAAAAAATAACTGAGGAATTGGTATTGCCGCAGATGACGACAAAAGGAATGAAAATAGGGATTCTCACTGCCGGTGGCGACTGCCCGGGAATCAATGCAGCGATACGAGGCGTGGCCAAGACCGCCATTGTCAGTCACGATATGAAGGTTTATGGCATTTCCTCGGGTTTCGTTGGACTCATTGAGCGTGAATATACTAAGCTGGATGAATCAGATGTATCGGGCATTCTTACTCTCGGGGGTACCATTTTAGGGACTTCTCGTGAAAAACCGTTTAAGGAGGGAGAGAGCTACCGCAAAGCAATCGATAAACCGCAGGTAATCGTGGATAATTATAAGAAGATGGAGCTGGATTGCCTGGTTTGTATCGGTGGTAACGGCACGATGAAAACGGCTTATAAACTCTCCCAGGAGGGTCTTAATATTGTGGGGATACCGAAAACGATTGATAACGATGTGTGGGGGACCGATTTTACCTTTGGATTTGATTCGGCAGTTAGTATTGCCACAGAGGCGATCGACCGGCTGCATACTACCGCCAATTCCCACAAACGCATCATGGTGATTGAGGTCATGGGACACCAGGCTGGTTGGCTGGCCTTGTATTCCGGTATCGCAGGCGGAGGCGATATTATTCTCATCCCGGAGATCGCCTACGATATCAATGTCATTGAGAAATATCTGGAAAAGCGGATTGCGAAAGACAAAGGCTATTCGATTGTCGTCGTTGCCGAAGGTATCAAAACAAACAATGATAAATCGGCAGGAAGTTACATAGCAAAAATGGTCACCAAACACACGGGTCTGGAAACACGCGAAACGGTTCTGGGATACCTCCAGCGTGGGGGCACGCCTACGGCGATGGACAGGATTCTCGCCACCAGATATGGCGCCCACGCTACCGAACTCATCGCCAAACGAGAATTCGGTAAGATGGTTTCTTTAAGAAATGAAGAAATTACTTCTGTACCGCTTGCTGAAATCGCCGGTAAATTGAAACTGGTGGACCCGGGCCATTCTCTGATCAAGAAGGCGCGAAACTTGGACACCTGCTTTGGCGATGCCTGACTGCACTGGGACATGGTGAACACGGAACCAAAAATGGTTACTGCCCATCTCAAAACCGGCGCTGTTTTCTCCCCGCACCAGTTCAATTACCTGGCAGTCGGGTTTTTGACCTCCTTCATCGTCGCTTTGGCAAGCATCAAATTGCTGATCCGTTTCGTCCAGAACCACACGTTCATCCTCTTCGGCATCTACCGCATCGCCCTTGTCCTCGTCTGGTTTGCGATCTTTTGATCGATCATATTTGATGAACTCGTCAAAAGTCCGGAGCCCCGGTATTCTGTAAAATGTGAATCCGTCCCCAATTTTACACAATCAAGGAGTACGGGCTGTAAGGAAAGGAGAGAAAATGGGTTTCTGGAATAATGTCATCAACTTGAATTTGCAGGACTTCAGGCCGGGAATCCGGAGCGCGGCGGAGTTCGGCGACCAGCTGGTTATGGCCTGTATGGAGATCAGCCCGGGCAAGGAAGATGCCGGGCATCAGCACCCCTTCGAACAATGCGGCGTCGTAGTTGCAGGCAGGATCGAGATGTTCATTGGAGACGAACGGCGCTTGCTGGAGGCGATGGAGACCTATTTCATCCCCGCCGGCACGATTCACGGATGGAGAACCTTTGACATTCCGGCCAGGATCCTGGATGTTTCGGCGAAAACAAACTGAGCAAGATAGCACATAAACGGTATCCTGCAGCGTAAGAAAGGCCCGGAAAGATGAAATACATCAATACGGAAGGCGTTATCATCAAGAGCTGGTGCAACAACCCCGAAGGCAATGCCCTTGCCCAGGCGAAGAATCTGGCAAATCTGCCGTTCATCTTCCGGCAGGTCTGTCTCATGCCTGACACCCACGAAGGCTACGGGATGCCCATCGGCGGCGTCATTGCCACGAATGGTTTTGTGATTCCCAATGCCGTCGGCGTCGATATCGGCTGTGGAATGCTGGCGACCGCAACGAACCTGACGGAGATATCTTTGCCGGCGCTCAAGAAAATCCTGGGCAAAATCAGGGAAACTGTTCCCGTCGGCTTCGACCACCAGGAAAAAGCCCAGGACGAAAGTTTGATGCCGCAGATGGAAGACCCGGAACTGTATCCGGAGGTGACCCGCCAATACCGCTCCGCGTGCAAGCAGATCGGAACCCTTGGCGGCGGCAACCACTTCATCGAAATCCAGAAAGGATCGGACGCCCGCATCTGGTTCATGATCCATTCGGGAAGCCGGAATATCGGGCTCAAGGTGGCCAGCCGCTATAACCAGACGGCCATTGCCTTGAACGAGCAATGGCATTCCGCTGTTCCGAAGAAATGGGAGCTGGCCTTCCTGCCCATTGAAACGGATAAGGCAAAGACATACTGGCGAGAGATGCGCTACTGCCTGGAATTTGCCCTTGCCAATCGCAAACTGATGGCCGACCGGGTGCAAGCGGCCTTCCGTGCGGAAATGCCGGATGTGGAATTTGCCGAACCAATTAACATTCACCATAATTATGCAGCCTTCGAGCATCATTTCGGCCGGGACGTCATCATTCACCGCAAAGGCGCAACATCGGCACGGGAGGGAGAGATGGGCATCATCCCCGGCTCCCAGGGAACGGCCAGCTATATTGTAAGAGGAAAGGGAAACCCCGAGAGTTTCCAGAGCTGCTCCCACGGCGCCGGCCGTAAAATGGGAAGAAAGGCGGCCATCCGCACCCTCGATCTGGAGAGGGAAAAAAAGATCCTCGACGACAAGGGGATTATCCATGCCATCCGCGGCCGGAATGATCTCGAAGAAGCGGCCGGCGCCTATAAGGACATCGATGTGGTGATGGAAGAACAGCAGGATCTCGTGGATATCGTAGTCCGGCTGGAGCCCCTTGCGGTGATTAAAGGCTGACCGGGCATCGATGATTTGCAAATAATTTCTTGACAAACCAAAAGCAGTCCCCCTATACTCCCGCCACGAAAGAGGAAGTTTTATCAATGGAACAAAAGGTGCCCCTTCAGTTTCCCTGCCCCTTTTCAATCAAAGTCATGGGACCAAACAGCGAGGCCTTTGCCCTGGCCGTGTCAGACATCTTTTCCCGGCATCTTGCCTCCGACCAACTTTCTTATTCCCGCCGTTTGAGCAGCGGCGATAAGTATTTGTCCCTCACGGGCACGTTTACCGCTCGGAGCAGAGAGCAACTGGACGCCCTCTACCGCGAGCTGCATGCCCATGAGCTGGTTTTGATGACACTTTAGCAAGCGATAATTTCTTATCCCGTTTATCGGGGTTATAGTCGCTCGATAAATGAATTTGAGAAGGGTATTGTTAATATGCCGGCAAAATATTCCCCCAGAGATGTCTGGAAGCTCGGCGTTCCGAAAAGGAACCTGATACTTATAGCCGGAATCATGTGGATAGGAGTGGCCATCATGTTGAACTGGTTAGCCTGTTCCTGGTTGCAGGCCGAAAGCCGGGGAAGCGCCCTGGTCACCCTGTTGATCGGATTTACCGGGGCGCTGGCGATCCATCATTTTGGCTTTCTGCGTCTGGTGGATAAAAATCTGGCGCGCATCATGCCGATGGAAGGTCCGCGGTGCGTTTTTTCCTTCATGCCCTGGAAAAGCTACCTGCTCTCCAATATTTCTTTTTTTCCGAAAAACTAGCATCCCCATCACCGAGGTCGGGTTTGAAGTTAAACGTATTAGTTCTTCCTATTAAGCCAAGGGCGCGTGCTTCGTTGCCTATGATGTATTGCTCTGCTGTCAAGTCATAAGATAATACTGTGGGCACTTGTTCTGCGGTCAAAGGAATTATAGTAGGATTGCCGGCCATTCAGTAAACTCCTTTCCAATATTGAGACGTGACTGCACTACACCTTATATCTCAATGTATTTAGACATGGTCATTGGAATATTACGCCAAATCAAACACAAACGCCCCGCTCCGTAAGTGCCCGAACCACTGTGGATAATCAGCAGGCCGCAGCAGATAGAAAATGTACTGTTGGTGGATGGCAGCCCGGATGGGTTCCGGGAAGTCTGCCGGGTTCGCCTCTCGCAGGCGTTGATTCAGAGCTTTGAAATGGTCCCGGCCATAAAGTTCCTTCGCCCGCGTCTCATCGCTCTGGTCGTCGTCGCTTTTGGTTTCCACCACCAGAATCAATTCCTCAACCCCTTCCTCTTCGAGCTTTCTCAGCCGTTCCAACGCTGGTGCGTCCTGGGAGATGCGCAGCAGGCAGTCGCGGATTTTGATCCGGATAAAGAAGTCCGGGTTGAAAGACCTTCGCACGCGGTCCCGGCCGCCCTTCCAGTATTCATAATCGAGGCTGTAGAAATCCCGGTCCGGCGATTTGATCCAGGCGGTGACCTGTTTCGAGTGCTCGATCAGTTGAAAGACAAATTGCTGCTCCGGTTGATGGCTCAGGATGACCAGGTCCTGAGGCGTCCGAAAGAGGGAGGGATTGGCCGCATAGAGGTTTTTAAAGGCCGTCAATTGCCTGATATAGTCCGAATTGAGTCCGGCTATCGGCAACCACCCCTGCTCAAGCTTGCGTTGCTTCCCGCCGCTCAGTAGTTCCTTGAGGATGAAGAGATTCTGTTCCCCCAGCTCATTTTCATAATCCTCGGAGACAAAGACGGTGGCGTCGCGGTCCAAACTGCCTGCCCGGACGCTGGATTGCTGCATCTGCGTGGTGCTGACGCCTTCGAGCTCGCCTTCAATGTGTTCCCGGACCACCTTCTTCTTCCCTTTAGGAAGGAACTGATTGAAGAAAAGATCGATCTGCTGGCGGTTCTCCAGGGAGAGTCGCTCCCCTTCGATTTCCGACTTGGCCATGGCCGCCGTGATGATCTTCTCAATCTCTGTCCGTCCCGGCACCTGATCCAGCACAATGCCGTCGCCGAAGTCGAAGCGGCTGCTCTCGAAGACGGTATTTTTGAAGCGACGTTCCACGTCCAGCACTACCTGGTCCACGGTGAAGAAATCTTTCGAGAGCTTGAAACGCTTTGTTCCTTTCAGATAGGTCACCCGCACATTGAGCCGGTCGCCGGACGGCGTGAGAATGAGTTCCCGGCGGACCATAGCGCCTTCCGTTTCCTCCGGTGTTCTCGCCACGACCCGTATGGCTGGTAGATATTTCAGATTGAAGAGGGAAAAGTGATGGTCAAAGCGCTTCTGGTTGGGGTCCGTCATCGCCTGAGAGGCGAGGCGAAGCTCGCACTCCGTCACCTCATCAAGCAGTTCCGTGATGTGCTTGGCAAAGCGGTCGTGGTTGGTGATGGTCACCACCGGGTAGGTATGCCGCAGCTCGTCGACAGTGATCTTGCGGGGCAGGCGCAGTCCCCGTCCCAGGACCTGTGAGATCAGTAGTTTCGAGTTGAAGACCTTTTCCTCGGCAGGCACGATCTGAAAGACGTTATCCACATCCCAGCCTTCGGAAAGTTTGTTCACGGCAAAGATAAACTCCACCTTGCCGCCGACCTTGGCCGGGTCCACCTGTTCCACCTGCCCCAGCTTCTGCCGGTACTCCGCCTCGCCCAGTTTGCTGATCACGCAAAGGACCTTCTCCCGCGCCACTTGCTCCAACGCCGATCTGGGCAACTCACCGCAAGCCGGATCCCTCTTTTTCAGAACCTCGGCCAGAACCTTGACAAATTCGTCGGTATTGCGCTGGGCAGCAGCCTGGGTGGGATTGATAAAGATGGTAATCGGTTTTACCTTGGGTTTGCCGCCCTTGCCTGGATAACTGAACTTCTTTTTGTTGTCGGCATGGGTGTCGATGATCTGTTCGAATCGCTGCGTTCGGGTCAAGTCATTGTCGCCCTCATCCGTTTCCGTCTTGAGGATAGGGTTGATCCGCTTGATGATCTTCTCGGCGTCCTTGATGGAGTAGTTGCAGATCACATCGGGGAAATAGTCATTGTCGTTGTAGGGCGTGCCGGTAAAGCCGATGTGCCGCTTAATGAGCGGCTCTTCCCGGATGTATTTCATCCACAGCCGTTCCGTCAGGTCGTCTCCCCGGCCTTCGCTCCCCTCCGTGAAGTCATAGCCCACGGCCTCGCCGGAAAAGTCCAGATGAGAGTAGGCATGGTGGACCTCGTCGCTGAGGACCAGAACCTCCCCATCATGGTTGAAGAGGGTATCGCCTATCGAATTGCGGTCTTTGGTATAGATGGCGTTGATGTTCTCAATGACGATGGAATCATCCTCGATGACATCATTGCACGTGAGCAGCCGGATCACCTTGTGGCGGAGCCGCTCGGGCAGGTAGGGCTTGAGCTCGGCGCTCTTCTCGCCATAGAGGTATTTCTGGAACTTTTCCCTCAACCCCGCTTCGATCACCGTCGAGGAGGGGCCGAGAATCAAAACCCTGCGGACCTTGCCCAGCAGGATCGAAAGATAGGCGACGGCAAACATCACATAGGACTTGCCTGTGCCCGTGGCCAGGTGACAGACCCCGGAAAGGCGATCGGGCAGGGGCAGCAGGCGCAGAAAATGCTCCTCGCTGTGGAATCGCTGCTGGATGGCGGACTTCTTTCGGTAGTTTTCCCGGGCCAGGTCCGTCACACTTTTGTAGGCGCCGCCCCAGAGGTAGACGAGGATCTGCTTAATGGCGTCATACTGGTAATCCCGGTCGCCGGTCAATGCCCGAACGTACTCTTCCACCTCTGAGAAGTCGAAACGGATCACGTCGCATTTACGCAGGTTGATGTCGAGGGTGTGCTCAGAGAGAGAAAGTTTATTGGGCATTATACCATCCTATCGTATTTGAATGACGCCGCTTTCGTTTCCGTGTTTGTCGATGGCGATGACGGCCGCTTTGTCCGTGAGTCCGCTGACAGGAACCTCCTTGTCCTTGATGTCCCTCTGATAGACGACCGTATCCACGGTAAAACCCTTTTCCTCATCGTAATTCGAATCGATGAGCAGCATGGCCAGACCTTCCAGCTCCTCGTAGCGTTTCTCGTCACGATCCAGGATGCTGGTCGTAAAGCGGTGGATCTTGAAGCCGTTGGTCGTCTTTTTGATCTCCACCTCTACCGATTCGTTGAAATAGAAGCCCACGGAGGAAATAAGCTTGTTAATGTTGTCCGACGAGCTGGGCTGCTCCTCAATGGCGAAGTTGCGGGCCACTTCCTCCAGAACCTTGTAGGGGAAGGTCAGCGGCTTGAAGGTGACGCGCTCGCCCTGTGTATTCTTCATCTGTGTCTCCCCCACACGGACACAGGTTTCCGGGGCGATGATATAGTAATCGCCTTTGAGACGGCCGCCGCTCTGGGTCAGGATGCCTTGCAGGTAATCCTCGTCGATGCGCACATTCCTGAGGAATTCATCATCCCAGACCGGATAGATTTCGACCGGATTCCCCTCCTTCAGGGCACAGACATGGTTGATCCGGTATTTTGCCGCCAAGGTATCGTCGCGCTCGGTCAGGCCGAAGATGCCCATGACAAAGCTGATGTAAGCGTCGCGGTTTTTGCGAAGGTACATGATCTTCTGAAAATCAAAGGCGCCGACGGAAACGACGCAGAAGGGTTTGGGGGCCGCGCCGTATTTCTCCTTTTTTTTGCCCTGATTGCCCAGCTTCAGCGATTCCTCGATCAGGCACATCCGCTTTTGCATGGTGTAGACGGCATGCTTGCCGAAATCGCAGACTATCCAGCGGCGTCCCAGTTTTTCGGCAACAGCGGCGGTTGTTCCGGAACCGGCAAAGACGTCCATGACCAGGTCACCGGGATTACTACTGGCAATGATGATGCGTTCGAGAAGGGCCTCGGGCTTTTGTGTGGCATATTTTGTATCTTCAGACGCTTGAGAATTAACAGGAGGTATATCTTCCCATAGGGATTGGATAGGAACGCCTTTCTGCTCATCTAAAAAGCGTTTTAATCTTGGCACACCATTGTCTTTAGGCCAATAAAGCAGTTTTTTTTCTTCAAGCTCATCTAACCTATGAATGGGGTAGCGCCAAGGCTTCTTTATGCCCCTCCACTCGTAGACAGGATTTACCCCTGCATGGCCAAGAAGGCTTGTTGGCTGAAACGTTCGCCCAGTCACTTCATCGACATATGTGTAGTACTTTTCGATGTACTCAGGCCGGTATTCTCCATATTGGTCATTCCAAGGATATTCAGCCGATTTTGTATAAAATAGGATATAGTCTGTCAGCTCTGGATATCGTCTATATGAGTTACCGCGAGGAGTGCTTCGTTTCCAAGTAACATGATTGTGAAATAAACCAGCACTGAAAACTTCATCGAGTATTAGCTTAATGATATGCCCCATGTGCCAGTCGCAATGCACATAAATACTGCCGTCATCTTCAAGTAGTTCCCGAAGATATATAAGGCGTTCTCGTAGACCTTCAATAAATTCAGCCCGGTCTACTTTGTCCGTGTAATTATCTTCTCCCGAGTCTCCTTCAAAATCACCCTTCGTTGCAAACGGCGGATCGATATAGATCAGCTTTACCTTCCCCTTCACCTTGTCCTTGATGACCGGGTCCTGGTTGAGGTAGCAGGTCTTGAGAAACTGAAGGTTGTCGCCCTGAACAATGAGATTGCGCCAGTTGTTGTCATCCCCGGCCTTGCTTTCCGCGAACAATTCGACCTGGCTCATCCTTTTGCTGATCTTGCCGCCCTCGAAATATCGTTCCAGTTGCAGGGGGGAACCGCCGCCAAAGGCCGAGGCCTCGTTCAGGATGGCCGCTTCGGACCGCTTGCCCGCATATTCGATGGTGGGGATCTTCGAGTCCTTCAAGGTCTTGAAATCAAAGGTCGTATAAAGACTCGGGAAGAGCTTCTTCGCCATTTCCGGGGGCGGCTCCATGCCCTCGTTAAGACACCGCTGCAAGGCGAGCAGGTCTTCTTCGTTCAGCTTGATTTCGGTCATACAGGGATTCCTCTTTCCTAAAATTGGGCTTTTAGTATTTGAGATGGCAATTTACAAGGTTCTCAAGGCGTTATGGATATCCATTGAAAAATCTCCCCTTACCCCCTTTTTGTCAAAGAGAGGAATCGTCCCTGCCTTCGACAAAGGAAGGTTGGGAGAAATTTAGCGTTTCTTTGTTTTTTCACCGTAAGCGGCCTGTTTTTCCTCTACCATAAAGCCTATTTTTTTTCTGGGTTTTGCTTCTGTTTCCAAAAGTTGTTCGATTGCCTCAAATACGATCCTGAAATTTTTATCATACTTTTTTTCCATGGCTTCGATTTTTCGCCTGATATCCTCGTGGGTTGACAACATTTGCCGAAGCTGGGTAAATGCCCTCATGATTTGAATGTTGACCTGGATTGCCCTCTTGCTGTTGAGAACGCTTGAGAGCATGGCCACACCTTGTTCGGTAAAAACCATCGGTTCATATCGCAAGCCCATTCGATCACTTTTGGAGGTCACAAATTGTGACCTCCAATTTTGAAACTCTTCGCGGGTAAGTTCAAACATGAAATCATTTGGAAATCGGTCGATATTTCTCCTTACCGCCTGTTTTAACGCCTTTGTTTCCACCTGGTAAAGTTCGGCTAAATCTCTATCCATCATAATCTTAATGCCGCGAATGAGATAAATTCTACTGGCAATCCGTTCCATAGGAATTATTGGATCCATGCTATGCTCCCTTTTTTGCCCGATACGGGCTTTTCAGTATGGCAGTCCGGCGTTACTCAAACTTCTTTTCCAATAGATCATTTAATACGTCTGCCTGAGTCTTTCCGGGTTCATCCGGAATGAGCGAAAACTTGTTGATTCGAAGGAATGAATAGCCGTAGCTCTCCAGTTCCAGTTGCCGCTCGATATCGTATTCGAGATATTCCTGGTCGAAATTGTGGCGCGTCACGATTTCCGGGTTGCGGGTATGGTACTCGACGCCGTCGTATTCGAGGACCAGCGATTTCTCCCTGCCGCCCTGCGATTGGGTCAGAAGGAAATCGACGCGATAGTTCGGGATGTAGCGATGGTACTCCTCCCGGATGTACTTGCCGATTTCAAACTGGGCGATCAGGCGCAGGGTATCCCGATGGGCCTGAAAGAAGTTGGTTTGCAGTATCTGCTGGTAAAGATTCTTTTCCGCCGGTGATTCGAAGACGCTTTCATCTTCAACGTAGTGGTCGTGGGCCGCGTTCAGCATCTTGTCGTAATGCAGCAGCGCATTGCCCAGGCGGGTATCACTGTAATCGGTCAGCGGCATGCTGTGGACAAAGACCATCGTGTCCCTGGCGCGGCTGAATCCAACGTTTAGCCGCTGCATCTTGAGGTTGCGTATGTTGTCCGCTGTCCCGTTGATGACGGGATAGATGTCCCGGAGGCTGCCGTTGTTAAGCTTTTTGTCCTCGACAAAGGAATAGTAGATCAGGTCCCGTTCTTCACCCTGCACATCGCCCACGAACCAAACCGTAAAGCGATGATTGCGCACCAGGTCGGGCTGGATCTTCATCTCCTTCCGGAAAATCTCCTCCATGCGGTCCTTCTGATCCTGGAAGGAGCAGATCACGCCGATGGCGCCCTTGTAGCCTTGGCCGATGAGGCTTTCGATGTCGTTCTTGATCGCCTCGATTTCGTCGAGGTTGACTCTGCGGCCCGAGTTTCCCTGGGTTTCCACCTTCAGGAAGCGCAGGACCTCTTTGATGGGCTTGGTCCTGATCCGGGTAGGCGCCAGTTCGATCTGGCTTTCCTTGTAAAAGTATTCATTGGAATAGCTGATGATTTCCGGAAAGCTCCGGAAGTGGACATTGAGAGACTCGGAATAGTTCTGGAGCGCCCTGGCAAAGGCGAGCGTTGAGGTCCGGATGCTGAAGGTCTTGAGCCACTCCTTGGTGCCGGGCGTGATCGGAATGAACCGGGAGGCCTCCTGCTCGTCCTCCGGCAGTTCCCGGGAGGCTTCCCGGGCGAGCCGCTCCTTTTCCTCTTCGGAGATGGCCTGATTACGGTCGATGGCGTAGTCGCGGAGGATATCCTTGAAGTAGTGCACCGCGTAGCGCTCCGATACATTGACGGCGCCCACCGCGCCATACTGGAGTTCGTCCCCGAAAACGATGGTCTGCTTGGCCCGGAGCATGAGGGAGATGGACTCGGCGATCGACACCTGGGAGGCCTCGTCGATGATGAGCAGATCGATCATGTCATCCTTCATGGGGAAATACTGCGCGATCAGTCCGGGCTCGGAGATGATGCAGGTCAGATGGGACAAGAGCACCTGGGCCTGTTCCAGTGAGATGCGGCGCCCGGCGGCGATGGTGGTGAGGATCTGCTGGACATGCCCGGAATGGTTGACGAGGCCGCTGAACCGGAGGTCGGCGGCATTTTCGATCAGCTTTTGCGTCTTGCCGAAATAATCGTCGAGCAACCCGCGGGTCGGAGGGGCGACTGGGACCGCGGTCGAAAGCTCCGAATGAAGTTGGAGATATTTGAAGAAATGTTCAGCGCGCGCCGGAGGATTGTGCAATTGCCCAAAGGTGGCAAGCTGGTTTTGGTTGACGCCCAATTTCTCCAGGACTGGCCCGTAGTGGCGGAAGAGGAGGGTCAGTGCGTCGATATCCGTCTGTTCGATCTGGTCCGCAATCTCCTGCGCTTTTTTCAGGAGCGAGTAGATCCCCGCTAGGTCGTGCGAACCTGAGTTGACGAGGTCGGCAAAAAACGCAATCTCCTTGCGGAGTGCGAGGGATTCTCTTAGAAGCTTGAGCTGATCAATGGTCGTTTGGATCTGATTGAGGTTTGCCTTTGAGAAAGGCATGCCCAGAAGATCGCCGATGAGATCCGTTACGGGTTTGAATTCGAGACTCTCCAGATGTGCCAACTGTTGCGCCAGCGTCTCGGGGCTGCAACGGCGATGGCCGTGTAGGATGTAATCCCGGGTTAATCCGTGGCAGGCAGTGGCCATATTGTCCACATAGGCGATCGTGGCCCGGAGTTTTTCCTGGAGGGCTTTGCGGCCCTCCTGATCGATCGCCTTGAGCGCCTCGGGATGGAGTCGTTCAATGTCCTGCTGGAGTGTTTTGATCCCTTTCCGGTGAGTCAGTTGGCCAAGCCCCAGCATCCGCTCTTCTAACTCCGCTAACCGCGCCACGGTATCTTGTAAGGCGACCAGGATTTGGTAAGTCGCTTCTCCGAAGTCATGGGGTGGTTTGAGCGATACCTTATCCAGGGCTACTTCGCCTATGGGGTGCGCCTTATCCAGGCAGGTGGCCAGATTCTCGATGATTTTTGCAACGGCATCGAGTTCTTCCGGTACTGCGACCACTCTGGCTATCGTGTCTGCCGGGATTGTGGAGCTCAGTTTGTTGAGGCGATCGCACTTCTCCAGCACCTCCGGCAATTCCTTGCGCCTGGCGTACAGCGTCGAAAAAGCACCCAGGGTAATCGCAAGGGGATTGGCTTGGAAACATCCGGCGAGTTTCCGGATAGGTTCGACGGCCAACACCGTGCCGGCAGGCAGTCGGATCGGATCTACTGAGTGGCCGACGCCGAAGAGGGCTTCTTCCACCTGAGCCAAGGCAAAGGCCTTCTGGACGAGGTCTTTATATTGTCCTGTATGCTGCCAAAAGTCCTTATTGTCCCTGGCGATCTGTTCGAAGAGGTGGGCGCGATCGGCGGCAACGGCCTCCCGGTTGACGTCGTAGGCGCGGTTTCTCGCGCCGTTGATCACTTGACTTGCGAGGGTGTTTTCCGTGCTGTTGAGCGTCGCAGGTGTCCCCGGTTTCTCAAGACGCATGACGGCAGGCTTGGCGCGGGGATGCAGTTTCTTGAACCGATCGGTGAGCATGTGATCGATGACATCCAATGCCTGCTTCTTGTGGGAGGTAATGACCACGGATTTGTTCTGCTGATTGGCAAGATAGACGAGCGCCGCGATGGTGTAGGATTTGCCGGTGCCCGGCGGCCCATCGACCACGATGATCTCGTTCTTCGGGTTTTGAACCGCCGTCAAGATCTTCTTTTGCGCCTCGTTGAGGTTCATCGGGATGGACAAAACCGATGATGCCAGCCGCTCTGCTGATTTGCGCGGGAACGATTCCGAATAAGATTTCTGCACCTCATCGGCGGTGCTTTGAACCTTGCCGTCCACATATCGTTCCACAAGCCCAATGAACTTCTGGCCAGCGCCGTCGTCCAACCCGGTGATCAGTTCCGAATAATCGAGGATTCGCCTGTCCTCATCCTTCACCGCCTGGAGTCCCAGACGATAGGAGACCTGGGGCAACCCTTCCCGGATCAGCGGACGGAAGGGGGATTCAAGGAGGAAATTCTCCGGCACGTTGAACTTGGCCTGAAGGAACTTTTCGATCACCGACAACTCCCCGGCGGCTGTCTCCAGTTTCGCCGCCCTCGGTGTCGTCAGGACGGTGTCAAACTCAAAGCTGTTGATGGCGGGCGTGTTCAGCATGACTGCGTTGCGCAAGGCTTCAACCACGATGTTCTGATCCTGGTCCCGGACACTTACTTCGACGGTGAATAGAGGATATTTCCGGCTGTCGCCGGCAATCTCGTCAAAAAAGATGTACAGCGATTGCGAGGTTATAAATTGAAGATAGCGACGGAGCAGGGCATGGAGATCAAAGATGACCAAATCAAAGGTCTGACTGTCAATGAACGCCGTTGCGGCGGCGATATAATCGGCAGACGCGGAAGAAGGGATTGCTTTTTTTTGTAGCTCATCGAAAAGCCGTTGCACCTCGCGCTGCGGATTAAAGGAGGAGAATGGCACATGCAGGATAGCGTATTCGCTCTGCAGCGTCTTGATCTTCTCATCCTGAAAGGCCGTTAGCGACTCCAGCGCCTTCTTGCGAAACGTCAGGTTGTACTCACGGAGCCCCTCTGCAATTGCCCGGGCTTCGGTTTCGGCGGGATCCCGTTCGGGATCCGCTTCGCGGAGTTGTACGCGGCACTGCTCGATCGTTGAATCAAGAAATGAGGCGTTTAATTCTGTTTCGAGACGGGAAAGCAGGGCGGTCTTGAATGCGTCGGAATCCAAACGGACAATGTAATTGCCCTTGCGGACCTCAAAATGAAAAGATTTTCCTTGGACGACAGTCTCTAAGAGTTTCTTCTGAAAATCGGGGAAGACGGAAAAATCAAGGGTGAAAGCGTCGTTGGACCATTCATAGGAGAGCTTGCTGCCGAAACGGAACCTTGTTTCATTAAAGGCGGCAAAATAATTGAGAATGCTCTTGGCAAAATTTTTCATTTTATAAGGTTTTCCCTGAAAGTTAGCGAGAATAAGGCGAACAGTCTAACATCTTTTCAGAAAAATTGGCGGATCTGCCAAGCAATTCGAGCCGAATAATACAACTTTGCGTGCTTATTGCAACAATAAATCGGTGTTAAATAGTCCATAAATCAAATAATCTTATGTACGAGGGTGGGCAAGGTTCACGCCGGCGCATTCCTATGCTCCAGCCATGTTATGCCACTGCTGCTCTTGGCCTTTATGATTATGCTGAAGATGGAGCGGTTCTTTGAGGGCTGCTTTTTTACCCTGCCGAAGACGATTTGTCTGTGATCATGATTGCGGACATATTTAAGGAAAAATATCTCTTGATTAATTTAAAATCTGCTGTATTAATATGCAAATACTTAATATAAAGGCAGGACATTTTAATGGACATTCTAACGGACAAAACAGTATCCGATCCGGTGGTCGCACGGATTGAGACCTCCCGCTTCGGACCCTTTGTCTTTCAGATCGGCGTGGATCAGCGGGAGGCAACGCTGCACCTGCAACGGGTGGTCGATGCCCAGGCACGGTTCATGAGTTCTCCCCTTTCCCAGGTGGCCAACCGCATTTAATTTTCAATGTCCTGCTCCGGGTTGCGATCTTTTGACCGGTCCTGTTTGAGAGCCTCAGGCAGATAGTCCAAAACATCCCGGGCGGTCAACCCGTCCTGCCCCTTGTCGGCAGCGGCAAGATCACCGGAAAGCCCGTGAAGAAACACACCCTTGCGCACTGCCTCCGCAAACGGGAGACCCTGGCCGAACATCGCGGCGATGCTCCCGGTCAGCACATCGCCGACGCCGGCCGTCGCCATCCCCGGATTGCCGTTCAGATTGACAAAAACGCGGCCATCCGGCGCGCCAATCAAAGAGTGGGCGCCCTTCAGTACAATATATGCGTGCATATCCAGGCAGGTCTCCTGCAGAATCGGAATCCTGTTCTTCTCTATTTCCGGAACCGGTTTTCCGGTGAGTCGCGACATCTCCCCCGCATGAGGGGTCAAAACCGTCGGCGCCGGCCGTTCCCGGATAAGCTTCGAAAGGCCGGAGACGGCCGTTATCCCGTCGCCGTCAAGCAGAACCGGTTTTTCTATTGAAGCGATCAGGCTCCGAACAAGACGCATGGTTTCTTCGGCGGCAGAAAGGCCGGGACCGATTACGACCATATCAACCTTTGCGGCCAGCGCAAGCAGGGACTCCAGGTTCTCAGAAGAAATGCTGCCCGTATCTGTTTCTGCCTGCGGAACAAACACGATCTCGCTTCCGTGCATGGCGATGAACGGCGCTATCGACCGGGGAGTGGCAAGGCGGGCGTATCCTCCCCCGGCCTTCAGAAATGACATCGCGCTGAAATAGGGCGCCCCGTAATAGCCGGCAGCCCCGGCGACAAACAGCACATCCCCGAGAGACCCCTTGTGGGCGGTGGCCACCCTTTCGGGAAGGGGCAGATCGCCGTTCGTTTCCACCATGATCGCTTCATCCTCGTACAGGGAGGGGGGAAACGAGATATGCGTTACACTGAGCCTTCCGCAGCATTCGAAACCGGGATAGAGGATGTTTCCTGTTTTTGGCAGACCAAATGTCACCGTATGACTGGCGCGGACTGCCGTGCCGAGAACAGCCCCCGTATCGCCGCTGACGCCGGAGGGAATGTCAAGGCTGAGAACCGGCTTGCCGCTCTTGTTGATCAGTTCTATAACTTCCCGGTAAACGCCTTCCACCTCGCGGGCAAGGCCGGTACCGAAGAGCGCATCGACAATGCCGTCCATCCCGGGAACGGCCGCCGCTATTGACGCTGCATCCTCCACCCGGACAATAACGATCGGCAGCTTCGAGACGATGTCATAATTGGTCTTCGCCGCCCCCTGCAGACGTTCCGGGTCCCCGACAAAAAAGACATGCGGCGTCCCGCCGCCCGAGAGAATATGGCGGGCAACTACCAAGCCGTCGCCGCCGTTATTGCCGGCGCCGCAGAAAACGGCATACCGCCTCCCCTTGACCCCCCACTCCCGGGAAAGCACAGCAAAGGCCGCCTGACCGGCGTTCTCCATCAAAATCTGCTCGGGGATTCCGAAACTCTCGCCGGCTTTCCTGTCCATCGCCCGCATCTGGGCAACGCTGCATATCTTCATACTTCCCCCATGGCTATTTTCACGCGCCCTCAAAATGTCCCGGGATACTTGCCGCCGTCAATCAGCAGGTTCTGCCCGGTAATAAATCCCGCATGAACACTGCATAAAAAGACGCAGTAATCGCCAAATTCATCGGGCCTGCCGAACCTGCCTGCCGGATTCCCGGAAACCCGAAGCTTGCGCATCTCTTCGCAAGATCGCCCCTGCGCCTCCGCCAGCGCCTGCGTGTAGGATCGCTGCCGGTCGGTTTCAAAATCGCCGGGCAGCAGGTTGTTGATCGTTACGTTGTGGATGATTGTCTCGCGGGCAAGTCCGGCAACGAAACCGGTGAGGCCGGAACGCGCCCCGTTGGAAAGTCCCAGGATGGGGATCGGCGCCTTG
>CAZKHU010000029.1:24437-28674 GCA_964552725.1 uncultured Syntrophus sp.
GGTGAGGCCGGAACGCGCCCCGTTGGAAAGTCCCAGGATGGGGATCGGCGCCTTGCCCAGCCCCGCGCTCGCCCCGCCGATAATGGCCCTTCTGCCTTCGATCCCGAACTCCATAATGCCTCCCCGACACTTTCCGCAACACTGACGCAAAGCGCACTGTCATGCCGACAAAATCAACGCCTTTCTCATTCTGCCGCAACAGGCATCGACGCGGCATATCAATATGGAAATATTCTCCTTCAGCAAGGGCCACTCTACGTAAACTCCTGCGGCATCGCAAGAAAAAGTTTTTCGTTCTGCGAAACTGCGGCGGCGGGAAAAAGAGTGGAAAACCTTACGGCAATCGGTTATAGGAACGGCGGAAAAAAGAGCCGCCCGGATAAAATGGTTTCAATGCGCCAACCCGGCAGCGACAGACCAGGCGGCTAAAGATCATGAACAGAGGTGGAAGGAATGGCAAAAATAAAGGTGGTCAATCCGATAGTGGAGATGGACGGGGATGAGATGACCAGGGTCATCTGGGCAGAAATCAAGGAAAAACTCATTTATCCCTGGCTCGACATCGACCTTAAATACTATGATCTCGGCATCCGGAACCGCGACGCAACCGGCGATCAGGTAACAGTTGACGCCGCCGAAGCGACCCTGCAATACGGGGTTGCGGTCAAATGCGCAACGATTACCCACGACGGGGCGCGGATGAAGGAATTCGGATCGCCCGCGCTGCTGCGCTCCCCGAACGGCACAATCCGGAACATCCTCGACGGAACCATCTTCCGCGAACCGATCATCTGCAGAAACGTCCCCCGCCTGGTGCCCCACTGGGACAAGCCGATCATCGTCGCCCGCCACGCCTTCGGCGACCAGTACAAGGCAGGCGAATTCCAGTTCAAGGGCAAGGGGTCGCTGCGTCTTGTCTTTGTACCGGAAGACGGAAGTCCGGCCATCGCGAAAGAGGTTTTCAAATCGACGGGTGACGGCATAGCGATGGCGGCTTACAACACCGATGAGTCGATAACCGGTTTCGCCCGCGCCTGCCTTAACTACGGCCTGGCCCGCAAATATCCGGTCTATCTGTCAACCAAAAACACCATCCTCAAAATCTACGACGGCCGCTTCAAAAGCATCTTCCAGGAGATATTCGACATGGAGTTCGCAAATAAATTCAAGGAACTCGGGATTACCTACGAACACCGCCTGATCGATGACATGGGGGCATCGATGCTGAAATGGAGCGGCGGCTATCTCTGGGCCTGCAAGAACTACGACGGCGACGTGATGTCCGATCTTGTCGCCCAGGGTTACGGTTCGCTGGGACTGATGACCTCCGTCCTGATGAGCCCGGACGGACGGACGTTCGAGGCGGAGGCCTCGCACGGAACGGTTACCCGCCACTTTCGCGACTATCAGGCCGGGAAGGAAACATCCACCAACCCGATCGCCTCGATCTTCGCCTGGACTCGCGGTCTTATCCGCCGCGGAGAACTCGATGGCTCGCCCGAAGTGGTAGAATTCGCCAACACACTGGAGAGCGTCTGCGTGGGAGCGGTCGAAGGCGGCCATATGACCAAGGATCTGGCGCTTCTTGCAGGCAGCGGCCAAAAGTGGGAAACAACCGATCAATTTATCGACACGCTGGCAAAAGAGCTCCGCCGCCGCATGGAGTAAGCAGCATTATTTTTAATGCCCGGATTCAGGAAGGGGAATAAAATATCAGCAGGCCTGTTGCGGATTGTTTTCTCTGCCCTTCACATATTCTCCATACTCCTTCAGCAGGACATGCCGGTATTCTTTACGGACTCGGTCCGATGAAGGAATATAGTTCTTTGCGGCTTCCAGCCTGTCGATGATCTCTTCGGCCGTCTCATTGTTTGCCTGATTGCCCGAAGAATAAAGCTCCGCCATTATCTCGTTCAAACCAGTAACCTTGACCTGCGTATCATCAGGAAACTTCAGCATGCGCCGACTAACTGTCGGCTGTTCGCAATCGCCTCAGGTGCTTCACCCGATTACTTCAAACGGCGGCATATTACCTCTCCTTTCAATTAAATCGCGACTAAAATGGCCGTCTCCGCTGGAGCCAGAAGGCAACGTTGACGAGACCGATCATCACCGGCACTTCGACGAGGGGGCCGATCACGGCGGCGAAGGCCACCCCGGAGTCGATGCCGAAGACGGCTACCGCCACGGCAATGGCGAGTTCAAAGTTATTGCTGGCGGCGGTGAAGGCCAGTGTGGTTGTCTTGCCGTAGTCGGCGCCGACTCTTCTCCCCATCCAGAAAGACACGAGAAACATCACCACGAAGTAGAGCAACAGAGGAATGGCGATCCGCACCACGTCCAGCGGAATCTGCACGATGAGGTCGCCCTTCAGGCTGAACATGACGACTATGGTGAAGAGCAGGGCAATCAGGGTCAGGGGGCTGATCACAGGAACCACCACGGCATGGTAGCGCTCCCGTCCCATGATCCTGACGCCGACAAGGCGGGTAAGCGCACCGGCGATGAAGGGAATGCCGAGATAGATGAAGACGCTCTCGGCGATCTGGCCGATGGTGATATCGACCACAGCCCCTTTGAGTCCGAAGAGCGGCGGCAGAACGGTGATAAAGAACCAGGCGTAGACACTGAAAAAAATAACCTGGAAAACACTGTTAAAGGCGACCAGGCCGGCGGCGTATTCCGTATCCCCCCTGGCCAGCTCGTTCCAAACGATGACCATTGCGATGCAGCGCGCAAGCCCGATCATGATCAGCCCAACCATGTACTCGGGATAGTTGTGCAGAAACAAAATGGCGAGGATGAACATGAGGATCGGGCCTGCGACCCAGTTCTGCGCCAGAGAGAGCGCCAAAATCCTTTTGTTGCGGAAAACGTCCCCCATCTCCTCGTACCTGACTTTGGCGAAGGGCGGATACATCATCAGCATCAGCCCCACGGCAATAGGCAGGTTCGTCGTCCCGACGGTGAACAGATTGACGAAATCCTTAACCCCGGGGACAAGCCAGCCGACGCCGACCCCAAGCGCCATGGCGGCAAATATCCAGATGGTCAGATAACGATCGAGAAAAGAAAGCCTGTTACTGATTGAGACTGTCATGGTTGCCTCCTGCGGCTAACTCATTGGCGAAGAACTCCCGAAGCCTGCTTTTGATTTCATCACGCACTGTCCGGAAGGCCTCCCTCGTTGTCTCTTCACTGCCCCGGACCGCTGCCGGATCGCGAAATCCGATATGGATCTTTTTGACGCCGCCGAAAAACAGCGGGCATTGTTCATTGGCGCCGTCACAGAGTGTAATGACGTAATCGAAGTGTTTGCCGGTGAATTCGTCCATGTTTTTGGAGCGTTGCCCGGAAATGTCGATACCGGTTTCCGCCATGCTTTGAATCGCCCGCGGATTTACGGAAGTCGCTGCCATTCCCGCCGAATAGGCCTCGATTTTATCCCCCAACTCGTGATTGGCGAGTCCCTCCGCCATTTGGGAGCGGCAGGAATTATTCGTGCAGATAAACAGAACCCGTTTTTTCATGCCTTGTTCTCCTCCCGGTCAGAACACTGTTGTACTTTCCTCAATCGCAACTGGCCCGGTCTTTCCGGTCAAGCCATCCTTCAAATTTTTTCAGAAGCTCAACGGCTTCTTCCCTTTCTGCCAGGGCGGACCTGAGCTTTTCAAGAAACGGCCGCACGAAATCGTCCGGAACGGGCTGAAGCGAGTAGTAGATCCAGGTTCCCGTCCGCCGGTCATTTACCAGGCCGGCATTAAACAAAACCCGCAGATGCCGGGATGCCTTGGACTGGGTAACATCAAGCACTTCCATGAAGTCGCAGACGCATAACTCTCTGTGGTTCAGGAGGAGCCAGAGCATCTTCAAGCGGGATTCGTCGGCAAGAACCTTAAAAAACGAGGCGGCTTTTTTCATTTTAATTCTCCGGAAAAGCTTTTTATTTATATAACCGGCTGAACGATTATTGTCAAGAACATCATGACTGCATGTCATGACTGCACTGCAATGATTTCCGCTATTGTTTGGGATTCGGCATCCCCATGTTCTTCTTTTCGCTGCCCGCCGGCGTAATCGCCGACCGGCATTCAAAGCGGACAATCCTCCTTGCAACCCAGGGCATTTCGGCAAAGCTGTCTCGCGGGCAATCCCCTCGAACTTTTATTTTGCGTATAGCGGTTGTTTGAGGTATGTAATGCGCTTTGCTGATCCGGGAAGTGGCAGCGGCAGGAAG
>CAZKHU010000030.1:0-28260 GCA_964552725.1 uncultured Syntrophus sp.
ACAGAGCACACAAAAGCCCCTTGATATTGTCATAGCGGATGCCCCGCTCCCCTTGCTCAAGATTGTATTCAAGGTTGGAGTAGCCGGAGGCGACCTCGATAACCCGCTCCATCGCCTCCCGGCAGAGAGGCGCCCGGCCGAGATTCGTGTGCAGAATTACCCCTGTCGCGTTGATCACCCGGCGCAACCGGAAGCGACGATACCCGGCAATCGCCTTCAGCGCCTGGTCAGCCGCCTGCTCCGGGGTCGGCAGCGGGCGCAACTCGTCCCCTCCCTGGATAATTCGCCCCCGCAGTTCCTCAACGACCGTCCGGCAGACATCCCTGAGCATCTCCCGCGAAACCCCCACGGCCGCTTCCTGCTTTTCGATCCGCAAGAGCAAATCGTCTATTTTCGGAAGATTGCGCAGCAACTCCTGTTTCCGTTCATCCATTTTCATCCCTCGCAATCCTGCCACTGGCAGCGACCGTCACATTTTAACCTGTTCCCGGCAATAGTCCCTGAAGTTATTGACGGAGATAAAGAATTCCCGCATCAGGACAACCCAGAAGTACCTTCCCCGCTTAGTCAGGAGAAGCTCCGGGTTTTTCCAGGAAAATCCTCCCGCCAGGAAAAATGCGGCGATATCCGGCCAGAGCAGATGAAACGAACGCCCGTATTTCTTGTGCAGCTCCGCCAGATTCAGCCTGGTTCCAAACAGCTTCATCAAAAAATCATACCGTATTCTGTCTTTTTGAGAAAAGACGCGGGAGACCAGCAGCGGCGACGCCCCCTTTGCCATCTTTTCGATATATTCCCCGATATCGAAGGTGTTGGCGTAGGAAACGCCGTTCAGATAGCCGATGGCGCCGCTGCCGAGACCGGCATATTCGTCGTAATCGACGATATATTCGTCGATCATCGCCTTCCCCCGCGAGAAACACCAGGCCGACGAAAAACGGTAGGTCGGGACAAGCCGTCCGGCAATCTGGTGGTAGAACCGCCGTTCCTGGCCGTAATCCACCATGCCCAGACTGCCCTCGACTTTCCTGCGCGTCGAAGCAGAAACCATCAGGGGGTACCAGGTCGTTTGATCCACGCCCAGCGCGAGGAGGATGTCCAGATCCCGATCCAGCATCCGGGCGGTTTGCGTCGGAAAATTGAAAATCATATCGGCATTGAGCGTTTCGAAACGTCCCAGCGTGTTGCGGAGACGTTCCTGCACCTGGGCGCTGCTTCCGTAATCGTGCCGCTCCATCCTTTTGAGGAGACCATCGTCAAAACTCTGAATGCCGACGGAAAGCCGGTTAACGCCGGCAGACCGCAGCGCGGTCAGGCGCTCATCAGTCAGGTGGTTGGGATTGGTTTCCACCGATATCTCGCGAATCCCGAATGTCTCTCTGGCAAAATCAATGGTCCTGACCAGTTCGTCGTTCAGGACTGTCGGCGTGCCTCCCCCCACGTACATGGACCCGAATTGATAACCCATATCGCGATAACTGACAATCTCCTTGCGAAGCGCCTGGAAATAGTCGCGGCAGAGCCCCTCCTGAAAGACAATCCGGTGAAAGGAGCAGTAGGGACAGAGCCGCTCGCAAAAAGGAATATGCATGTACAGCATCCGGGGCCGCCGATCAGCCGGCGGCGGGATATGGGGCCGCTGCCCCCCCTCAAAGCGCAGCGACCGGGAAAATTCCCGGCGGGCCCGCGCTGCAATAATAGAATCTATCAATTTCCAGCTCCCTTGCAATTTTTTTCCGCAGGCGCCTGTCCTGCCGTTCCTCGTTTCCGCATTAATGGTCATTCATAACCGGCGGTAAGGTTTCTGGAAACTAACAGAGCTTTGCCGATTCTGCAAGAAGCTAATTTGAAATTTTCTTGAAATGCCGCAGACGTGGTGTTATAGACTTCACCAAAAATCAGGCTTCCGGACTCCACAACCCTTGATGGTTGCCGGCGGTCCCGAGCGGAAAAGGCAGGCAATGGCGGTGCAGAGAGTTTTGACCCTCTGGGACGAAGGACAGATAATCGAGGAAGACACCCGTATCTTGAGGGCGCCTTCTCTGGAGGCTCCGCTTCCCTTTAACGCGGAAGTCATCGAGGCAATCCGCGCGCTCTGGGAAACCTTTCTTGCACGCGAAGATTCGGTGGGACTGGCCGCTCCGCAGATAGGGATAAACCTCCGGATCATCGCCGTCCGTACCAGAAACTTCGACGTAAAAGAGAGCGCGCAGCGCCGGCTGGATTCCGAAATACTCGTCAACCCCAGGATCACGCAGACAAGAGGGGAACTGGTCGCGCTGGAAGAGGGCTGCCTTTCCTGCCCGGGAGTCAATATCGAAGTCAGTCGCTTTCCGGAAATAAAGGTCCGCGCCTTTGACGACGAAACGGGGAAAAAGCTCAACAAGCGCTACATGGACTTCGCGGCCCGCGTTATCCAGCATGAAATCGACCACCTCGAAGGCAAACTGATCGTCGATTACGACGGCCCCGTTTACGCATCCAAAAAATATCACAACTTTCTGCAGACCTACTTTGAAGACCGCTGAAGCAGCCACGGAAATAATCACATGAAAACTATGGCTTGCCTGACGCGGCCTCCCCGGGAAGCGTGAAAGGACAATTACTCATGAAGACTTTTTTTACCGGACACATCGAACAATCGCTTGATCTGTTGATCATGCTCGCGATTGTCGGGATTTCCACGGGCATGGGCTATTTTCTCCGCCGGCAGGTGCTCGGCAGGCTTTCCCGATGGGCGCAAAAGAACGACTCTCCGGCGGGAGACATCATCTTCTCGGCGATCAAATCCCCGTTTATTCTGCTGAGCGTCATGATAGGAACCTACCTGGCCCTCGAATTTTCGGAGCTGTCAAAAAAACTTGTCGATAGGGCCGAGAAAGGACTCTCCATCCTCGCGATCATCGCCGTCGCCATGGCTGCGGCAAACATTCTCAGCGGCTACATCCGGACGCGGGCCGCAAAAATCGATTCGCGCCTGCCGGTGACAAGTCTCACCGAAAATATCATCCGCATAACCTTCTACAGCGTCGCAGCGCTGATCATCCTGAACCAGCTCGGCATCTCGATTGTTCCGATCCTGACCACCCTCGGCGTCGGCGGTCTGGCGGTCGCACTCGCCCTCCAGAACACCCTCTCCAATTTTTTCGCGGGGTTTAACATCATTGTGGCCAAACAGTTGAAGGTGGGCGATTTCATTAAGCTCGATTCAGCGGACAGCGGTTATATCGAAGACATAGGCTGGCGGTCGACCAAAGTCGGGACATTGAAAGGGAATTCCGTCATCATCCCCAACGCGAAGCTGGCGGAAATGATCGTCACCAATTATAATCTGCCTGAAAATGATCTGGCGGTCATTGTGCAGTTAGGGGTGCATTACAACAGCAACCTCGAGCAGGTGGAGAAGATCGCCCGCGAAACGGCGGCAGAGGTGATGAAAGAGACGCCGGGAGGAGTCCCCGATTTTGAACCTTCCGTCAGATATCACACGTTTGCCGCCTCGAGCATCAATTTTTCCGTTATCATGAGGGCGCGGACATTTGCCGATCAATACATGATAGCGCATGAATTCATTAAAAAAATACACCGCCGCTTCGCCGAAGAAAAGATTGTGATCCCGTTCCCGATTGTCGCCTTGAATACCGGTCAGGAGAATGGCGCTTCATGTTCGCCAAAGGAAAACCTCCCGGACCTGCTCAAAAGGGCTTGACAAAAAACGGAGGGAGCGGATACAGGTAGACGCTGCCTGGAGCGTTCCGCGGCAAATGCCCAAGCTGCCCTTGCGGCGGATAACGAAAAAATTGCATCCTTAATAGGTAATTGCAAAACGTTTTGTCATACCCGAGTGCCCTTATCGGGTATCCATAATTTCCGGTAGTTACAATCTGGATTCCCGCCCAGAAGCGTCGCGGGAATGACAGAATTGCGAGTTTTGCAATTAGCTCTTAATTATTTGATTGGAGAATGAGGTGACAACATGACGCAGGAGCAGAACCATTCCTCCCGGTCGCTCGACGGAAAGCCGGCGCGGGCACTGGTCGTTGTCTGGAACCGCAGTTAGATTCAGGGAGGATAATTCATGCTTGAACTCCGCTTTCATGGACGGGGCGGCCAGGGGACGGTCGTCGGCACCATTGTCATGGCTAAGGCGTTTTTCCTGGCCGGCTACGAGGTGCAGAGCTTCCCCGTTTTCGGCGTCGAACGGCGGGGAGCGCCGGTAGAATCGTACGTTCGCCTCGACAAAACAAAAATATATCTCCGGACGAACATCACCACGCCGGATCACGTCGTCGTGCAGGACACAACCCTGTTACAGAATATCGACGTCGCCAAGGGGCTGAAGCCCGGCGGCTGGGTGTTGCTGAACGATGCGAAAAACGAAAAGGCTGAACGGCGGTTCGCAAATTTCCGCGTTGCCTTCATCGACGCGAACCGCATCGCCCTGGACCATAAGCTGGGCACACGCACCCATCCGATTGTCAATACGGCGATGCTCGGCGCCCTGGCCCGCGTGCTGGAAATGCCGCCGCTGGAGTCGGTAATCGAGGCGATTCGCGAGGATATGCCCATCCGCACGGACTCCAACATCAGTGCGGCCCAGGAAGCTTACAGGACGGTATGCCTATGAACAGCGAAATGAAAAACAGTCTGCTGATCCCCCTTTCCTTTGCAACGACTGAAGGAAACAAGACCGGCTCGTGGCGCTTCCTGCGCCCGCACTTCGAAAACAAGACAGCGCCCTGTTCGGCTGCGTGCCCCGCGGGCGAGGATATCCCGCAAATCGAGATGCTGACCGCACAGGGAGATTTCAAGGAAGCCTGGGAAACAATTCTCCGGGAAAACCCTTTCCCCGCCGTTTGCGGCAGGGTCTGCTTTCATCCATGCGAAGGTATTTGCAATCGGGGCAATTACGATGAGGCCATCGCCGTGCATACGCTGGAGCGGTTTCTTGCCGACACCGCTGCCCGCTACGACTTTCATCCTCCCGCGCCTGTCGCTCCCCCCCGTAATGAACGGATCGCGATTGTCGGAGGAGGCCCTGCGGGGCTCGCCGCAGCGTGGTTTCTTACCAGACTGGGGTTTAAGTGCGACGTCCTCGAGGCGGCCGCCGAGGCGGGAGGATTGCTCCGCTGGGGAATCCCCGCGTACCGTCTCCCCCAGGACGCACTGCTTCAGGATGTCGAGCGCCTGCAAGCCGCCGGAGTCGAGATATTCACCAACCGCCGGATTGACGAAGCTTTCCTGACTGATCCCGGCAACCGCTATCAAGCCGTTATTGTCGCCTGCGGTCACGCCAAAGGTCAGAAAATCGGCATCCCCGGAGAAGACTCTGCCGCTGTTGTGGAAGGGCTTGATTTTCTCAGGGACCTGCGGGCAGGAACCACCGTTTCCTGCGACGGGACAACCGCCGTCATCGGCGGGGGCAATACCGCGGTCGATGTCGCCAGAAGCGTGGTGCGCCTGGGAGGAAAAGCCGTCATCTACTATCGGAGGCGCCGGCAGGATATGCCCGCGTTTGCCGAAGAGGTCCGGATGGCCATCGAAGAAGGGGTGACCATCCGGGAGCTTGTGGCCCCGGCGGAGATTAAACGCACAGGCAATAAACTGTTCCTTTCGCTGCAGCGGATGGTCGTTTCCGGCGAGGAGGCGGGCAGGGCCCGCGTTGTTCCCGACGGCGACAACCCCGAAAGCGCAGAGGTGCAGCACATCATCCGCGCCATCGGGGCGGGACCCCAGGAATCGTGGATGGAGCCGCCGGCGGAAGGCCCTGATACCCTTGCGCTCAGCCACTCCCGCATCGTTTTCGGCGCGGGAAAGCGACCGCTTCTTTACGCAGGCGATCTGGCCAATGCGACCAAAAGCGTAACCCACGCGATCGCCTCCGGCAAGCAGGCGGCCATCGTCCTGGACATCTTTTTTCGCGAGGGCGCCGCGGCAATCGCCTCACATCTTGCGGGCTGCACCGTCGGCGACGGCAGCGCCCAGTCCCTGGAAATCTATCTCGACGGGGAGCGTAAACTGAGGAGCAGTCACGTTGTCGGCTATTCGGAGATCAACACCGAATACTTCTCCTTCGCGCCCCGGATCAAGCAGCCGCGTCTGCTGATCGAGGAACGCCGCCGATCGTTTTCAGAAATTGACCTGAAAATCTCCGCGGGACTGGCGATGAAGGAGGCGGCGCGCTGCTTCAACTGCGGCTTCTGCAACAACTGCGACAACTGCCGCCTCTTCTGCCCGGACGTCTCCGTCATCAGGGAAGCGTACACAAGACGGATAAATTACGACTATTGCAAGGGGTGCGGGATCTGCGTTGTGGAGTGCCCGCGCAATGCGATGTCCCTGGATAAGGAGGAATGCGCATGAGAAGGGTCCTCGAGGGAAGTCAGGCGGTCGCGGAAGCGGTAAGGCTGGCGCAAGTGCAGGTGGTATCCGCCTATCCGATAACGCCGCAGACCCATATCGTGGAAACCATATCGGATTACTGTGAAAAAGGGCTCATGCAGGCCCGCTTCATGAGGATGGAGGGGGAGCAGTCCTGCCTCGCCGCCCTGATCGGGGCACAGCTCATGGGGGTGCGCACCTTCACGGCGACCTCCTCTCAGGGGCTTGCGTATATGCACGAGCTGCTGCACTGGACTTCCGGCGCCCGTCTGCCGATCGTCATGGCGGAGGTGAACCGGGCGCTCGCCCCGGGCTGGAATATCTGGGCCGACCAGACGGACAGCCTCTCCCAGAGGGACACCGGCTGGATACAGATCTACTGCGAAGACGGCCAGGAGGTGCTCGATTCGACGCTGATCGCCTACCGGCTGGCCGAGGCCGTCAACCTGCCGGTCATGGTGGTTCTCGACGCGTTCTATCTTTCCCATACCTACGAACCGGTTGACATCCCCAGCGAGGAGGACGCTTATCGTTTTCTGCCTCCTTATTCGCCCCGTTTCCGCATGTCCACTGCCGATCCGCGGAGCTTTGCCGGACTTGTCCCCCCGGTCGATTACATGGAACTGCGCAACGACATAGCACTCGCGATGGAGGACGCCCTGCCGCAAGTCCGGCAGATTGAGGAGGAATTTGCCTCCCTTTTCGGCCGCCGCTACCAGCCGATCGAGGCGGTAAGTTGCGACGACGCGGAAATCGTTTTTGTCACCTCCGCAACGATCACCAGCACCACTCGCCTCGTCCTGCAGAAGCTCCGGGAGCGGGGCGAAAAGGTGGGACTCCTCAAGATTCGCCTGTTTCGCCCCTTTCCTGCCGACCTGCTCCGGCAGGCGCTCAAGAATGCGAAGAAGGTCGCCGTCATCGACCGCAACTTTTCGTTCGGCGCCAGCGGAATTTTCGCCCAGGAACTGAAGGCGGCGCTCTGCAACCTCCCATCCAAGCCGCTGATCTACGGGTATATCGCCGGCATCGGTGGACGCGATGTCACCCCGGACGTGATTGAGGATATCTATCGAAAAACAAAGGCGACCGCCATTCCTGATGAAAACGGAGTCTGGATCGGTCTAAAGGAGAAGGGCCATGGATGCTGAATTAGTAGAGCGCGAGTTAATGCTCTCCGGACACGTCGGATGCCCCGGCTGCGGCGCCGCAATCGCAATGCGCTTCTTCCTGAAGGCAATGGGGGAAAAGACGGTAATGGTGCTGCCCGCCTGCTGCTGGTCGATTATCGCCGGGCCGTATCCGCAATCGACACTGAAGACTCCCATCATCCACTGCGCCTTCGAAACCGCCGCCTCCACGGCAAGCGGCGTCCGGGCCGCGCTCGACATGCTGGGCGACACGGAAACCAAGGTTGTTGCCTGGGCCGGCGACGGCGGGACATTCGACATCGGTTTTCAGGCCCTCTCCGGAGCCGTGGAACGCAATGAGGATTTCCTCTATGTCTGTTACGACAACGAGGCCTACATGAACACCGGCATCCAGCGAAGTTCCTCGACGCCCTACGGGGCATGGACCACCACCACCCCCGGTCAGGACTGGAAAAAGATGCGCAAGAAGAACATCGTCGAGGCCCTCGTCGCCCACCGGATACCCTATGTCGCAACGGCGAGCATCGCCTTTCCCGACGATCTGATCCGCAAGGTTCAAAAGGCGAGGGAGATAAAAGGCTCCCGTTTTCTGCACATCTACGCGAGTTGTCCCACAGGCTGGAGAATTCCGTCCGAGATGTCGGTCAAGATCGCCCGGATGGCCGTCCAGACGAACATCTTCCCGCTCTACGAAGTGGAGAACGGCAAAAACTACACGATCAACTACAAGCCGCGGGAGTATCTGGTCCGCGAATATTTCCGCCTTCAGGGACGTTTCCGCCATCTGACCGACCATGATCTGGAGCAGATTCAGAGCATGGTGGACGAAGACTGGCAGCGGCTTCTCTCCAGGGCGTAAACGCAGCGGAAAGGAGATGCGCCATGCCCGATATCGACGATTTAAAAGAGGCTGAGAAGTTCGGCCTGCACATCCCCCAATCTTCCGAGGGCTTTTTCCTGAAAGGCTCGAATTCCCTGGGATGGGGAATGAAGAATCGCCTGGCCCGCATCTTCAATCCCCAAAGCGGTCGAACCGTGATGCTCGCCATCGACCACGGCTATTTTCAAGGCCCCACCTCCGGACTCGAACGCATCGACCTCGGCATCGTTCCCCTCGCCCCTTATGCCGACACGCTGATGCTGACCCGGGGAATTCTTCGCTCGGTGATACCCCCCTCCCTCTCGCAGTCGATTGTGCTGCGCGCGTCCGGCGGCGCCAGCATTTTAAAGGAACTGTCCAACGAGGAGATCGCGATGGACATCGAGGACGCCATTCGCCTCAACGCCTGCGCCCTGGCCGTGCAGGTTTTCATCGGCGGCGAGTGCGAACGCCAATCCATCATCAATATGACGAGGATGGTGGACGCCGGCACACGCTACGGCATTCCCACTCTGGCCGTGACCGCCGTGGGCAAGGACATGGTCCGGGACGCCCGGTATTTCAGGCTCGCCTGCCGCATCTGCGCTGAGCTGGGCGCGCAGTACGTGAAAACCTACTACGTGGACAATGGCTTTGAGACGATAACCGCCTCCTGCCCGGTGCCCATCGTCATGGCGGGCGGCAAAAAGATCCCCGAATTCGAAGCCTTGACCATGGCGCATCAGGCCGTGCAGCAGGGGGCGGCCGGCGTGGATATGGGCCGCAACATCTTCCAGTCCGACGATCCGGTGGCAATGATTCAGGCAGTGAAAGCCGTGGTGCACGGAAACGAGCCCCCCGAAAGGGCATTCGAACTCTACCGCTCGCTCAGGAATCGGTGAAGCTCGATGCAAGTCGCCATTTGGCACAACAACGCGGACATTCGCCTTCAGGAGGTGGATACCCCCGTTCCCGGCCCTGGGGAGATGCTCGTCAAGGTCCATGCCTGCGGCATCTGTGGCAGCGATATTGTCGAATGGTACAGGCTGCCCCGCGCCCCTCTGGTGCAGGGACATGAAATCGGCGCCGAAGTGGTCCGGGTCGGCAGCGCCACAACGAAATTCAGGACAGGCGATCGGGTGTTCATCGCCCCCAAAGTGCCCTGCATGCAGTGCGACTATTGCAGGGAAGGAAAATATCCGCTCTGCGCCGGGATCAGGGAACGCCTGCCGGGAGGCTTCGCGGAGTATATCCTCGTCCCCAGAATCTTGATTGAACGCGGCGCCTATCTGCTGCCGGATCGCATCTCTTTTGAAGAAAGCACCTTCATTGAACCCCTGGCCTGTGCGTCCCACGCGCAAAGACTCGCAGGCATCGAGCAGCGCCACACGGTCATGATCATGGGATGCGGCATGTCCGGCCTGCTGCACGTCAAACTCGCCAAGGCGAAGGGCTGCCGGGTTATTGCAACGGACATAAATCGGAAGAAGCTGGCGCTTGCATCGCAAAACGGCGCGGACATCGCGATTCTCGCGAACGGCGATGTTCCCGGGGAGGTCATCGAGAAGAACGGCAAAAAAGCCGATGTCGTCATTGTCTGCGCCTCGCCGCTTTCGGTCATCGATCAGGCATGGAAATCGCTGGACAAGGGAGGCGCTGTGGTGTTCTTCGCCGTGCCCGACCCGGAAAAACAGGTGACGATTCCCTTGAACGACTTTTGGATGAAAGAGGTGCGGATTCTGACTTCCTACTATTGCGGCCCTCCCGACATCGCGCACGCGATGTTTCTTCTCGAAAGCCGCACCCTGGAAATCGCCGACATGATCACTCACCGCCTGCCCCTGTCGCGCATTCAGGAAGGATTTCACCATGTTCTGGCCGACAATGACTCCCTGAAGGTGATCATTCGGCCGCACGACGTCTGACGGCCGCTCCGGACTCCGCTGCTGAAGGCAACCGGGCCGCCCGCTTTTTTCCAGCATCTCCTGGCGACGCTTACCCGTTTTACCCAAATACAATTATGTGCCGCTGTCTTAATTAGCGACAATTTCGTCCCCAAAAACAGCTTCCCTCCAACATTATCCAACTGATAATACAAGGATTTGCCTCTTGGCAAACTATTTGCAGCAGTAGTATTGAGGCTGTTCAATACTTCCGGGGAAAGGCAAACGAATTATGGTCAATACAATCAACAGCGGCGACACCGCCTGGCTGCTGGTCTGCTGTTCACTCGTCTTACTGATGACGCCGGCGCTCGCGCTCTTTTACGGGGGCATGGTCCGTCGGAAAAATGTCCTTTCCACTTTGACATTGAGCTACATCTTTATGGCCCTCATCGGCATCCAGTGGATTCTGTACGGCTATTCCCTTTCGTTCGGCGAGGATATCCAGGGGCTCATAGGCGGACTTAATTTTACCGGCTTCAGGGGCGTCGGCGCTTTACCCAACGCGGCTTACAGCAGTACCATCCCTCACAGCCTTTTTGCCGCCTTTCAAATGATGTTCGCAGTCATCACGCCGGCGCTGATCACGGGCGCCTTTGTGGAACGTGTTAAATTTATAAGCTTTCTGCTCTTCAGCCTGCTCTGGGCCACCCTGGTCTACGACCCCCTCTGTCACTGGGTCTGGGGGCAGGGCGGCTGGCTGAAAGCAATGGGCGTTCTGGATTTTGCCGGCGGAACGGTTGTCCATATTGCCGCCGGTTTTTCCGCCCTTGCCTTTGCCTTAGTCATCGGACCGCGCAAGGGATTCGGTAAAGCGCCGATGGAACCGAACAACATCCCGCTTACAGTCATCGGGGCCGGACTGTTATGGGTGGGCTGGTTCGGCTTTAATGCCGGCAGCGCCCTGACTGCCGATGGCGTCGCGGTCAATGCGCTGCTCGCCACCAACACCTCCGGCGCGGCGGCCGGACTGGTCTGGATGATGCTTTCCTGGCTGGATGGCAGGCCCAGCACCCTGGGAATCGCCACCGGCATGGTGGTCGGCCTGGCGGCGGTAACTCCTGCTTCCGGCTTTGTCACGCCGCTTGCGGCTATGTTAATCGGGGCCATAGCAGCGCCAATTTCCTACTATGCCATGCGCTTCCGGGAAAAGAGAAGATGGGATGAATCTCTTGATGTCTGGGCCTGCCACGGCATGGGCAGCGCCTGGGGGATGCTCGCCACCGGCCTGTTTGCAACAACGGCAGTGAACGCCGGCGGTGCAAACGGCTTCTTTTTCGGCAATCCCGGGCAGCTCGGCATTCAGATTATCGGCATCCTGGCGACGGCCTCCTTTAGTTTTGGCGTTACCTATGCGCTGGCCAAACTGCTGAATGCGAGCATCGGCCTGCGGGTAACGGCTGCGGAAGAAGAGGTGGGCCTGGATATCAGCTCGCACGGGGAGCGTTCCTATTCATGAAAATGAGGATGCTTCCTCAATCAATCTCCATGGAGAGCAGAAATGTTGAAAAAAATCGAGGCCATCATCCGGGAAGACAAGATTGCGGATGTCAAGGACGCCTTAACTGAAATCGGCATAGTCGGGATGAACATGTTCGAAATTCGCGGTCACGGCCGCCAGGGCGGCATCAAACTCGCGGGGCGGTCCGGCACCTATCAGGTGGACATGTTGCCCAAGATGCAGCTTAACATCGTTGTCAGCGAGCGCAATCTTGAGGACACAATAGCGGCCATCCTGAAATCCGCTTATACCGGCGAGCCGGGAGACGGACTGATCTTCATCTCCCCGGTGGAGGAGGTAATCCGCATCCGCACCAAGGAACGCGGTCAGGAAGCCGTTATGTATCCAGGCGATATCGATGAGAAAAAAAGGTTGGGCCGGGTCAGGCCAAATCCCTGAAGGCAGGCTGCAGAAATACTGCCTCCGCGACACCGATGCAATTTTCTCTTGACGCCTGCATGCAATACAGATAATGCTATTATCCAATATCAGATATTTCAGATAATGGCAGGACACATAATGGAAATATCATTTTTACAGGAATTGTTACAGGAACAAAGGCAGCAATTCGCGTCGCGCGCTACTGGCATTCCGCGCAGGGTGGATATAGCCCGGTGCTTTGCGGACGATCGCATCGTGGTCATTTCAGGCGTCCGGCGCTGCGGAAAATCGACGCTAATGCGTCAGATGGCCGCCACGCTTCCCGCTTTTCATTTCGTCAATTTTGACGACGAGCGCTTACTCTCATTTACAGTCACGGACTTTGCCGCTCTTACCATCGTGCTGTCGCGCATATCGCCCGTCAAAACACTCCTTGCCGACGAGATACAGAATATGGAAGGATGGGAACGTTTTGTCCGGAGACTGCACGATGAGGGGTGGAAGGTTGTCCTCACCGGCTCCAACGCCCGCCTTCTCAGTTCGGAACTGGCAACCCATCTGACGGGGCGGTACCGTCTCGTTGAACTTTATCCCTTCTCCTTTGCGGAGTTTCTCACATTCAAGGATTTTAACCCCGAACCAATGACGCCGGGAAAAAGGGGGAGCATTCTCAACCTGTTCGATGAATATCTGGAAAACGGAGGCTTCCCCGAATATTTGAAAAGCGGCGACAGCGACGTTCTTGGACAGATTTACAACGATGTGGTCTATCGCGACATTATAAACCGTTTCCGAATCCGGGAATCACGGTCTTTCCGGGAACTTGCGCATTATCTCTTCACCAACTTCACCGGCGAGATCAGCTACGCCTCCGTCAAAAACATGCTGCGTTACAAAAGCCCCATGACGGTCGCCAGTCATATCGACTGCCTGGCTCAGGCATACATGGTCTTTGAACTTTTCAAATACGACCACTCCCTGAAAAAACAGCATGTCAACAACAAAAAAATCTATGTCATAGATAACGGGATACGCAATGCCGTCGCCCTGCGTTTCTCCAGCGATTCCGGAAGACTTTTGGAAAACATCATATTTGCTGAACTAAAAAGGCGCGGCTGCGATATTTATTATCACCGTGAAAAACATGAGTGCGATTTCCTGGTCAGAGAGAAGCAGCGCGTGGTCGCGGCGATCCAGGTAACTTACGAACTTGGCCCCGCCAACCGGCCCCGGGAGCTTGCCGGGCTTGCCGAGGCCATGCGCCTGTACGGATTGCAGAGCGGCACAATCATTACCTATTCCGCAGAGGGAAAAGAAGCGGTCGCGGCCGGCGAGGTGCGCATCGTTCCCGCATGGCGCTGGCTCGTTGAGTAATCAAAGACAGTCCTTGCCGACAAGGCGGAACTGGAAAGCGGCAAAACATATCCGGAGCATGAGAATCAATATGCCAAATATTTTGATATCAAGACCACTCCCGCCAGGGGGACAAAGGTTACTGCCAGGCAGGAGCTCCTTGATGAATTTGAGATCATCGAATGCTTCGAACAGCCGGGGCGTGAAATGCGCATAGGTGAAGTAACGAAGAAGCAGATCGAACTTTATGAGGCGATGGATATTGTGCCGCCGAACTCGTTACATTAAACCGGGAAGGCAGGCCTCAACAAGCTCGCTGCAGAAAAACGGTAAAGGACTGGGTCGGACGCAGAAACAAAACGTGGGTCAGCTCGGGGATATCGACCCCTTCGTTGAAAATGTCAACGGTGCAGATCACTTCCAGAGGATCATTCTCGTCCCGGAGCCGGCCTATAACTTTTGCCCGGTAATCATCGCCGGATTCACCCGTCAGGGCAACCGCAGAAATCCCGTGATCCCGCTTGAGATGTTCGGCCGTGTAGCGCGCGTGTGCGACCGTGTTGCAGAAGGCGAGCGCCTTGCGGTAGCTCTCCGCCATGCCGTGGTGAAATTCGTCAACGACAATATAATCAAAGGCATCCGGGGCAAATGCGCGCAGGTTGCCCCCCTGCTCAATGTCTGAATCATCGCGAAAACCGCCCCGCCTCCTTCCGATCCGGGCGCGTATTCCGACACCTTTCCGTTTCCGCCCCCCAGAATCGACCCGAAAGAGGGGTTTCTCATGACCTTTGCGAAGCTTTCCCTTGCCCTGCACAGGATATTCTCCCGATGTGCGATAAACAATACCCGTTTTAAACCGCTTTGCTTAAAATCGAGCACATCAAAACCGAGTGCGGCGAATGTGCGCCGCAGATCGGAATCATGATGGAGATAAAAAATCCGGCCGTCGGCACCGTGCGCGCGGTTGTCGCCCTGCGCCCCATCAGCCCCGTCCGCGCCCTCCTTGAGCGTGATCAGCATCAGCCCGCCATCCCTCAGGGCCGCGGCGATCTTGCTAAAAATGCGTGCAAAATCGTCATGGGGGACATGAACCAGCGCCCCAATCAGGATGACCGCGTCGGCATGCATGGAGGAAAAGTCATGGCTTGTGAAATCACCTTCGAGCACCTCGCAGTTGGCGTGTCTTCGCGCCTTTTTCTGCGCTTCCGCTTCAGACACCTCCGGTTTCCCGCTCCACGTCCCTCTCGAAGTCGGCTTGCCTCAAGGAGGCCTCTTCCTCGTATTCACGACGGAAGGTCTCCGCAATCTGCTCAATGGGAACCTCGGCAAATTCTCCGCGATACCCCAGATACTCCATGTGCCTTCTGCCCTCGATATCGAACGGGTGGTAGATTGAATCGCTGCGCCCGTCGAAATCAAGGGGCTTCAAACGAAACCGCTCGCAAAGTTCGATATTGAAGGCAGGTGTCGCCTTGACCCAATTCCCTTCCAGGAAAATCGAGGTGTACCCGTGCCAGAGAAAGACATCGGTCTTCATATAATCGCGCAACCTCTGGGTGGTCAGGTGGTTCCGCACATCGGCAAATCCGAGCCGGGCCGGAATTCCTGTCGCCCGACAGCAGGCCGCCAGCAGAATCGCCTTGGCCACGCACCAGCCGCGGCCGCTTTTCAGCGTGGCGCTCGCCCTAAGACCATCGATCGACAGATCTATCGAGTACGGATCATAGCGGATGCCGTCCCGGACGGCATAATAGAGGCTGACCGCCTGTTCGCGGCGATCCGCCGAATCGCCGCCATGTCCTTTGGCAAATGCGGCAACCGCTTGGTCGCTGTAGTCGATGGTCGCTGAAGGTTGAAGATACTGCCACATCTCTGAATCCATGCACTTCTCCTTTTTAATTAAAGCGGGACAGAGTCCCTGTATTGACTATCCCTCGATTTTCGCGCCCAGCAGCTTCAAAGACCGGGCAATCCAAAGGAAGAGAACCTTTTGCCAGCAACGGCGAGATCCGCCCAATATGCCACCTAACACGCCGCGCAGCACCTGCCTGCCGATTGCTGCGCGCCGCGGGTGCGCCCGCGTTCAGACGGCGTACATCGGCTTGTTTTCGCTAAGCCGCAGCCAGCCCTTGATTATACGGTAAATAATCCAGATGCCGTCGGCGACGAGCGCAAACCAGCCTACAACGATCAGCATCGTGATTCCTCCCAGCACACCCCAAAGCAGTCCGAACCAGAAGGTGCGGATTTGCCAGCGAAAATGACTCGCCAGAAACGTTCCGACCATATCATCCTTCTTGACGTAGTTGATGACGATCGCAAAGATGGCGGTGATGCCGAACAGAAAAGACGCGGCATACAACGCATAAATAATGGTGGTGAGTTTTTTTGCCGACCTCTCGCTTGCGGTCATTTCCGTAGAGTCCATTGCTCCTCCCTTCTTTCGGGTTTTTTCGCACAGCCTTTTCGCACAGCCTTGACACTACATACACCAAATGTTAGCATTATGACCACGGGAAACATTCATGCGCCCACGTTCGCTTGTCCCGCAAACCCAGTTATCCTCATCAAAACGAAGCAATATCGGATAAACCGAAGAAGCGGGAGGGAAAATAATGGACATTGCAGCAAAATTCTCCAAGACGAAAATCCTCGCAACATTAGGCCCGGCCACCGGGAATGTGGCGACGATCCGCCAATTGATCGGGGCGGGAATCGACGCCGTGCGCCTCAACATGTCGCACGGCAGTGTTGATTTCTTTGAAGGAGTTTTTGGGGCCGTTCATGAAGCCTGCATCGAAGAAAATACACCGCTGGCGATTCTCGTTGACCTGCAGGGGCCGAAGATCAGAATCGGCGAAATTGCGGAACCGGGCGTGGTTCTGCAAACGGGAAATCTGATTGAAATCACGACAAACAATGTCATTGGAACGGAAAACCTTATTTCCACATCCTATGGATCGCTCGTGCAGGACGCAGCAATCGGGGACAGAATTTTAATCAATGACGGGCTTATCCAGTTGACGATAATCGAAAAGCAGGGCGACGGCGTCCTTTGCAGAATCGATGCCGGAGGCTTGCTCACCTCGAAAAAGGGGATGAACCTGCCGGGAATGAATTTATCAACCCCCTCCCTCACCGCCAAGGACTTCCGGGATCTCGAGTTTGCACTGCAGCACAGGGTTGACTACATAGCCCTGTCTTTCGTCAGAAGCGCCGCTGAAGTCACGCGACTGAAAGACTGGCTCGGCGACCGCGGCAAAGACATCCCCGTCATCGCCAAAATAGAAAAACCGGAGGCCATCGACAACCTCGACGCCATCATCGCTGTCGCCGACGGGATCATGATCGCGCGGGGCGATTTGGGCGTTGAGCTGCCGCCGCAGGACGTGCCGGTTCTGCAGAAAATCATCATTCAAAAATGCAACGCCGCCGGCAAATTGGTAATAACCGCCACCCAGATGCTCGAATCAATGATTCACTCCCCGGTTCCCACCCGCGCAGAGGCCTCCGATGTTGCAAATGCCGTCTGGGACGGCAGCGACGCGGTGATGCTGAGCGGCGAAACCTCCGTCGGGGAATTCCCGGTTCACACCGTTCGGATCATGAGGGACATTGTGACCAACGCCGAGATGCATGCCGAAGACCGGCGCGATATAACCTTCCGATCGCCGGATGATCTTCAGGAAAAATTGTTTGACTCGATCGGTCATTCGATAGTGGAAATGAGCGACCGGATCGATGCCCGGGCGATTGTCGTCTTCACCTTCGCGGGCAGGACCGCCAGAATTATCTCCAAATACAGGCCCTTTGCCCGGATAATAGCGATATCCAACAGTTTTGAAACCATGAACCGCCTGTGTCTGCGGTGGGGAGTGACCTCGGTTTTTCGTGACTCTTTTGACAAGGAGCGCCTCGCGATAGAGGAGGCAAAGGAGTTGCTCCTCAATCGCGGCCTGGTCGAAAAAGGCGATCTCGTCATCTTTGCCGCCGGCGCCCCCTCCTCGGAAAAAAGCAGAACCAGTTGGACAAGGTTTGAAGTCATGTAAATCAGCAGAAGGTTTACAATAAAGGCGGATTTGAGGAGTTTGACACTTGATTTTTTGTGGCGCGGCGACTGTCACGGTTCGGTATTTTTAAAAGAACCGGCCATTTTTATATGAAAAACGGATAAAGTAGACAATAGAGGAGGATTCCATGAGCAAGGTAGTGGAAATTACAGATGGTACCTTTGAAGAAGAGGTGTTCCAGGCGGATTTGCCGGTTGAAGTCGATTTCTGGGCGCCGTGGTGCGGACCATGCAAAATGGTTGCGCCGATTTACGACAGGCTTGCCGAGGATTACAATGGAAAATTCAAGTTCTGCAAGATCAACGTGGACGAGAATCAGCAGACGGCAGCCAAATACCAGATCATGAGCATCCCGATACAGATGTACTTCGTGGACGGGCAAAAGGTGGACGAGATCGTCGGGGCGGTTCCGGAAAGCACGATCAAGACGATGGTGGACGCCATCCTCCAGAAATTCCCCGCCGATGAGCAGAGAAAGCTCAAATCGCTGATGGGCGCATGGGCGAAGAGCAACCAACAGCATGGTCGGAAATTGTCAAAGTGGCTGGAAAAGGCCAGTGAAACCAGGGAAACTCCGCTGTACGCAAGAGTTATGGAAATCGCGAAAGAGTTTGAGAGGGCCGAAGAAGGACTGGAGAGGGTCTTGGCCGAGCTTTAAAAACCATCCATCAGAAGCAATGGTAAAATGCCAAAAGTTGTCTTTATCGCGATGCGAGCCTTGAAAAAAGATCCCTTCGTCATTGCGGAAAAGGCAAGGCCTGATGCTCGCAAGCTGTCGAAAACGGGATTATCTGAGGATAATATCCGGCAGCAGCAGGGAAAGCTTCGGAATGTAAGTAATGACGAGGAGGCAGGCCAGAAAAAGCAGGATGAAGGGCAGCACTGCCCTGCTTATTTCCACCAGGGAGCGCTTCATGACGGCCATGGAAACGAAGAGGTTGAGGCCGAAGGGGGGGGTCAGGAATCCAAGCTCCACGTTCACGATCATGATGATCCCGTAGTGAATGTAATTGATGTCGTACCGGTTCAGCGTCTCGGCCAGGATGGGCGAGATTACCACGATTGCCGTCACGATATCCATCAGGCCGCCGATGATCAAAAGCGCGCCGTTGATGGCAAGCAGAAAGAGCCATTTGCTTTCGATATTTGTCACGATAATCTCGGCAAGCTTTACCGGAATCTGCTCGACGGTCAGCATCCAGATAAAACTCATCGCACAGGAAAGGATAAAGAGCAGCGCCCCCGACAGGATCGCCGAATCCCTGCAAACGGCAAAAAGCTTGCCTGGCTTCAGTTCCCTGTAGATGAAAAGTTCCACAAAGAGGGCGTAAATGACGGAGACCGCCGCTGCCTCCGTCGGGGTAAAAATTCCTCCGTAGATCCCGCCGAGAACCAGGATCGGAAGAAACAGCGCCCATATTCCCTCTTTGATTATTTTTATTCCTTCCGCGACGGTGTAGCGAGTCCCGGAGCGCCATCCTTCTTTCCTCGCCGTCATGACGGAATAGAGCATGAGGGCGCCCCCGATAAAGATCCCCGGCAGAAAACCGGCCAGAAAAAGCTCGGCAACCGAGACATTCATGACCAGCGCATAGAGAATCATCGGGATGCTGGGCGGAATCAGAATGCCGAGGGACCCGGCGGAGGTGAGAAGCCCGATCGAAAACCGCTCCCCGTAACCATCCTTGATGAGGGCCGGCATCATGATGCCGCCAATCGCAATCACGGTGGCCGGCGACGAACCGGAGATGGCGGCAAAAAACATGCAGCCCAGAACCGAGGCCATCGCAAGGCCGCCGGTAAATCTTCCCACGAAGAGCCGCATGACGCCCACCAGGCGGTTTGAGATGGCGCCCTCCGCCATGATATTGCCGGCAAGGATAAAAAACGGCACCCCCAGCAGAACAAAATTGTCCAAACCGTTGAATAGCTGCTGTATCAGGGAGGTAACCGGCGTATGAGCGATAAAAATCAGATAAATCGCGGTTGTCGCGCCCATAACGAGGGCGATCGGCATGCTGAGGAGAAGAAAGCAAAAGAAGCAAATCAGGACAACAGTCAATGTCACGAACTATTTCCTCCTGATCCGCTCGAAAGGTTCGTTCTTCACGCAAGAGCGGAAGTGCCTGAAAGAAAGGACGAAAAATCGGAAGCCCATCGTCGCCGAGAAAAGCGGGATCGGCAGATAGGGGATGAACATCGGCAGTTGCAGCGCGGGGCTCTTGACGCCGAAAGCTCTTGTTTTCAAAATATGGATCGTCCCGTAGTAAACAAAAAGGAGGCAAATGACACCGGATATGCCGTATGCCACCCCCTTTAACGCATGGCTCGCCCGGTCGGGAAGATACTCGGCAAGGGCTTCCATCGAGAAATGGGTCCCGTATCTCACCCCGATCGAAGCGCCCAGATAGGCGCAGAAGATCATCGTGTAGTTCGCGAATTCCCCGAACCAACTGAAGGTATAGGAGATCGTGTACCGCAGGCAGGTTTCAACAGCGGTAAGCGCCGCCAGACCGAGGAGGGCGAAGCCGACCATGCCCTCCTCCAGCCTGTTTAGCCTTCTTAAGAGACTTTCCATCTTTTTTCCGGGCTACTTTTTCTTCGCGTGGAAATCGATCTTTTTGAGATAGAAATCAAACCATTCCGCCCCGTACTGGGAACGGTACTTATCGAGAACCGGCCGCACAGCCTTTTTGAAGGCGTCTCGCTCCCCGGGCGTAAGGACATGCACATCGACCTTCTGGGCCTTTGCCTTCTCCAGGGCCGCCAACCTGTTTTTGGCGTTGCCTTCCCTGTTTACCTTGAGCTGCACCTCCGCCGCCTCCCGGAATATTCGCTGCTGCTCGGGGGTAAGCGATTTCCAGAAATCCTTGTTGACGACGGTGGGGCATTCGGTGAGAACATGGTTGGTGATGGTCGCAAACTTGTTCACCTCGGTAAATTTCATCATAATCGAGGTGAAGATCGGGTTATCCTGTCCATCGATGACCTTCTGCTGCAGGGCGTTGTAAATTTCCGGAAAGGGAAGGGGCGTCGGGTTTGTGCCCAGGGCCTTGAAGGTATCGATCATCATGGGCGCCTCCAGTACCCTCATTTTCAAACCTTTCAAATCCTCCGGATTCTTTATGGGCCTCTTCGAGTTGGTCATGTCCCGGAACTCGTTTTCGGTATAGCCGATAAAGACAAAACCCTTGGCATCGGCATATTTCGCAAAACGCTCCCTGACATCCTGATCATCGAGCGTCTTGTAGGCCGCATCCCTGTCCGGATAGATAAAGGGCAGTTCGATAATGCCGATTTCCGGCACGAAATTGGCAAGCACGCTGGCCGTGGCGGAGGTCATCTGGAGGGTTCCTCCCTGTACCTGCTCACACATGGACCTCTCGCCGCCGAGCTGTCCCAGCGGAAAGACCTGCACCTCGATCCCGCCGTTCGTTTTTTCATTCACGTATTTGGCAAAAGCCACGGCGCCGTGGTGCTGCGGATGGATCGGCGGCCCCACATGGCCGTACTTGACGATGATCTTCGCCTCGGCGGAAATGGCAAAACAAACCAGGAAAAACAATATTGCAACGATAACCGACACCGGCTTCTTACTCACAGCACACCTCCCACCATTCATAAAGTTTTAAAATATGTTGTCCGATGAAGACCGCCATCCCGATTTCTTGCTGGCATGGCAACCCTTAAACAAGACACCCCTTCTTTGTCAATACATTTCTGTCAAATCAGCCCTTTTCTCCAGCGGGCCATCCATTTGCCTTTCACGGCGACATTGACCGCGTAACCGGGAAATTCGCCCCGCAGCGCCTGCACCACCTGCGTCATCGGTCTTCGATACAGATCCTGCTCGGAAGTCAGCGAATACCAGGCGCTGTGTCCGGTCAAGATGACATTCTCCATGGACAGCAGCGGGTTCTCCGCGGCAATCGGCTCATCGGTCGTAACATCTATCCCGGCGCCGGCAATGAGCTTTTTCTGCAGGGCGCTGATCAATGCCGGCTGATCCATGCACCCGCCCCGCGCGGTATTGACAAAATAGGCGGTCGGTTTCATCTTCTCGAATTGTTTGCCGCCAAACATCCCTTTCGTCTCAGCGTTCAGGGGAGTATGAACGCTGATAAAATCGGACTCCGCAAGCAAGGTGTCGAAGTCCACGGGCTCAACCCCCCGGCTTTCCATAACCGGGCCGAGCACATAGGGATCATGGGCGATCACGCGCATTCCCAATCCTCTGGCTTTCATTGCCGTTACGGTTCCAATCTTGCCTAAACCCACAATGCCCACCGTTTGGTCCCGCATCCGGAACATGGGCCTCGCGATTTCATCGAGCGCCCCTTTGTCCGTGTTAAAGGCCACCCGCCGCTCCCGGACCGCCCGGTCAATCTGCGGCAGTTTGTGACCGAGAGACAGGATCATGCTGATTGCCAGCCCCGAAACCTCGTCGAGACAATAATCGGGAACGTTGGTCACGGCTATGCCCCGCTCGGTCGCCGCTTCCAGATCGGTCTGGTCGTAGCCGATGCCAATCCCGGCAATGACCCTGCATTTATTCAGGGCGCCCAGCAGGCGGCGATTGAAGGGCTGGACGGAAACTACCCCGATTATCGCATCTGCCTCCCGGCATTGTTCGACAATGTCCTCTTCCTTTGTCCAAACGCCGTTTATCAAGACTGCGTCTAACGGGTCCAGCAGTTCATTCCCAAAATCAACCCCCGGCACATTGAATACATTGACAACCTTGAATTCCATCACCCTGTCCCTCATAATTTAATGTCCAGCCCTGCCGGGCGTTTCCATTGCATCAAGCCCGTCCAGCGGAAAATCATCGATCTCTTCATGAAATGCTTGCGTCACTGCGTATCAACTCAGACCTTTTTGACAAGGGTTCTTGTGAGACCGTCAATCTCCCGGGCGGGATTGCCGTGAAAATGAATCCTGATAACCTTGCGTCCCGCGCCCGCCAATGCCTGAAAATCACCCAGGGCCTGCGCCCTTTTCAGTATCCCGAAAGTCAGGGATGACTTCGCTTTTCCCATTTCCCCCGGCACAGGCGCATCTTCAAAATCGTCGGCGGTAAACTGGACAAAAAGACCTTGCCCGCCGTCCCCTTTGTGGAGTTGCCCGGTCGAGTGCAGGTACCTCGGCCCATAGCCGAAAGTCGTGGCAATGGAGAAACGCTCCAATACGGCCCCCCGCAGCCGCTGCACGGCATCGTCAATCCAGGGCGACGGCGCCAGGTATGCCATGAAAGCCACGTAAGCGCCGGGAGCGGCCTGCGAAAAAAACGCCTGAAAAACGTCCTCCGGATCATTAAGCGCAACCTTGCCATAGACGGAAAACCTGCTCGTTTCGACAACCGGCGCCGCAGTGGGCAGCGACCCCTCCTGGAGATATTTGTCGATCATTTCCCGCGCCAGCGCCTTGGAAGCCTCCACATCGGGCTGATCAAAAGGATTCACCGCCAGACGCCACCCGACTGCGGCAGTCGCCATCTCCCAAAACAAAAAATGCCCGCCCAGATCATAGTCATCCGCCATTGTCAAATCCACAACAGGAAAACCGGCTGTGGCCAGCTCCCGTAAATGGGCCTCCCCGATCGCATCATTTTGCAGGCGTACGGAACAGAAGGCCCGGTCGGCGCCGTAGAATTCCGGCGGGGCGAAAGGTTCGGCTATCACCGGTAGAATGCCCCGGCCTTCCTTACCGGTGCTCTCCGCGATCAACTGCTCGATCCAGCCGCCCAGAGATGCCAGACGCTGCGAAAAAACAAAGGTCAGCTTGTCCCTCCCCCGCATCGACATTTCTCCGAGAATCCCGCCGAGGAGGGCCGCCGCGCCGCTGTCGGCCACGGCTTTTTCCAGCAGCAGCTTTATGTCCACGCCCAGAAACCCCGCCGGAACCAGGCCGAAAAACGACAGGGCCGAATAGCGCCCTCCGATATCCGGATCGTTAAGAAAGACGTGCCGAAAACCGTTTTTCTGGGCTGCTTCCTCCAATCTGCTGCCCGGATCGGTAATCGCGAGGAAATGCGCCCCCGTTTTTTCTTTTCCGAGTTTTTCCGCGGTCAGATTATAAAAATACTTCATCAGGGACAGGGTTTCGATCGTTCCTCCCGATTTCGTGGAAACGACAAACAGCGTCTTTTCCCAATCGAGGCAGGCCGCATGGGAAAGAATCGCTCCCGGATCGGTGCTGTCCAGAACCTCCAGATTCAGATAGCCCTCAGCGAGGCCGAACACCTTCCGGAATACCTCCGGGGCGAGGCTGGAGCCGCCCATGCCGAGCAGCAGTACAAAATTGTACCCGGCGGCCCGGATATCTTTGACGACTGCTTCCACCTCTTCTATTTTTGCCGGCATCCGCCGGGAAAGGTCCAGCCAGCCGAGGCGGTTTGTTATTTCAGCCGGCGAAGGTTTCCAGACGGTGTGATCCCCGCCCTCTATCCGCTCGACAATTCTCTCGTCCGCCTGTCTCTTACGGATGTCCTGTTCCAGTTCCCGGAACAATCCCGGACGAAAATTCATCTTCGTTGTCATCCTGTCCCCTCGCGTTCATACCCTCTGGCAAAGTCGTAACGCCGGTGAAAACCGGCAGCCGCTTTTTCTGCAATTCCATTAAACTGCTGTTTTCAGAAGACGGCGGGCCTCCGCTGCAACTCTTGCCGCCGTGATGCCGAATTTTTCATAAAGAACCTGATACGGGGCGCTCGCGCCAAAATGATCAATCCCGACAACCGCCCCTTCCGCTCCCACGTAATGCTCCCAGCCTATCGTTGCCCCCGCCTCCACCGCCACCCGCGTCTTCACGGCGGGCGGAAGAACGGCATCCCGATACTCCTCGGTCTGGGCATCAAAAAGCTCCCAGCAGGGCAGGGAAACGACGCGCACGCGGATTCCTTCCGCGGCAAGGGTTTTTCCCGCCTCCGCGGCAAGCTGGAGTTCCGAACCGGTTCCGATCAGCACGACCTGCGGCGTTTCTCCCTCCGCCGAATCCCAGAAGACATACCCGCCGCTGCGGACTCCATCCGCCGCGCCTACCAGCAGACGATCGGCAACGGGCAGGTTCTGGCGGGTGAGCACAAGGGCGGTCGGACCACAGACGTTTTCGAGGGCCACGCGCCATGCCTCGATCGTCTCATTGGCATCGGCCGGACGGATCACCGTCAGATTCGGCATCACGCGCAGGCTCATCAGGTGCTCAACCGGCTGGTGGGTCGGGCCATCCTCGCCGACTCCGATGCTGTCATGGGTGAATATGTAGATTACCCGCAGCCCCATCAGCGCGGCAAGCCGCATCGAGGGGCGCATGTAGTCGGCAAAGGTGAAGAATGTCGCGGCAAACGGGATGATCCCCCCGTGCAGCGCCATCCCGCCGGCGATTGCCGCCATCGCGTGTTCCCGCACCCCGAAATGGATGTTTCTGCCACCGTAGCCCCATTCGCCGCCGCAGGCGCCTTCCGGAAGGGCAACATCCGCACAGGGCTTCTGGAAATCGCCCTGACCCTTCAACCAGGAAAACGTGGAGGGATTCAGATCGGCCGACCCGCCGACAAGCTCGGGCAGCTTCTCCGCCGCCGCCTGCAGAAACGCCTCGGAGGTCTTGCGCGTTGCGACGTCCTGCGTATCGGCCAGATAGAAAGGCAGAAAATCCGTCCAGTCCGCCGGCAGCCCGCCCTTTATCGTCCTCTCAAATTCGGCCGCCTCCTGGGGCCAGGTCCCGGCGTAACGACGCAGCATCTCCTTCCAGTCCGGATGCTTTTTTGCCTTTTCGGAAGCTGCCCGGCGAAAATATTCCAGCGCCTCTTCCGGAATGAAAAACGGCGGCTCCAGCGGCCAGTCAAGATTTGTCTTCGCGGCCTTCAGCTCCTCCGTCCCCAGCGGCGAACCGTGTGCGGAACTTGTGTCCTGTTTTTTCGGCGCGCCGAAACCAATCGTTGTATGGAGACGGATGAGCGACGGCCGCAGAGTGTCTGCCGCTGCCGTCTCCAGCGCCCGGGCAATCGCCCCTGTATCGTTGCCGTCCTCAACAGCGATCACCTGCCAGCCCGCAGCCTCGAACCTTCGGGAAATATCCTCGGTAAAACACAAGGAAGTCGCCCCCGCCAGAGATATCCGGTTGTCGTCATACAGGACGGTCAGCTTTCCCAAGCCCAGGTGGCCTGCCAGAGCGCACGCCTCGGCGGAAAGCCCCTCCATCAGATCCCCGTCGCTGGCAAAAACCCAGGTGCGGTGATCGACAAGCTGGTATCCCGGGCGGTTGAAGCGGGCGGCAAGGTGCGCCTCGGCCACCGCCATCCCGACCGCCGCGGCCAGCCCCTGACCAAGCGGGCCGGTAGTCATCTCCGTGCCAGGCGGGTGCTGACGCTCCGGATGGCCGGGCGTCCGGCTGCCCCACTGACGGAAAGATTTGATATCGTCAAGGGAAAGATCATAACCGCTCAGATAAAGCAGCGCGTACAGCAGCATCGAGGCATGGCCGGCGGAAAGGACAAAACGGTCGCGATCCGGCCAGAGCGGATCACGGGGGTCATGCTTCAGATACTTTGTCCAGAGGGTAAAAGCTGCGGCTGCCGCCCCCATCGGCATGCCGGGGTGCCCTGATTTGGCCTTTTCGATGGCATCCGCCGCCAGAAAACGGATCGTATTGATGCACGTCTGTTCCAGTGTTTTCCGTCCGTCCATTTTATGCCTCCTTGACGCAGAAACGATTTTTGTCGCGGCAGCGTATAATAAATGAACTTTTTAGACAAGAGGGGAGAACAAAAATATCTCTCCTCTCTCCTGCTGCTGCCCCCGCAAACGGGGGCTGGTTTTTTGAAACCTCGGAAGAGGGTAGAAGATAATTCCTGATTTCTGAAAGGGTAATTGACTCTTGTTAAAGAGTATGCGAGATTGCACTTAATGAAAGATGCGCCTGTCGTATTATGCGCCATAAACAAGTCCATCTAAAAAGGAGAGACCGAATGGGAGACAAGGGCGGCAAGAAGGACAAGGAAAAGGGGCAGAAACAGAACGCCGAAAAACAGAAGCAAAATACAAAAAACAAGCTTGATAAGCAGCCAAAACGGAAGCCTTGACAGAAATCAAGCGGTGGGAATAGAGCGGCGCTTGATTTTCACCATCCCGCCTTTAAATCTTCAAAAACCATGGATACCCGCTTGCAGCATTATCGACATTAAGCTGCGCCTTCGGGGATGACATCATTGGAATGGTTTACTGAATGTTTACGGTATGTTTCGAAAATGGCGCAATCCCGTCACGGTAAAAATCCTGGATTGGGGAATATCACTATTTTATTAAAAGAGGAGCTTTAAAATGGGAAAATCCATGTACAACTATGGCAAGCAGGTAAAAGAAAAAGCCCGACAGCAAAAACAACAGGAAAAAACGGCAAAGCGCCTTGCGGCCAAGCAGCATAAAGAGAACATTAAAACGGGCGCTCCCGATGCAGATACGGCAGAAACGGCGCTGGCGGACAATATGTAATAGCGGTTCATTTATGCTAAATTAGCCAGATCATGTGGTGGAATTTTTCTAAATGCGCAATCAGTGATTTTAGGCATCTTTAATGACTTCAGATGATCAAACAGACTTTCAGCCTCTCAGGCCGGACGCCAATGCCCTCCTGAAGCTTGCTCAGGCAAAAATGCCCTTTGGAAGATATGCCGGATATCGGCTCGTCGATCTGCCGGAGCGTTATGTCATCTGGCTTTCCCGGAAAGGCTTCCCGGCAGGGGAACTGGGGGAGATGCTGCGCACCGTCTATGAAATAAAGGTAAACGGGCTGGAATATCTTTTTAAATCATTGAAATAATTCACTTGCAGGGAAAGAGCATGCTTGCCAATACATTTTGTCATCTTGCGGGAATCGGCATCGGCACCGAAGAGAGGCTAAGGCATACAATATCAAATTGCAGTCCACGCCATTTTATGAGACTAACCGATTATCTTGTAAGATTTAGAAATAAAGGGGGGCCTTGCACCAATGAAAGTAATGGCGATAAACGGAAGTCCCAACAAAGAGGGCAACACTTTTCAGGCGCTGAGCATGGTCGGCAATGAACTTAAAGCCGCCGGCATAGAATTCGAGATACTCCACATCGGTCATAAAATGATCCACGGCTGCATTGCCTGCGGAAAATGCGCCATAAACAGGGATGAAAGATGCTCTATTCAATCTGACGCACTGAACGATTCAATGCAGACAGTCAAGCAGGCCGATGGCATTATTCTTGGCTCGCCCGTCTATTATTCGGGCATACCGGGAACGATGAAGAGTTTTTTGGACCGTTTGTTTTTTGTCGCCAGTTCGAACGGGAATTTATTTCGTCATAAAGTTGCAGCGGCAGTCGTAGCAGTGCGCAGGACGGGCGGTTCTGCAACCTTCGATAGTCTGACCCATTATCTCACCTACTCCGAAATGATCATTGCCACGTCTAGGTACTGGAATGTGATCCACGGCAGAACCCCCGGCGAGGCGGTAAGGGATGACGAAGGCGCACAGATCATGAGGGTGCTGGGCAAGAATATGGCCTGGTTGTTAAAGATGCAGGAGGCCACTGCCGACAAGATTATGCCGCCCCCCAAGGAAGAGAAGGTGTTTACCAACTTTATCCGGTAAA
>CAZKHU010000031.1:0-28076 GCA_964552725.1 uncultured Syntrophus sp.
AATGCACTCAGAAACTGCATCCCGGTTCGCGATTCTCGGAGAAGCAGGCTATTCGTAGATTTTTTCGTCCTCGGCGAACGCCTCTGCGGCATCCGCCTCGTAATCGCGCCTGTTCGGGGTTTCCCGGTTTTTTCCCGTCTCTTTGTACCACTCGTGGGCGACAATCATCGACATAACCTCGCTCGTCCCCGTCCAGATCGTCGCCAGCCTGATATCGCGAAAGATTCTTTCCACCGGAAAAACATTTGTATAACCGATACCGCCTAATGCCTGCATCGAGTTGTGAACAACCTTCTGGCATGATTCCGTAATGAATCTCTTTGCTTCGGAGATCATCCGTCTTGCCTTGTCGGTCGGTACGCCGGCATCTATCGCCCGGCAGGTGACATAACCAAGCGACCGCGCGGCGTCGAGCAGCATGGCCGCTTCCGCAATCTGGAAACTGACGCCCTGAAACGAGTTCAAGGTGAGACCGAACGCCTTGCGTCTTGTCGTGTAGTGGGTCGCAATATCGAGCGCTACCCGGGCGGAGCCGATCGTCATGATCGCCGTTCCGAGACGCTCCGGGATCATCATCGTATTGAAGATGTCGTAGCCGCCGTTCACGCGTCCCACAACATTTTCCTTCGGCACCCGGACATCCGTAAATACTACCCGGGCAGTTCCCCCGCCGCGCCCTCCCATCAGACTGTAGAGATATTTCGTTTCAACGCCGGAGCCTCGCTCCACGATAAAGGCAGTGATGGAATCCTGGGGTTTAGCCGCCGGTTCAAAATTTGTTTTGGCGTACAGCAGAAAATAATCAGCGCCCTCGCCACCGACTATGAACCGCTTCTGACCGTTCAGCAGAAAATAATCACCCATATCCGTTGCTTTTGAGGCGGCGCCGAAGAAATCCGAACCGCCCCTTGGTTCAGTCAGCCCCTCCGCCGCGAATATTTCACCTTTCAAGAGAGGTCTCACATATTTTTCCTTCTGCTCGTCCGTTCCATGCTGGATAAGCGCGTCGCAGACAAGCTCCGCGCCGACGCCGAAAACGCACGCCAGTTCGTAGCTCAAGGTTCCGATCTCTTCCATGACCATCCCGGTCGTCACCCAGTCCATGCCACGCCCGCCCCATTGCCGCGGATAACGACAGCCCAGCAGGTTGCGACGTCCCGCTTCCTGGAGAAATTCCTTCGGAAATTTTACCTCGTCCCTGTCCATTGCAAGGATAAGTTCACGCGGAACCCATTGGACGAAGTTGCGTACCTCATCACGAAATTCGAGTTGCTCTTTGGTCATCAAAAAATCAAACATGCTGCCCTCCGAAGATAAAAACGCCCCGCTGTTATTAATAACGGCAGGGCGTTTGCCTTATTGCATGCTATTTCTTCCAGGTTGCGAGTTCGTTGGCGGTCCAGTCCTGCAGCAGAATGGCCTTGCCGCCCGGCCCGCATTTCTGAATCTGGATCGAATCGGTGCCCTGATGGCGGTTTTTGTTCCAGGTTATTTTACCTCCCATGCCCTTCCAATCCTTGAAGGTGTTGAGCTTTTCAATCACCTTTTCCGTGCTCAGATCCGGGCCGGCAAGCTTAAGGGCCTCGACGAGCGACTCGGCGAACTGAATGCCCGCCATGTAGAACACGCCCCATCTCTCCTGGGGCGCAAGCCTTTTGGCGGCATCACGGTATTTGACAACCAGTGGCTCGCTGGAATCAGGGGTGGGAACAAAGGCGCCGGTTATCACCCCTTCCCAGAGGCCTCCGGTTATCTTGTTCATGAGCGGATAGTCGGAAAGCCCGTCGCAGGAAACCCACTGGGTTTTTAGCCCGACGTTCGCGCTTGTCTTCATCGCAATCACCCCGAGCGTGGGGCTTACCCACATAATGACCGCGTCAACGCCGGCGTTCTTGAAACGGAGAATCTGGGACGCCAGATCCTTGTCGGTCGGCTCCACCGGGATCGCCTCTGTCAGTTTCATTTTGTAGGAATCAAGCCTCTGCTGACATCCGGCAAGCCCGCTTTTGCCGTAAGAGTCGTTCTGATAGAGAAACCCAATCTTCTTGAACCCTTTCTTTTCAACGAGGTATTTCGTCAGAACGCTCGCCTCATCCTGAAAAAGCGGATAAGAATAATAGAGATAGGGATTGACAACCGGGTCTATTTCCCCCTTTGCATCGGTATTGACTCCGGCGGAACCGGGGGTTACCCAAAGGATCTTGTTTTCCGCAAGGAAGCCCTTGACGGCATTTCCTCCCGCGCTGGAAACCCCGCCGGTAACGGCAAAAATCCCCTCGCGCTCCACCAGTTCCTTGACAATCGCCGCGGTCTGGGCGGGATTGTACTGATCATCCCTCATAAAATATTTGATTTTTCTGCCGTGAATTCCGCCTTCCTCGTTGACGATCTGAAAAAGAAGACCGGCGCCCCGGGCAACCGCTCCCCAGGGAGCCGCCGGACCCGTCTGGGGGCCAAACTGGGCTATTCTGATCTCTTTGTCGTCAAAACCCGGTTTGGCGGCAAATATATCCACGGCGGCAAATAAAAAAACAACTGAAATTGTCAACAACATTGTGAATAACATTTTACTTCGTTTCATAAACCCCTCCTCGTTAAGAAAATTTTCAGCCGGCTGCTTTCCCCCACTTTTTTGAGAAATTTCTCCTTGGACTTACTACCCTTAAGGCCAGATTTTATCCCCCTTTTTCCACATCCTGCAGGGCAAGATCCTGATAGGCGTGAAAAAAATCGGCACAGAAAAGGTCCCAGCGTCTCCAGATACCGATGTTTTCGGCTTTACACTCTTCTGAATCAAGGCATCCGAGTAGTTCCGTTATCTCCCGTGCCAATCTTTTTACCTCCCCACCGGCCCAGCCCCGCAGAATATCTCTCACAAATTCCTCGGGATCGTACCAGTCCCTAACCCGTTTGAGATCGCGATATATCTGCGCCAAAAGGACATTCCGCGGACCTTCCCAGAGTTCGTTAACGGCGGAATCACGGTAAAGGCGGGGCAGAACCGAAAAATCCTCGATGACGCCATGGCCGCCGAAAACGGACATAGCCTCATGGAGCGCCTCAGTACAATCCCAGGCGGCGGTGATTTTTTGCAGCATAATCAGCTCCCGGATCGCAAAGCGTCTCTTTTTCCTGATTTCCGGCTCATCGTTTACAAGCCCGGCCTTCAAACCTCCCTCCAGCGACAAGAAATCGCCGTAAAGTTTGAAAGCCGCGGCGGTTGTTCGCCGGGCTGTCCTTTCCAGCCTGCCGATATTTTCTGCCTGAAGCGCGAAGTTTCCTATCGCTGACCCGAAAGCCTCGCGAAACTCCGCATATTTTTTTGCTTCCCGTACGGCTCTCGTCATATAAGCCGCGGCGGCTAAACCGACGGTAAGACGGGAATAGGTAAGCACAATCCCCACGACATTGGCTACTCCCCTGTCGAGCGGTCCCACGGGATAGGCGACAGCCCCGTTGAAGGTAAGCTCGCCGGTCGTAAGCTCGCTCGTGCCAAGCTTCCATTTTATCCGGTCAATTGTAAAACCGTTTCGGATCTCCCTTTCCTTGTTTCCGGGAAGCCAGGACGGAACGACAAACAAGGCGACATTTTCCGAGCCGGTCGGTTTTGCGGTAATCACCGCATAGTCGGCGTGCGTTGCCGAACAGAAGAATTTTGTTCCGTAGAGCTTCCAGACGCCGTTTTCTTCGACGGCCTCCAGCAGATTGGCCGGCACATCGGATCCCCCCTGAATTTCCGATAGATACTGGGCGCCAATGCCAAAATCGCCGTTTATGCCCTCTTTGCAGTGCCGGAGTATTTTCGTTGTTTCTTCGGAAGCGGCGTATTTCTGAAGAAGCATCACCAGCCCCTCCGTACAGACAAGGGGGCAGGCAGTACAGGCCTCCCCATTCTGATAGAGCAGAAACATCTTGACAAGTTTTAGCCACAAAGAGGTTTTATCGGAAAATAACGCCTCGGAAAAAACCTCCTTTTCGAGCATCTCAGTTTCCGCCGGGCGGACAATCCGGTCGATCCGGTTGTGGTGGCCGTCGTAGTGCATCATGAAGGGGCGTTTTTCCGGCAGGGCAAGCCGTTCTGAAAGCTCGCGCCAGCGAAAGGAAACCTTCGGCGAAAAGGCCCTCGCCTCGGCGTCGATTCCTTGAAACTCGTCGCCGGCAAAGGTTTGGATTGCCCGCCGGAGGAAAGGATCGTCCCGATAATAATCGACGTTTTTTCTCCATTCCAGAAAATCATTGAAATTGTAAGGATTGCTTCGGTCAGGAAAGGACATGCTCTACCCTCCGCGACAAATATTTCCGCTCTGTTACCAATGGTTACAGTATAGACCAACGGTAACCGATGTCAAGCCTTTTATTGATCAATTGCGGTTCAAAGAGAACTGTAATTCACGCATGCCGACAAAGAATGAACATCAGGAATGTGCGGTTTTCACCAGACGTTGTTAATTTTTCAGTCATGCATGCGCTCGTAGATATCCTCGAACTCCTTTTCAAATTTGCGGAAGATTGCCAGCACAGCGGGGTCAAAATGGGAAGGCATCGTCCGCCCGTCACCTCTGACAAGGATGTCAAAAACCGTGGCGTGATCAAAGGCGACCTTGTACACACGGGGGTTTCGCAATGCATCGTACTGATCGGCCAGGCAGACAATCCGTCCTTCAATGGCAATTTTATCGCCACTGAGCCCTCGGGGGTAACCGCTGCCATCCCATCGTTCATGATGGTTAAGAGCAATGTTTCTGGCTACTTCAAGACGCTGATGTTCCCCGATGATTTTTGCGCCGTAGACTGGGTGCAGGTTTATTGTCGCGACCTCTTCATCCGTAAGCCTCCCCGGTTTCTTCAAAATCGAGGCGGGAATATAAAGCTTGCCCACGTCGTGCAGAGGCGCCTGCTGCCGGATCGTCTGCACCATTCTTTCCGGAAGACCGAGATTCATTGCGATAAAACCGGCGTACTCGCCAACCCTCAGGATGTGCTGACCGGTATCCTCATCGTTGACTTCGGATGCCCGTGCGAGGGCCTGAATGGTGTAGGCAAAGGCTTCTTCCGTTTCCTGCACCTGGCGGGCAAGGTAGCGCATTGAATCGCTGAGGGTAACCATGCTGTTGAGGATGGCCGCGTCATACTTGCCGACCTCCCGATCATGATTGAGATTGACGATGCACAACCCCTTGCTGAAATAATAAACAACGTTTTTTATCTTGATATCCTGCGCTTCCAGCTCCTTGATAAATAAACTGAATTCCGGACGCGAGATATCCTCCTGATTAAGAAATCCAATCCGGGATCCCTCCTGCCAGGCAGGTTCGAGGCTCTCCCTGATTTTGCCGCCGAGAACGCTGCGGCTGAGACTCTGCAAAACAGATTCGTAGTGATACCATGCCCAGACGCCCCGTTCGGTCTCGTAACCAACGACAACGCTTGCAGGCTTATGGGCGATCCCCGACTCTTTGCGGATGATCAGATCGACAACCCCGTCAATTTTGGAAATAAAATCGAAATCGACAGATGTAAAGCTGTTGAAGGTCTGTTCGCCGTAAACGATCAGACTCTGCATATCTTCAAAGGCATGGCTCAGCAGGTCGTTGGCGTGCTTCAGTTTCAGCAGCATGCGGATGCGGGCAAGCACCTCGCTTTGGTCGATCGGTTTGTTGATAAAGTCGTCAGCCCCGGCCTCGATCCCCTCAATGCGATCCTTTTTTTCGGCAAGCGCCGTCAACATGACCACGGGCACAGCTTTCAGCGCTTCATCATTTTTGATCGCGCGGCAGGCATCAAAACCGTTCATCCCAGGCATCATGACATCCATGAGGACGCAATCAATGTTTTGCCCGCGCATGATTTCCAGCGCATCACCGCCGGTATGGGCAATCCGGCATTCATATCCCCTGAAAGAAAGGAAGATGTTGAGGGCTTTGCACGTCTCGAATTCGTCATCGACAATAAGAATAGTGGCCATTAGATATCCCTCAATTGTTTATTTATGAGTGGTTCCGCATTCCGCTGACAAAGATTTTTCAGACTGCGATATCACGGATACCTTTTCACGATTCTACAGGCTTAGTTGCCGGCAGCCTGTCGTTGCGGATTCACCGGCAACCTGATGACAAAAGACGCCCCTCCCCGTTCATTGTTCTGTGCCATTATGCACCCTTTATGCTCCTGAATGATGCTGTACGATATGGAGAGCCCCAATCCGGTTCCCGTTCCGGGCTCTTTGGTCGTATAAAACGGGTCGAATATTTTGTTTACGGCCTCTTTCCCGATTCCGGGCCCGGTGTCGGAAAAGATGATTACAATGAACTCTCCCTCCTCAGTCGCTTCCAAAGTCGTTGCCGCTCTCAGAATCTTTTCCTGCTTTCCTGCCATAGCGTCGATTGCGTTACTGATTATGTTCATGAATACTTGCCACATCTTGTTCTGATCAATCGGAATGTCGGGCAAATCCGGCGCAAGCTGCTTTTCCAGGCTGATCATTGCCAAGCGGAGTTTCGGAGCAATCAGATTGAAAACGCTTTCTATCAGCCGATTGATATCCAGAGGAATAAACTCGCCTTTGGATGGCTTTGCAAATGTATTGATATCACGGACTATTTTCTCTATCCTTTCTATCTGATGGCTGATCACGGCAAGCATCTCGCTTGTTTTGTCGGCAGGCCAGTCATTCATTCCCAACAACTGGATGTTCAAGGAAATAATGTTGAGGGGATTGAGAATCTCATGAGAGATTCCTCCTGCCAGCATTCCGATCGACGATAATTTTTCTTCCTGAATCAGCATCGTCCGGGCATCGTCAAGCTGCTTTGTGAGCTGCATAAGTTCGGTTACGTCCATAACATTTCCCATAATTGCCCGTTTCCCCATATAGGAAATGGCTGTAATTGTCTCGACAACCCAGCGGAGTTGTCCGGTTTTGGAAACAACCCGATATCTGTAAGGGGTTTGGGATTGCCCTTTGAGCATCCGAATTGCATTTTGCCGAACTTCGGCGCGATCCTCCGGATGGATGAAATCAAGCATGGCCCTGCCTATGACATCACCCTCCTCGTATCCGTAATAGTTTGTGACATAGGGGTTCACAAAAACAATTTTACCCTTCTGGAGAATCGCGATCCCGGAACTTGTCTGTAGAGCCATTGTCCGGTAGAGCGTTTCCGAGTTTTGAAGTTCCTGAACAGCCTGCCTGTTTCTTTCCTCGGCTTCTCTTTTTTGCCGTCTGAGAACAGCCTTTTCAAGGGCCTGCTCAAATGCGGGGATGAGTCGCACGGGGAGGCTCCTTGTTGTGACATAATCATCGATTCCCGATTTCATGTCCTCAATCGCCTTCTCTGCATCGCTCTCCCCGGAAACAACGATATAGGGGGTATCGGCGCCGGACTCCCTCAGCGTCGGAAGAAAGAAAGGGGAAGCGGCCATGACAAGGTCCCAGGAACGGGTTGCAAGGAGCGAACGCATGTTGCCGGCCTCCTCGACACACTGATGAGTGACGGCATAGTTCGCTTCCTGAAACAGGCGACAAACAAGTTCCGTATCGCTCTCAGAAAGACCGATTATAAGAAGCGACAATCGTTTTTCCATATTTTTTATAACTCCCTCATGCATTATATTGTTTTTAAACACTGTCCGCAATTGGAAATACATCATTTTTTCTTATTCACACTGTCCGGAAAATATGCTATCGACCGCACAGGAGCAAATATGAAACTAAACGGCGCTTTTGCTGTTATAAAAAACGGGGAGAAACTGGCACGACAACAGACCATCATTGCCGCCGCCGAACGGGCTTTTGCCGTCAAACCCTTCAACAAGGTCAGTATTCGCGACATCGCCCGGGAAGCAGGCATCTCCCATGCCGCCATTTACCGCTATTTTCCTGACCAGCAATCCCTTTTCATCGAGGCTTTTTTGCGAGGCGCAAGCGAGATCATCGCCTTTCTGTCGGACATAGTCTCCCGGAGCGAAAGGGGCGATATCGATAAAGTTGCCGAAACCTATCTTGATTATCTGCTGGAACACGACCAGTATTTCCGGATGATGACCCACTTCATGCTCGAAGGTTCGCTGACTGCAGAGATGATCGAAAAGCTCAACGCGGCCGAGCGCGGGATATTCGATCAGTTCGACGTCATGTTTCGCAAGATGAAAATGCCGGAGCCGGTAAGAAGACTATCCCACGCATTTTTTGCCGCCCTGCACGGGGTACTGATTACCTTTAACAACTATCCGGGGCGCGATCAGGATGCGGTACGGGCCCATATAAAGAAAATCGCGAAAATCATTACGGAAAAATTCATGAGGCAATAAGCGCCGGGCTGAAACTACATAACCTGGCGGAAGATATCCAGGAAACCCAAGGGCAGCAGTCCCAGAACAATAATCAAGATGCTGAAAAGCCAGCAAAGCGCCTTTTCAGAAAATGCCAGCTTAAGGGGGATGTCATCCTTCGCCTCCCTTGAATAGCTGACACGAACGAGATTCAGATAATAGAAAACCGAGATGACTGTATTTACCGCGGCAATTATGACGATTCCCAGATAACCGGCCTTGAAAGCCGTTATGAAGAGAAAAAACTTGCCGGTAAAACCGCCGGTTGGCGGAATGCCTGCCAGCGAAAAAGCGGCAGCGGCCAAAGTGAACGCCATAAGCGGCGAGCGGCGGGCCAGCCCGCCCAGATCGGCAATCTTCAGGTTCTCGCCGTTTTTGGAAAGCAGCATCAGCACATAGAACAGGGCCAGATTCATCACCAGATAAACCGTTATATAATAGGCCACCGCGGCATTTCCCGCTTTATCGAACGACAAAAGCCCCAGCATCAGATAGCCTGCATGGGCTATCCCTGAATAGGCAACAAGTCTTTTGATATCCTGCTGTACCAGTCCCGCCAGATTGCCAAGGGTCATCGAAAAAGCGGCCAGCGCCATCAGCAGCATGGCGAACTGCTCTATGGGCAGGCCCGCCAGCATGGTCAGTCTGATCAGGAGCGCGGCGGCGGCCACCTTCGGCACGGTTGCAATAAACGCCGTCGTCGTATCAGACGCCCCTTCATAAATGTCCGGCGCCCAGAAATGGAGCGGAAACAGGGAAAGTTTGAAGAAAAAGGCGCTCATCGTCAGGATCAACCCCATGATGGCAAGCGGCCTGTCAATAAACGACGGCATCCTGACGACAATATCGGCAAGATAGGTAGAATGGGCCATCCCATAGAGATACCCCATTCCATAGAGCATGATTCCCGTGGAAATAGCGCCAAAAAACAAGTACTTGACGGCTGCTTCCAGATGAGCCGTCGTCTTGGTTCGACGCAACGGCACGATCGCATAAAGGCTGAAAGAGGATATCTCCAGACTGATCAAAATCGAGATCAGTTCAACGGAGCTTACAAGAACCGTGAGCCCCAGCGTGGAAAAGCCGAGGAACATAAAAAACTCCGGCATATTTTCCACTTCATCGTCTTTGTTGAACATGAAAATGACAAGGGTCAAGCCTGCGGTTAGAATTAACTTGAATATCTGCGAAAAGCCGTCGATCTGATAGGCGCCGGAAAAAAGGAGACCGCTTGAATTCAGTGAAAGCAGACAGACAGCCACTCCCCCGAGGGCAAGCACTCTCGATATGACAAAAAGTGATTTTCCCCGCACTCCCAACGACAGGAAAAGAAACAACACTGAGAAGGCAAGCATGTAAATTTCAGGCAGCAACATCATTGGCTCAACCCCTTAATGGGAAACTTTATCGAGTTGCGTGGCAAGGTTCACCAGCGTGTATTCCATTACATTGACAAACGGACGCGGAAAAAGCCCCACCCAGAGGACAAAAATCGCCAGCGGGGTCATATAGATGATTTCCCGAATGCCCATGTCCTTGATGTCCCGCTTGTCTTCCCTGCCCCAGGCTATCTGCTTCAACAGCTTCAGCATATAAGCGGCGGCCACGACCGCCCCGCCGATGGCGAAAAATCCGGCGACCTTGTTTGAGGCAAAGGTTCCGATCAGCACGTACAACTCGCCGACAAAACTGTTCGTCCCCGGAAACGCGAACGAGGAGACGGCAAAAAGGCCAAAAAAGAACATATAGATCGGCATGATCTTCCCCAGCCCCGCATTGTCGTAAATCTGCCGGCTGTGGGTGCGTTCATAAACAATCCCGACCAGCAGGAAAAGTCCGCCGGTCGTTACCCCGTGGTTGAGCATCTGGAAGAGCGCTCCAACAAAACCGTATATCGAAAAGGTAAAGATGCCGAGGATGACGAACCCCATGTGCGCAACGCTTGAATAGGCGACCAACTTCTTCATGTCTGTCTGACTGAGGCAGACGAACCCTCCATAAATAATGCCGATCAGCGACAAAACGATCATCAGCGGGGCAAAGTAAAAGCTTGCCTGCGGCACGATCGGCAAACAAAAACGCATGAAACCGTAAGTTCCCATCTTCAGGAGGATACTGGCAAGAAAAACGCTGCCGACGGTCGGGGCCTCGGTGTGGGCAGCCGGCAGCCATGTATGAAACGGAAACATCGGCACCTTGATTGCAAAGGCAATGCCGAAGGCCAGAAACACCCAGAACTGAAACTGAAAGCTGTAATCCCTGAACATCGCCTCGGGAATGCTGAAGCTGCCGTTCACCAGATAAATGGCAATAATTGCAACGAGCAGGAAAACGCTGCCGAACAGCGTATAGATAAAGAACTTCAGCGACGCGTAATCCTTGTTGGGTCCTCCCCAGATCGCAATGAGCAGATACATCGGAATCAGCATCGCTTCCCAGAAAAAATAGAAAAGGATGAAATCCAGAGAGCAGAAAACGCCAATCAGCGCCGTCTCCATAACCAGAATCGCGATCATGAACTCCTTGACCCGCACTTGAATCGCCTTCCAGGAGGAGAGCACGGCAATCGGGGAGATGATTGTCGTCAGCATTACCAGCATAATCGAAATGCCGTCAATCCCCAGCGTGTAATTGATGTTATAGGCCGCGATCCAGGAGATATTTTCCCCGAACTGGAAAATCGGCGTTTTGATGTCAAAATTGGCAAATAGAAATGCAGAGGCCGCAAGCGTCAAAAGTGCAGTAATCAAAGAGGTGATTTTTATCATTCTGTCGCTGCTCATAAAAAGGATGAACAGCACTCCCAGAAGCGGCAGAAAAATGGTGGTCGAGAGCGCCGGAAATCCAAACGGATTCATTGTCAGGTATGGCAACATAATTTCTCTTCCTTAAAACAGCATCTTATTAAAAAACACAGCGGCCTTTATTCTATAAAACGGCCCAGAGAATCGCAAAAAACAGCAAAAGGGAAAGGCCAATGTAGGTCTGCACCCTGCCGGTCTGGAGTTTCTTAACAAGGGAACCAATCCCCATGACGGAGTAGGCCGTGCCGTCCACTGCTCCGTCGATGGCCTTTTGATCAAAGGTGTAAGACAAGGCGGCCGTGCCGAAAAGGAACCTCAGCCCCAGTGTGCGGTAAAGCTCGCCCCAGAAGGAATCGATGGGGGCGATTACCTTTTCGTCAAACTTCATGAAAAGGAGCGTAGCCTTGCGATAAAAATAATCGATATCGAGGTTAAGCTTGGCGTCAGGGGAAAGCTTCTTCACCAGCAGATAGAAAACAAGACCGGTAAAGGAGAGAATCTGCATCATCTCGGAAAGATGGGAGGCGTTGTACGGGTTGAAGTCGGCAGGAAACGGCAGCAGCTTATAAAACGTCTGCGGAAAAGTGCCGATAAGAAAGCACAAAAGGGAGGTGAGCCCCATCGCCCAGAGCATGTTGGCCGGGGGCTCGTGGGCAGCCTGGTGGTTTCCTGATTCCTTCCCGAAAAAGGTGAAATAGGTGACCTTCAGCCCCACCGAGAGGAATGTTCCGATCCCGGCAAGATTAAGCAGCAGCACCAGCCAGATTCTGCCCTCGTGATGAGCCGCGGCGATAATCATCGATTTGCTGACAAAACCGCTGAAAAAGGGGAACCCGGAAATCGAGATCGCGCCGATGACGTAAAATAACATCGTAAGAGGCATGTACTTGTACATACCCCCAAGCTGGGTCATTTTTGAGGTTCCCGTCATGTAGAGAACCGCCCCCGCCCCCATGAAGAGAAGCGCCTTATAAAGGATATGGGCAAAGGCGTGAGCAGCCGCGCCGTTTACCGCCAGCATCGTTCCAATGCCCACGCCGGCCACCATGTACCCGACCTGGCTTATGATATGGTAAGCCAGGACGCGCCGGATGTCGTTTTCGATGATCGCGTAAATAACGCCGAACACCGTCATTGCCGTTCCCAGAATGGCGAGAATCTCAAAGCCGGAAAATCCCCGGGCAAGGACATAAACTGCCGTTTTGGTCGTAAAGGCGCACAGAAACACCGCCCCTTCGACGCTTGCCTCCGGATAGGCGTCCGGCAGCCAGGCATGCAGCGGAATCACGGCGGCATTGAGGGCAAATCCGGCAAGGATCAGATACTCCGGCCAGGAAGCGCCGGAGGGGGAGATGGCGTTAAAGGCAAAGCTCCCGGTTTTTGCGTAGTAAAACATCATCCCCGCGAAAAGGAGCAGGCCCCCGAAGACGTGGAAGAGCAGATAACGATAGCCGGCGGCAACCGATTGCGGACGTTTTCCATACCAGATTAAAAAGACGGAGGAAAAGGCCATCGTCTCCCAGAAGATGAAAAGCGTCAGGTAGTCGCCGGCAAAGACCGCGCCAAGCGAACCGCCCACATAATAGAACCCCGCGATATGATGACCATCTTCGTTTCTGTGCAGGGCGTAAAGCGCGCCGAGAAAGGACATGATCACAAACACCCAGGCAAATACCATGCTGAGTTTGTCAACCCTGCCGAAGAGACCGCGAACGCCGAGAAAATTGTACGCCCCGTAGTTTCCGTAATTTGTCAGGGCAACGGCTATTATTGCCGCAAAGGGGATTAAAAGAATAAAGGCCTTTTTGAGCTTGCCCCGGAGAAACGGCAAAAACAGGGCCCCAATAAAATAAAATATTGCCGGATGAATCCAGTTATTCATAAAAATCCTCTTTTTTACCAAGAATCGTATGGGCCAGTCCCTTGCTGAAACGGACCAGCAGATAACCACCGATTATTGTGAACAAGGTCCAGAAGGCCGGAATCTTGTCGATAAAGTAATGGGCTTCCTCCCTCGGTAAAAGCACATCGAGAACAACCAGCAACAGCAGAAATCCGAAAAACAATTTCTTCAGGAGTTCTGCTCTTGCCAGTAAATACTCTATTATTTTAAGTATCTTCATAAAATGCCTCATGTACCTTCGAGAATGACAATCTTTTTAAAAATTCTGCACGCTGACAATGCCCTTTTGCGCAAGGTTAAAACAAATTGCCGATAAGCTTGATAAAAAAATCCGGATAAAACCCCAGCAGAACCGAAATCAGCGCTGTCAGCACGAGCGGCACTACCATCGTCAGGGGCGCTTCCTTGATGTCCGAGGCACTCCAGTTCTGCTTTTTCCCCTGAAAAAAAGCCTTAATGGTAATCGGTATAAAATATCCGGCGTTCAAGAGGCTGCTCACCATCAAAATGACAACGATGGGGATGCTGTTTATCTCCAGCGCCCCGTTGAGCAGGTACCATTTTGTGACAAATCCGGCTACCGGCGGCACGCCGATCATGCTGAGCGAGGCAATGGCGAAGGCGCCCATCGTAAACGGCATGGCATATCCTATTCCTGCCATATCGCTGATCTTTCTTTTATTCGTGGCGACAAAGATTGCGCCGGCGCAGAAAAAGAGGGTAATCTTGCTGAATCCGTGGTTGACAATGTGGATAATGCCGCCCAGAACGCCGGTGTTGTCGAGAAGCGCTACCCCGAGGATAATGTACGACAACTGGCTTACTGTAGAATAGGCGAGCCTCGCCTTGAGGTCGTCTTTGGTCAGGGCGATAATGGATGCCGCCAGGATCGTAAACGAGACTACGTAAGCGGTTACAATTCCAATCCCCAGATCGTTGAGAATCTTCGTTCCGAAGGTGGAAAGCATGACCCGGGAAATGCAGAACACCCCGGCCTTCACAACGGCTACCGCATGCAAAAGGGCGCTGACCGGCGTCGGGGCAACCATCGCGGAGGGGAGCCAGTTGTGCAAAGGCATGATCGCCGCCTTGGCAAAACCGGCGATAAAGAGGATATACGTCACGGTAATCCAGATGCTGTCAGAACCGGCGGGAAATATCCCCGTGTGGATGTTGTCGGCAAAATCGAGCGTGCCGGTCATCAGATAGGTGAGAATAACGGCCGGCAGCAGAAAACCCTTGGACGTTCCGACGAGATAGACAAGATATTTTTTGGCCCCGGCATAGCCCTCCGCGTCCTGATGATGGGCCACGAGCGGATAGGTAAAGAGGCTTATGACTTCATAAAAGAGATAGAGGGTAAAAAGACCGCCTGCATAAGATACCCCCTGGGCGCCGAGGATTGCCGCGGCAAAGCATGTGTAATAACGGGTCTGGGCATGTTCCTTCAAGGTGCGCATGTAGCCGATGTTATAAATGGAGGCAAATATCCAGAGAAACGAGGAGATGATGCCGAAAATAAGCGAAAGCGCGTCAACCCGGAAATTCAGCGAAATGCCGGGCGCAATGGCCGAAAGGGTGTAGGTTATCACCCCGCCGTTCCAGACGGCAGGAACCATTCCCATAACGGCCGCAAAGGTCAGAATTGCCCCGGCGATAGACCAGAACTCCCTGATATTCGGTGTCTTGCGGTAAACCATTATCAGAATGGCGGAGGCAAAAACAATGCCGATCGGCAAAAGCGGTAATGCGCTATCGATAACCATAGGTCAGTACTTCAGCTCCTTCATATCCCCACTCTCGATGTGCTTGTATCGTTTGGCAATGATGATGATTATGCTCAGCGCAATAGCCGATTCCGCGGCGGCTATCCCCATTATAATAAGCGTAAAAGCCAGTCCGTAGGGGTTTTCCGGAGAAATGAAACGGTTGATTGCGACCAGATTCAACCCGGCGCCGTTCATGATGAGCTCCACCGAGACCAGCATCCCGATCAGCGTTCGTCGGTAAACAAGGCCGGCAATCCCGCAGAACAGCATAAAAACGGCGACAAACAGGTAGATGTTGGAGTCGTTGTAAAGCAAATCGCTCATTTGTCACCCCGCGAATTAATGGAGAGCATGACCGCCCCGATAATGGCAACGACCAGCAAAAGCGATATCAATTCAAAAGGCAGGATAAGCTGATCGGTAAGCAATCGACCAATATCCTTTGTCGTCATCGTGAAATTGGGCGCCGCTCCTTGCGGAAGATTGGCCAAGACGAACCGGATAAACATGAAAACCGAAACCAAGGCGATGACAAGCGCAGAAAGCAATTTTCCGACAGCCTTGAAATCGTGAGATTTCCTGGAATATTGTCCCAGCAGCATAATTGCAAAGGCAATCAGAATGGAGATTGCCCCGACATAAATCAGAATCTGCATCATCGCCAGAAAGGCGCTGTTGAGATAGACGTACAGCCCGGCCACGCCGAACATGGCGGCAATCAGACCCAGCAATGCATAGACGATGGAACTTGCAAAGACGGCCGTCAAGGCCCCTGCCATCGTCACCGCGACGGCGAAAAGGAATATGCTCTCCCCAATGCTCATGATGCCTTTTTCCTTTTATCGAATTCCTTCACCAGATCGAAATAGAAATCTGCTCTCTTGAACCCCGCGATATTGAAATCGCCTGAAAAACCGAGGGCCTTCGACGGGCAGCTCTCAACACAGATTCCGCACTGGCTGCAGGTTGTAAAATCAAGCATATACACAGTTGCCCTTTTGCGTTTCTCCCCTTCCCTTTTCTCCCCATCCACCTTTTTTATCGATCCCGAGGGACAGTTGCGGACGCAGATCCCACAGGCGATGCACATATTTTCCAGCGGGTTTTCAGGACTGGCAAGGAGCTTTATATGACCGCGAAACCGGGGCGTGATCTCCAGCAACTCCCGCGGATATTGAGAGGTAACCACCGGCTGAAAGAACGATCTTATCGTAACTCCCATACCCGCGGCAAGCGAGGCCGCGCCTTTTAGAAAAGAAGCAGGCGTTACCGTCATAGCTTCAAAAGCCCTCCTGTTACGAGCAGATTTAAAAAGGCCAGCGGAATGAGCGCCTTCCAGGATATATTCAACAACTGATCAAACCTGACCCGGGGAAATGTCCATCTGAACCACATCATTACAAAGACAAGAAAATAGGATTTTATGAGAAACCAGACAATACCCGGCAGAAAAGGCCCCTGGTAGCCGCCCAGGAAAAAGGTGACGGTAATGGCGCTGACGATAAACATATTGGTGTATTCCGCAAGAAAAAACAGGGCAAACATCATCCCTGAATATTCGGTATGATAGCCGGCAACCAGCTCGCTTTCCGCCTCCGGCAAATCGAACGGGGTGCGGTTGGTCTCCGCAACGCTGGAAATAAAATAGATGACGAAGGCAACCGGCTGCAGAACGACGAACCAGACGCCCTTTTGCGCCTCGACAACATCCTTGAGCGACAGGGAGTTCGTCATCATGACAACGGCCAGAAGCGACAACAGCAGCGGAATCTCGTAGGCGACGCTCTGGGCGATGCTTCTGATCGCTCCGATCAGCGAATATTTGTTGTTGGATCCCCACCCGGCCATCAGGATGGCAAGTACCGTAAAAGAGGAAAAGGCGAGAATAACGAGAATCCCCACATTGATATCCTTGACCTGCAGGAAGGAATCGAACGGAATTACCACAAAGGCGACCAAGACCGGGATGAAAATCATGATCGGCCCGAGATAAAAGATGGGTTTGTCGACATTGCGCGGGGTAATGATCTCCTTGCCGAGAAGCTTCAACGCGTCGGCAAGCGGCTGGATAAGACCGTACGGGCCGACCTCTTTGGGCCCGATCCGGAGCTGCATGTGCCCCGCCACTTTTCTTTCCGCCCAGGTCAGGATCAGGGCATTAAAAACGACAAAGACAAACGCGGCGAGGAGGCCGACCGCAATCTTTACAATTTCCAGATCGAAAAATCGCAGATTAATGTCCATAATCTTCACTATCTGTTCCATTTGGCCATCACATTTTTATCCTGCATTTATCGGTCTATCTCCGGGATTACCAGGTCAATGCTGCCCAGAATGGCAACGGCATCGGACAGCAGGTTGCCCTTCGCCAACTCGGGGAATATCATAAGATTGGAAAAAGAGGGAACCCGCCATTTCATCCGGTAGGGCTTGTCGCTTTCATCGCTGACAATGTAGATTCCCAACTCGCCGCGGGGGGTTTCAACAACATGATAGAGATCCCCTTTGCGGGGCTTGAGCTTCTTCGGCGCCTTTTCAACTATGAAGGGCCCGTCCGGGAGCCTCGCTATCGCCTGCTCGATGATGTCCAGGGATGTCTCCATCTCCCTGATTCTTATATGATACATATCAAGCGCATCGCCGTTGCTTCCGGTGGGAATCTCAAAATCCAGATCCGGGTAGGCGGCATAAGGCTCCTTTTTCCGCAGATCCATACCGATACCCGCTCCGCGTAAAACCGGACCGGAAACGGCGTATTTTCGCGCCCTTTCCTTTTCGATTACGCCTATGCCCCTGGTGCGGTTGATAAAGATGACATTGCCGCCCACGAGTTTCTCATAAAGCGGAAAGCGCCCCCGCATACGGGCAATGACGGCCTTTGTCCCCGCGATAAAGGCGTCATCCACGTCGTTGTAAAGACCGCCGAAGCGGAAATAGCAGTAGGTCAGCCGGGAACCGGTGACGGCCTCCAGAACGTCCTGAATATGCTCCCTGTCGTCGAAGGCGTAGAGGAACGGGGAAAGCCCTCCCAGATCGGCAAGATAGGCCCCTACCCAAAGAAGGTGGCTGCAGATTCTGTTCAATTCCGTGGCAATTATCCGCACGTAATGGGCGCGCGCCGGGACGTCAATCCCGGCCAGACGCTCGACCGCCGTGACGTACCCCAGGTTAAACGACATCGCCCCCAGATAGTCCATCCGCCCGGTGTTGGGAAGGAACTGATAATAGGTCCGATTTTCCGCCATCTTCTCCTGCATGCGGTGCAAATAACCGAGTACCGGATACGCTTCTTCGATATACTCGCCATCCATCCTCAGAACAACCCGCAAAACGCCATGAGTGCTCGGATGCTGGGGACCCATATTGACAATTAACGCGTCCTCCCGCTGCTCCGGCGAAAACGAGCCCAACACCTCCTTGTCTTCGGCGGCAACCGGAACATTGGCCTTCCGCAGCGGATAAAAGTCTATTCCCTCATGCAGAAACAGGTAGGTCATATCTGGGTGGCCATCGAAACGAACGCCATAAAACTCGTGAATCTCCCGCTCATACCAGCGGGCGCAATCATAAATTTTTGAAAGCGTCGGGGCGGCGGGCTGGGAGGGATCGAGCTTCAGGGTGACTTTCACCTTGCAGAGGGAGGAATGGCTGCTGAAAATATAGACGATTTCGAGATATTCCCTGTAGTCAACCCCCAGCTCAACGGCGAGGTAAAAATGCCGTTCATCGAAAAAACCCGCCACCTCCAGGATATCTTTCGCCGTTAAATCCACCGAAAGGTGATAGCCGCATTGGGGGTAGCTTTCCTCAATTATCGTCAGATCGGCAAATGCCGCTTTCAGCTCCGCTTTTATTTTATCTACCATCGCTCCACCGGTCCCGGGAATCTTCTTTTCCCTGTTATCTTTTCCTCGAGTTTCAGAAAACCTTCGAGAAGTCCTTCAGGCCGCGGCGGACAGCCGGGAACGTACACATCTACCGGAACAAGCTTATCGACGCCCTCGATCAAGTTGTACTGTCCTTCAAAAACGAACGGGCCGCCGGAAATAGCGCAATTGCCCATTGCAATCACCCATTTCGGCGAGGGCATCTGCTCATAGAGGGTGAGAAGAACGGGGGCCATCTTCTTCGTTACGGTACCCGAGACAATCATCAGATCCGCCTGACGGGGGGAGGGTCTGAAAACGCCGGCCCCGAACCGGTCGATATCAAAACGGGCCATAGCGGCGGACATCATCTCTATCGCGCAGCAGGCGAGCCCGAAGGTCACCGGCCACAGGGAATTGGCCCGCGCCAGAGCGAGCACCTTGTCCAGAACAGCAAAACTTACAGGTGGGAGATTTTCCTTTTCCAGGTAAACACCCCTTTCCCCCAGGCATAAATTACAGCCAGGGCAAGAATTATGACAAAGGAAAACAATGCGTAAAATTCATGCATCCTCTCCCCTCTCGCATAACTCAAGGCTACGGGGAAAAGATAGAGAACGTCGACATCAAAGGCAATAAAAATCAGTGCGTATATGTAATAATGGATGCCGTATTTTACCCGGGCGCTGCCGAACGGCGGGATGCCGCATTCGTATGTGCTCTGTGTATTTTCGCCTCTGGTTTTGGGAGCGAGGAGGTGGGGCAGAACAATGGAAAAAAGTGCAAAAAGGATTGCGACCAGACTGAAAAGGGCAACCGGTGTGAATTCTTCTAAATTAGTCATGATAAACTCAATTCCAATCAAGATGCGCCTGAACCGTTCAAAGGCTCCCTTAGTTCAACGGTGCGTCTAACAATCAAGCCGCTCATTGTCAAGATTTTTTTCTCTTGAAGCGCGAAAGAATTGGCCAACTTTTTAATCCGCTTGCCTTTGTAAACTACACAAGCCATCCCCACCCGGCAAACAGCAGAAAACAAAGGAGCGTCAAGACAATCAAGACTCCCACGGCCGGCCGATAATCGTCCGGACTATAGTCCCTGCTGTCGACGCTGCCGAGAAAAAAAGAAAGAGGGTTCCGGCTGATTGCAGCAAGGCTGCGGACAAAATTGTCAATAAACTTGTCCACCCGGTTGAAAACCGCCTCCACATTCACAGTAAAAATTCTTTCGGCCAGTTTCGCCGGCTTCCGGTATAACCAGTCGACATCAAGGGCGATCCCCGCTTCTCCGGCAACCTTTTTCCGATAAATCCAGAAGGCGACAAACGTAAAAATCAATATCTGAGAGGTTTCGGTGAGATGGTTAAGTGTGTATGGCACAAAAGGGACGCGAAAAGGCAGCATCTCATACAAAAGGTCAGGCATGACCCCGAATAATACGCAGAAAAAGGCCGCAACGGCCATCGCTAAATACATGTTCAGATGCAAAGCGGTCGGCGTCAATCCCCGCTCCTCGCCAAACCAGGTATAATAAGGCAGCTTCAAGCCGGTATGTAAGAAAGTCCCTACAGAAGCAAGTGTCAGCAGGAGCCAGACGATGGTGTAATGCGCCTCCCCTGCTGCGGCAATGACCATCGATTTGCTGATGAAGCCGTTAAAAAGGGGAAAACCGGAAATAGAAAACGCGCCGATCATATACAGCCAGAAAACAAGGGGCTGCTTTTTCGCCAGACCGCCCAACTCGGTCATTTTGCTCTTTCCCGTGGTAAAGATGACGCTTCCTGCCCCCATAAAAAGAAGCGACTTATAAAGTATGTGACTGAAGGCATGGGCTGCCGCCCCGTTAATCGCCAGTTGCGTCCCGATTCCGGCGCCGGCAACCATGTAACCCACCTGACTGATAATGTGGTACGACAGGAGTCCGCGAATGTCGTTCGCCAGAACGGCAAATACAACTCCGTAAAGCGCCATGAAAACGCCGAGAAAAATGAGAACCTCCCAGCCGGGGAATATCCTCAGCAGGACATAAACGGCAGTTTTTGTAGTCAGGGCGCTCAAAAAGACAGCGCCCGTCACCGTCGCCTTCGGATAGGCATCGGGAAGCCAGGCATGCAGCGGCACAACCGCGGCATTCAATGCGACCCCAGCCAAAATCAGCCAGGAGGAAAATGAGCCGCCGGGTGGAAGCTGTTCGATCAGGATGCGGCCGGTCTCCGCGGTATGCATAAGAATTCCGGCCAGCAGAAGCGCGCCGCCAAAGAGATGAAAGAGCAGATAACGCATCCCCGCCCGGCCGGATTCCTCGGTTTTACTCGCCCAGACCAGATATGCGGAAGGAAGACTCATCAGCTCCCAGAAGAAAAACAGGGTAAGAAAATCACCGGCAAACGTAACGCCGACAGCGCCGGCGGCATACAGCAGGGCTGCCGTCTGTTCAGCAGTTTCCCGGACGTGAAACGCAAAAATTGCACCGATGAGGGTAATCAGCGCAAAGATCATCCCGAAGACCCGGCTTAGGCTGTCAACCTTGAATAAGACAAGTTGATAGTCCATAAACTTCAGCGTGAGGTTTATGCCGACCGGGGCAAACCAGACGGCCATCAAGGCAAGAAGCGGAACGACAAGCGTGGCGTAAGGGCGCGACAGCCTTGGCAGGAAAGGCAGAATCAGGGCGCCGGCAGCCATGATGATAAACGGGGCGACGTTTGCTTCACTTCCCATCGTAGTAGTCCTCCCGTTTGCACAAAAGAATTCTGCCCAGAAATTTTGAAAACACTATTATCAATAAACAACCGAAAAAACCAAACAGGGCGAAGAACCCGGGAATCGCACTCCACCATCCATGAGTCTCCTCGCCGGCGGAGATGAAACCGGCCGCGATGGAAAGAGCGCCGCCCATTCCCAGAAGTGCCCAGCGCAATTTATTCATGATCCGGTTACCCCCAATATGCTGCCGCTGACCTGGACGGCAAGGCTGTAGAAATGAAGAAACAGATCGGGACGAATCCCCCATAAGATCGATAAAAAGGCCGTAACTGCAAGCGGAATTACCATTGCCGGGGATGCCTCTCCCTTTGGAAAAGGCGCGGAGGGACTCTTGAAAAAGGCCCGATAAACAACAGGGGCAAAATATCCGGCATTGAGAATGCCGCTCAGTAAAAGCACTGCCAGCGGTACAACGGAACCGGACTGCAAAGATCCCAGTCCCAACTGCCACTTACTGACAAAGCCGTTGAGCGGCGGGAGTCCCGCCAGTCCGATCGCGCCGATGGTAAAGGCCCCCATCGTCCAGGGCATAACCCTCCCGATCCCATCGAGTTCACTGATTTTTTCCTTATGGTGCGTCACATAAATCGCCCCGGCGCAAAAAAAGAGCGTGATTTTCATCGTCGCGTGGCTGGCGATATGGAGCAGACTGCCGACAAGCGACGCGGGCGAAAGCAGAGCCGCGCCGAGAACAATATAAGACAAGTGCCCTACTGTCGAATAGGCCAGGCGATGTTTCAGGTTATCCTGTCGGAAGGCCAGCAGTGAGGCAAGAATGATCGTAACACCGGCGAAGATCGCCAATATGATATTCAGATCGAATTGCCGCATTAATTGCGGCCCGAAGACAAAACCAACAACCCGCACAACGCCGAACACGCCGGATTTGACCACCGCAACGGCGTGCAAGAGGGCGCTGACGGGGGTCGGAGCAACCATCGCCGCGGGAAGCCAGCTATGCAGCGGCATGATGGCGGCTTTCACCCCGACGCCGCCGATAAAAAGGGCAAAAAGGAACAAAACCGTGCCCGGCGAAAGCAAGACACCGCCAAAAATTCCCCCGGCTTTGAAATCCAGCGTCCCGGCCAGCCGATATGTCCAGGCAGTGGCGGCAATCAACAACACCCCCGCGGTAAGGGTATATGCAAGGTATTTCCTGCCCGCCGCTATGGCCACTGGAGTTTCTTTATGGATCACCAGAGGATAGGTGGCTATGGTCAGTATCTCGTAGAAAAAGATAAACGTCAGCAGGTTGGCGGAAAAGGCGACGCCGATGGTCGCGGAAAGACAGATCGCGAAGCTTGCAAAATACCGGGTCTGTTTATGCTCGTTCAAACCCCGGACATAGCCGATCGAGTAAATCGAGGTCAACATCCAGAGTCCGGAGGCGATCAGCGCAAAAAATACGCCAAAGGAGTCGGCTTTCAGCGCCAGCGAAATGCCGGGAGATATTTCCCAGAAGGTGAACTCCGCGACCCTCCCCGCCAAAACGCCCGGCAACAGCAGAAGAATGAAGGAAAATTTTGCAACGCTTGCCGCAAGCGTCCAGAACTCCCGCAGCAAGGTACGTCTGTCACTCAAAATAATGAGGACAGCCGCTACCAGCGAAACCATAACTGCATAAAGAGGCAGCAACGATCGGTAAATTTCAGAATCGGTCATTTTTTCTCGTCCATTACATTCCCGGCGGGATGATGTTCTGGATAATTCCTTTCACAATAGCCGAGTTAAACAAACCTATAACAATAAGTGAAAAGGAAAGGACAACAACAGGAATTGTCAGAGAATAAGCCTCTTTTCCGGCAAATGAGCCTCTGTCCTTTTCATTTTCCTGGGAGCCGGCTCCCTCCGTCGCGCGGGCTGGCGGCGACTTGAGATATATATTTTCAAGTATCCGGAAAAAATAAACGGCATTCAAAAGGCTGCTTGCCATGATCACCGCCAGAAAAATCCAGTTGCCCTTGTCCACAGCGCCCAGCGCCAGGTACCACTTGCTGAAAAAACCGGCGGTGGGCGGCAGGCCGATCATCGAAAGGGCGGCCACCGTAAAGGCGGCCGTCGTCCAGGGCAGTTTTTTCCGGCAGGTGGAGTCCAGCTTTTCGATATCGGAATGGCCCATTTTTTTTCTCAGATTGGCGGCAACGAGAAACAAGGAACCTTTCATGAAGGCATGGTTCAGGATATGCAGCACCGCGCCGATATAGCCCAGCGGATTGGCCATCCCGATCCCCAGACCGATATAGCCGATTTGCGCGACGCTGCTGTAGGCAAGCATCCTCTTCAGCTCTTTCTGGGCTATCGCCATCACGGAACCGTAGATGATGCCCGCCGCCGAAAGCCAGGCGACAAAATCGGCAATGGGGAACACCCGGTCGACAAAGGAAACGCCGAAGACGAAAAACATAATCCGGATAATCACATAGGCGCCGATTTTTGTGCCGATCGGGGCAATGAGCGCCGATGAGGTGGAGGGGGCATAGGTGTATGAATCGGGGAGCCAGCCGTGGAGAGGAAAAAGCGCCATCTTTATCCCAATGCCCACCACCATAAGCGTCAGGGCAACGTCTACCGCAGGATTCCGGCCAATCAGGGGCAGGATCGCTTTCACATCCGCCATATTCAGGGAACCGGTAACCATGTAAAGAAAACCTATGCCGATCAGGTAGAAGGAAGCGCCCACGGTTCCCATTATCAGGTAACGGAAGGCCGCAACCGGCGCCTTTCGTTCGCCTATTCCGATCAGGCCGTACGCGGCGAGCGAGAATATTTCGATAAATACGTAAAGATTGAACAGATCTCCGGTGATGATTATGCCATTTGCCCCGCAGAGGAAAAGCAGCGTCAGGGCATAATACGGAACCGGCTTCTCGGTAATTTCCGCTGCCTGTAAGCCTTTTGAATGCCAGATAACAAAAAAGGCGACAACATTCACAACCAGGGCGATAAATGCGGAAAGAGGATCAAGAACGTACTCAATGCCGAGTGGGGGAATCCAGCCGCCGAAATGATATGAGATGCGAGCGCCATCCAGAATCCGGGCAAGATTGTAAAATGACAGAACAACAGAAAAAAAAGAAGCCGCCGCCGCGATGGGAAAGGCAAGTTTCTCTTTTTTAAGCGCCAGAACCGGGATCGAAATCGCGGTTGCAAGCAGTGTCAATGGAATAAGCGCCGGGGAATTCTGGATCATGTCTCTGCTTTCATCCGTTCAATCAGAAGCGGCTCGTCCAGGGTTTTATAATGACGATAAATAACGATGGCCAGTGCAAAGGCAACCCCGCTTGTGGCGACGCCGACGACAATGGCGGTAAGCATCAGGCAGTGTTGAAGGGGGCTGATATACCGCGCCGCATCGGCTGCGCCTATCGCGGGATCGAGCACAGGCACCGTTGCCGACCACTTGGAAGCGCTCGCCACATAGAACATGATGATGGAAACCTGGAAAATGGTCATCCCGATCAGCTTCTTGGCGAGATTGTTCTTGAAAATCATCCCATACAGGCCAAGCAGCATAAGGATAAAGACCCCCCAGTAGGTGTAGTGTCCCAGAATGAAATCACTCATGGGGATCTTCCTCCAGTAAATCGTCGTAGATGGCAACAAGAATCGCCATGACCGCCACGCCCACGCCGATTTCGACCATCAGGATGCCGAGAGAACGAAGTTCAGGCGCGGTAAATCCGGGAAAGGGGAGAAAGGCGTAGTTGAGAAATTCCCCTCCCGAAAGCATTGCCGTAAAACCGGTGCCGAAGTAGATCAGGACGCCGATTGAACCAAGAGGCGTCCCCAGGATTTTTTTAAACTGAAGCTGAGCGATATCATAACCGGCGGCCAGGCGAATCAGCAGGAGGGCAGCCGCAAGCATTGTCCCCCCCTGGAACCCTCCTCCGGGACTATAATGTCCGTGAAATATTACATAAAGCCCGAAGAGCATGATAAAGGGGGCGACAGCTCCGCTTACGGTCAGTATTATGGGATTGTATTTATAGGCAAGCATTCCGGTAACCCCCTTAAAAATGACGCTCTAAAAACTATTGCTCCATCTGCCGTTGTTCACGGGAATTCCTGAAGGACTTTTTTCTCTTTCGTAAAACCAGAAAACAGATCAACCCGGCCGTGAGAATGACCGTTTCTTCGCCCAATGTGTCAAAGCCGCGATAATCGGCAAGGATAACTGTTACCATATTGGGAGTTTCTGCATCCTTAAGGGCATTGCGGATGTAGAAGGAAGATGCGCCGGGAGATCCCGCCAAGCTTTTGATTGCGTGCATGCCGGCCGCGGAATCGCCGCGATTGGGGAGTCCCGTCGCGGCATACATCAGCAGCGCCCCAAAGGCTGCCAGTGATAACCATTTGATTATTTTCAATCCCCGCTCCTTCTCGACGTCCGAAAAATCAGGACAACAAAAAAGATGCCCGTCACCCCGGCGCCGACTACCGCCTCGGTAAAACCCACGTCAATCGCCCCCATCACCGCGTAAAGCAGGGCCGATATAAAGCTGAAGACGCCGAGGGTGACTACCGCCGTCAACAGATCCTTGACCATCAGGGAAATAACCGCTGAAACAATAAGAAAAACAGCGAGAATCGTCTCTATTTCCCAGTACATTGTTTTTCCTCCTTGTCGTTTCCCTTTCTGAACCATGGCTTCAGCCCGCTCTGGAAGGCCGCATTGGCCAGGGCATGGGTTCCGGTCGGATTCGTCAAAAAAACAAAAATGAGAATGAAAAGGAGTTTGGCGCTGTTAAGAGTCAGCCCCTCGATAAGGATCATTCCCAAAATAACGAGCATTATCCCCAGCGTATCGCTTTTTCCTGTGGCATGATTGCGGGTATAGAAATCCGGCAGTCTGATTAAACCAATGCTTCCGACCAGCATGAAAAAGGCGCCTGCTATTACCGCTGCAATGCCGAAAATGTTGCCGATCATTGATCCACCTTGCTGATTATTATGAACTTTGCAATGGCGACAATGCCGATAAAATTAAGGGCGGCATAGGCAAGGGTAATATCGACAAACATGTCAAACCTGTTAAACACAAACCCTATCGCCAGAATCAATACCATGGTTTTGGTGCCGATTGCCCCGGCGCCCAGCATCCTGTCAAAAATGGTGGGGCCCTTGACAACCCGGTAAAGGGGGATAAAGATAATACAGGTCAGGATAACCGTATAGTATAAGAAAAATCTGTCCATTTGATTTACCGATTACGCCCTTGTTAATTCTACCTCTTTCACAACCTTGCCGGGATTCCGTTCGAAGAGCTTCGCCACTTGTCCGGGCAGGGAGCCGTCGATAATCCCGGAAGACGAAGCATCCATCAGCGAATGGACAAGAAATTCATCACCCTCGATTCTCACGGTAATCGTTCCCGGCGTCAGCGTAATGGAGTTGCCGAGGATAACCCGGTAGGTCGTATTTTGCAAAGACGTCTTGAACCGCACCAGCGACGGATCAATGGGACAACGGGGACGCAAGACGACCGAGGCTACCTGCAGGCTCGCAACGACAATCTGCCATATCAGCCAGGGGATATACCCCGTCAAATTCAGCATGGAAAGCCTCTGACTTTCCGACTTCTCATGAAGCGAGAAGAGACGCTTTCTCAACGGATAATTAAGCAGCATGACGACAAAAACAGAGAAAATTCCGAAGGAAACATGCAGGGGATCATAATGACCGCTCAACAGCAGCCAAAAAACCAACAACAGAAATGCTTCTATGAGCGAGTTTCTCAGAAAACGGTACTGGCGGGATGTTTTCATGCTGTCATAATTGCAATCCTGGCGACAAACATCAGGATGCCCCTTCTCTGTTTTTCACGGATTCGCTCCGGAAACAATCGAAAAAAATCGAGGAAGCAGCGGCACCGCTGGATAAGCTCATTAAGCGTGCGCGGTTCTCTATCAAACGCGGCACAGGGTGTCAAGCTAATTTTTTTTCAATCTCCCGCCAGACAGGTTCCTTTCCCTCGCCGGTTTTTGCCGAGAAAACAAGCAAATCCGGTTTAACGTCAGCGCTTATCAATTCTTCAATTGCACGTTTCCTTACGGCCAGCTCATTGCGGGAAATTTTGTCCGTTTTGGTAAGAACCAGCAGGAAATCAATCGAATAATGCACAAGCCATCGCAGGAGCTGCATATCTTGATCAGAGGGATCGCGACGAACGTCGAGGATCATGATCACAAACTTCAGCGTCTGCCTGTCGCCAAGATACGTCTCCACCATAGGTCCCCACTGCCGCCGTATCGCCTCAGGCGCCTTCGCATATCCATAACCGGGGAGATCAACGAAAAAAAACCTGTCGTTGACGAGGAAAAAATTGATCTCCTGAGTGCGCCCCGGGGTGGTACTGGTACGGGCAAGCCTTTTTCTGTTGAGCAGCGTGTTAATCAGGGATGACTTGCCGACATTGGATCGCCCGACAAAGGCCACCTCGGGAAGGCCGGCGGGGGGGTAGTGGCGAGGTTCCTTTGCAGAAAGGACAAATTCCGCCGAAATAACTTTCATGAAACAATACCGAGATATTTAAAAACTAAAAAGAGACGCCAAAGCAGACCGTAAGCCGAATTCTGTTTCGTCTCCCGGTTGCCCGAAAGACGACGATGATCATTCCTCTGGGGCAGCCGTTGCCGTCT
>CAZKHU010000032.1:0-26536 GCA_964552725.1 uncultured Syntrophus sp.
TCCCGAATTCGGCTTTTATTTTGACCGCCAGTTCCCGGCTGCGCTCCTTCGCGAGATTCATGATCTCCTCAGTCGGGGCGCCCTGCCATTCTACGGGATTCATGAAATCCCACTTCAGTTTCTCCGTCAGCGTCTCCAGCTCGCGCTGGGCGCCTCCCGACCAGCCGAAGGAGCCGAAGCGCAGCGCCTTTTTATTCATCAGCTTTTTACGGGCAAACATGTCGAGCACCCAGGCCATCGGGGGAAACATCTTGTATTCGTAGGTCGGCATCCCGATTATCAGTCCCGCCGACTTCCACGCCGAGGCGAGAATGAACCCGATATCATCCTTCGGGGTACGATAGACGTGAACGGGAATTCCCTCGCTCCGGGCGCCCTGGATCATTGCGGCGACAACCTTTTCGGTGTTTCCGTACATGCTCGACCAGATGACCGTTATTTCCGGTTCGGCAGGGCCATTCATATAGCGCGCGAATCGCGAATAGGCATCGATAATCGCCCCGGGGTTCTCCCGCCAGACAATGCCGTGGGAAGGCGCGATGATTTTTATATCGAGATTTTTGAGAAGCCCGATTGCCTTTTCGACAAAAGTGGAGAAAGATGCAACGATATTGGCATAATAGCGCAGCGCTTCGCTCATGAAAAAATCAAACTGCTCGGAGGAAAGCTGGTCGTCGAAGATCGTGTCGTTTATGGCGCCGTAAGAACCAAACGCGTCGCAGGAAAAGAGGACTCCCGAGCTGTTTTCGAAGGTCACCATGGTTTCCGGCCAGTGCAAATTCGGCGCCTCGTAAAATGTCAGCATTTTCCCGGCGCCAAGATCAAGCGTATCGCCTGTTTTCACTATATGAACGTTTTTTTCTATTCCGCAGAATGCCTTCAGTACGGCTGCCCCCTTGGCGGTAATGTAAAATTCCAGATCGGGATTTCTCCGGTAAAATTCCGGCAGCCAGCTTGTGTGATCCGGCTCCATATGGTTTAAAATGAGACAATCTATATCTTCCGGTCTCAGCGAGAGAGAGGCCAGGGCCTGTTCGAACTCGGCGGGTTTTTCGCCGATATCCTCAACCAGATCGATCAGCGCGGTTGTCTCTCCACGCACAACGTAGGAATTTATCGAGATTCCGTCCGGAATCGGCCACATTCCCTCAAAAAGCAAATCTCCTGATAAGTTTACCCCCAATCGGTATATGCCGTCCGTAATTTTTTCGCCCTTCATAACTTTTTCCTCCGATAGACAAAGTACTTAGATGACAACTATTTCTTATATTTTTTTATCTTTCCATCTTTACCGGCTGCATGGGTTGCCTCAAGAAAGTGCAGCCAGTCAGACATCTGCTGAATATTTTTTGACATGTACCAGCGGCCATTGGCGAAAACCCCGTAATCAGCTCCGCCCATAGCCGAGGCGAAACGTGTGGAGTTTGCATAGAAAAGCCACTGTTCGACCCACATCCGCTCGATCGCCTCGTTGAAAATGCTGTCATTTTTTGCAAGCCCTTTCGCAAGGCCTTTTTTCCAGGCGGAAAGAATGATGTCCGTGGCGGTTCTGGTCATCTGGTTGGTGGTCTCAATTGATTTTTCCAGACGGGCAAAATGACCGTCCACCCAGGAAGTTGCATGACACTGAAGGCATATTGTCTGCAGGGAGGCGCGCCGCTTTTCCTGCTCTTTTTTATCGATCAGATAAACGGTCGCCGCTTCCCCTGTAAGTTCCGTGGGGAGGGGGAGCCCCGTCTTGTTCCTGATGATTGTGGTATCGGGGGACAGGGGATGCGGGTGGGCATAGATCAGACCGAACAGACGCCAGGGGATTCTGTCGTTCATCTGGTGGCTCCTTTTGGCGACAACGTCACCCGCTTCGTTTACAATGAGGCTTGCATGGCAAGTCGCGCAGGTCGGCGCGGTGAAATCCCTGCCGAGAGTCCAGGGCACAGCCCCGAAGTTCCACTTGTCACCGGTTGATTCGTAGAGATTCCCGTGCTTGCTTGCCTGATACACCTTGTAAGCCGGGACGTCCGGGCCCTTGTGGCACGCCGAGCAGGTCGCCGGCTTACGCGCCATCTCGATGGAAAAGGCGTGGCGGGTGTGACAGGCGGAGCAGGCCCCTTTCGTGCCATCCGGATTGATCCGTCCCACCCCGCCGCTTGGCCACCCTGAAAGAACCGGGAATTCCATCTCGCCCATCGATGTTTCACGGCTCTTTACTCCCCTGACTTCGACCTTGGTCCCGTGGCAATAGATGCAGGAATCCTCTTCGGTAAGCTTGTCGACAGAGGTAAGCCGGGCGCGGGCGCCATCGAATTTCTGCAGGCAATTGGCGGCATCCATCAGGTTTTTATAAACGGGGTTTTTCAGAAGGTTGCCATGCGCCTCGGACATGATGTTCCGGGAGTACTCGTCCGTTTCCTGAGGGTGGCAGGTTGCGCAATCCCTGGGAGTGACCACAATATGCACCCGGAAGCCGTTGTGGTTGAACGTGTCTTTATGGGCATCGGGATTAAGGGTGTGACATTCCGCGCAACCGACAAAAGTCGTTTCCAACCCCCGGGGCTTATCGTTAAAGGAGACCATCCGTTCCAGAAGTGGTTTTTTTATTGCCTCTGCCGGGGTCACAGTCGCATGATGGCTTTTTTGCCAGTCTGCCACAATTCCCGGAGTGACGTTCTCGTGACAGCCAAGGCAGGTTTTTGTCGCTTCGCTGATTGCAGCGGCCGCTGATTTCGCGGAAATTCCCGATATTGAAACCGACATTAACAGAATCCAGAAAATAACGGCGTGCCTCTTCTTCATAACAGCCTCCTGAATATTTTATGTTGGTTCCGCTTTCAGATTGTTCAGGCTTGATGGAGCCTTGCAACGGCATCTCAACCCCGGGATTTTCCGTTCTGATGGAAGGTTACGGCAAGGTTGTCGCGGTGGATCGCCTCGTCGTAGTCCTTGTAGCCAAGCGCCGGCTCAATTTGCGAGCTCCTCAAGCCGATGATTTTTCTCATGTCTTCGGAACTGTAGTTGACAAGCCCCTTGGCGATTATGTTTCCGGTCAAATCAACGCAACTGACCGGATCTCCCAAAGCGAACTCCCCGTCTACGTGGGTTATTCCCGAAGGCAGGAGACTCTTTCCATCCTGCACTATCGCCGCTTTAGCCCCGTCGTCCACGGTCAGGCGGCCGCGGGAACGCAGTGTGAAGGCAATCCAGTACTTTCTGCTGTTCAGATGATCAACGGAAGGAAGGAAGAGGGTGCCCATCTCCTTGCCGTCCATGATTTCCTGAAGGACTCCCTTCCGCTTTCCGGGAGCGATAATGTAAGGGGTGCCGAAGGCGATGACCTTTTTTGCCGCCAGGACCTTGCTTTTCATCCCGCCAATCCCGGCACCGGTGCCCTCGTCGCTCGCGGCATTTTCTATTTCCTCGGTTATTTCGGTCACCAGGGTGATCAGCTTCGCTTTTTGGGAACTGCTCGGATTTTGATCATAGAGTCCGTTTGTGCTTGTCAGATTGACGACGAGATGCGCCTCGACGATATTGGCAACCATCGCGGCCAGATTGTCGTTGTCTCCGAACTTTATCTCTTCGACGGCAACTGTGTCATTCTCGTTGATGATCGGGACCACTCCCCAGTCCAGCAATTGAAACAAGGTGTTGCGGATGTTGAGAAACCGCTTGCGGTCGGTGATATCGCTCATCGTCAGCAGCACCTGGCCAACGAAGAGTCCGTGTTTGCCGAATGCGTTGGAATATACCCGCATCAGTCTTCCCTGGCCCACCGCCGCCGCCGCCTGTTTCTGAGGCAGGCTTTTCAGTTTTCCATCGATTCCCAGCCTGTGTTTGCCGGAGGCAATTGCCCCGGAACTGACAAAAATCACCTGAAATCCCTGCTCGCGCAATGCAGCGATGTCCGAAACAAGCTGTTCGACTACGTCAAGGTCAATGCCGTCCTCGCCGGTCAGGACGGCGCTGCCGACCTTGACGATAATTCTTTTGACATTGCCAAGCTGTTCTTTTCGTGTCATGACTTATTGCTCCTCAAAGAGGGGATTTCTTTTTTTCTGTTCCGGCCCGAACGGCAGAAAAGGGGGTCAATCTTCAACTATTTCCATTGATTCGCCTTTTTCTCCCTCCCGTGAAATAAGCAAGATCATCTCACGGATTATCTCCGGAACGCCTTTCCCCGTTACCGCCGAAAAGGGAAATAACTTTATGCCTTTTTGGGCGAATATGTCAATTTCCTTTTTTAATCTGTCGTTGGTCAGGGGGAGATCGATCTTGCCGATCGCGACAATCTGGGGTTTGGCGGGCATTTCCGGACTGAAAAATTCCAGTTCCCTGTTTATCAGTTCATAATTGTGCCAGGCGCCGGGGTTCTCCTCGATGGAAATGTCGATTATATGCAGTAAGACCGAGGTTCGCTCAACGTGACGCAGAAATCTTATCCCCATGCCCATCCCTTCGTGGGCGCCCTCGATGAGCCCCGGAATGTCGGCGACAACGAACGACTCATGGTCGCCGAACTGGACAACGCCCAGATTGGGAATCAGCGTTGTGAAGGGGTAAGCGGCGATTTTTGGTCTGGCCGCGGATATCCGGGAGATAAGGGTGGATTTGCCGACATTGGGAAGGCCGACAATGCCTACGTCGGCAAGAAGCTTCAATTCCAGGGTGATCCAGCGCTCCTCCCCCCCTATTCCCGGCTGGGCGAAGCGCGGCGTCTGCCGGGTGGCGGTAGCGAACCTCGCATTGCCCCGCCCGCCCATGCCCCCCCTGGCGACGATGCAGACGGCGCCGTCGACTGTCAGATCGGCGAGAAGTTCTCCGGTTTCCGCCTCCCGGACAACCGTGCCCACGGGGACAAGTATCTCTACGTTTTCGGAGTCCTTGCCCGTTCGCTTGCTGCCCTCGCCGTGTCCTCCATGTTTCGCGACGTAGTGCTGACGAAACTTGAGGTCGAGCAGGGTGCGCCTGCTCATCGATGCCCTTATGCTGACATCGCCTCCATGTCCTCCATCGCCGCCATCGGGTCCGCCGTGGGGCACATACTTTTCCCGCCGGAAGCTGACGCAGCCTCGACCTCCGTCTCCGGCCCTTACATAAATTTTTGCTTCATCAATAAATTTCATATAAAAAACGACCTCATATAATTTGATTAATTCAAAATCTGCGGCCACCAGTGTCGGCAACGGATATCGGGAAGAACGCGCTTAGCTGAAGATACGATCATTACTCATCGATCTGAAGAAACCGCCATGAGCCTGAAAATCATTCTGTTTCCTGCGCTCAATTCGGGAGATGGCCGGCGAAGCCGCACGGTTTTTGCGGGACTTATCTAAAAGGGCAGGAATATATCAGTTGGTTCCAATTCTATAAATGCCTTTGCTGCAATAAATAAAGCCGCAACGGAGGGGGAGAGCGCCGGCATTGCGTCGCCATGAAGGGTCCCACAATTTGAGACAAAAAAGAACGGCCGGAGGTCGCCAAAGCTCCCCGCCGGCCGCTGCCGAAAAAACAACTCATGAGACAACGCCGGCTGAAAAAAACCGCCCGGCGGACTAAAACTCCGGCGTTATATCCTGGTGGAGACGCCTTTGGCGTTCCGCATAGCGGTCAACCGCTTATGCCTCAGCGTAAACGCTTATCTTCTGTCTCTTTTTATCGAGCCGCTCAAATTTTACAAAGCCGTCGATCAGGGAGTAAATGGTGTAGTCTTTGCCGAGCCCCACATTATTGCCCTGATGAAACACCGTCCCCAACTGCCGCACGATAATGGTCCCGGCCGTTATCTTTTCGCCGCCGAACCTCTTTACGCCCCGTCGCTGGGAATTGCTGTCTCTTCCATTCCGGGAGCTTCCCTGTCCTTTTTTATGCGCCATAACATTTTCCCCTTAAACGGATATTTCCTTGATTCTCATGCTGGTCAATTCCTGGCGGTGACCGATTTTCTTGTGATAGCCTTTTCTTTTTTTCATCTTGAAGACGACTATCTTGTCTCCTTTTGTCTGACAGACTATTTCGCCGGTTACCTTGGCGCCCTCAACGACGGGCCTGCCGATCCGGATGTCATCGTCTTTGCCGACCATCAGAACCTGGTCAAAAACGACCTTATCCCCTTTTGCGCCATTTATCTTCTCGATGGCCACCACGTCTCCTTCAGAGACCCTTTGCTGTTTTCCGCCTGTTTTTATCACTGCATACATGGCTTAATCCCTCTAAAAAATTTTGAACGCAAATGATACAGAAAGTGGGACGCCTTTGTCAAGACAATTTATCATCTCCGGTCAGGATGCCCGAAACGTTTTGGCATCGGGGCGTACAACCATCCGTCTGCACTGCGCAGCAATTCCCGGTCGTTCCCGTCATCCCAGAAAAATCTTCCGGTCGTCCTCTCCGGCGAAAGCAGCCGGGCGTACGGCCGTTTTGACAATGCGAAACCGGTAGGATTCCTCCGGGGTGAAGCCGAACAGCGATGTGAGAAGTTCCGCGGGCCGGATCGTGCCTCCCGCTCCGGCGTTGGCGCCAAGATGAATGACCCCGGCGGCTCTGTCTAAAGTCATTTCTGACACGAACTGCCTGATATCCTTTATCTTTTCTTTCTGGGAAGGGCTTCCGACCGTTGTGTCGCTTCCCCGTTTGACGAGGAAATGCCTCTCCGCGAGAAAGCGCTGTATTGCCTCCTCCATTCGCGCCAGGTTGTCCTCCGTCGTTTTGTCGGGCAAAACAATCGTAAAATTGAATCCCGTGGTCAGTTTCGCAAGGGAATAGTCGTTGGGGCAGAGTTCCCGGATTGCCGTTACCGCCATCCCCTCCGGGAGCCCGGCATTGACAAGGGCCGGAAGCCTGAAAATTTCCATTCCGGGATCATGAATGCGGATGTCGGCCAGTTCGCAATGGCTTTCCATTCCGACTGACGTCGCTGCAGAAAACGAGAGCAGCGGATGGGGATGAAAACCCTGGGAATAGGCGAAAAAGATTCCGCCCATCATCATTGCCCGGCTGAGCGCCGAAGACAGCTCCAGATGGGAGAGAAATCTTGCCGAGCCAAGTTTTGTAAAGCGCAGGCGAAAACTTCTCTCCTGCCCTGCTGCGAGCGGTCCCTTTGCGAAAATGGAAATAAACTTACCGGCTGGCGCGTCTGGGGGGGCGGTAACTACCCGTATGGTCTTGTGGTCGCAGACGCCGCAGTTGCTGCAAGCGCCGGTGCGACAGTCAGGCGTTGCCGCTTCTGCCCTCGCCTTTGCCGCTTCGGAGAGAAGAAATTCCCTGCTTACCCCGCAGTCGATGATTTCCCAGGGAAGTTTTTCTTCAGGAGTTCTTTCCCGCAGATAAAAGGCGGGATCGATTCCTGTCCGGAGCAGGGCCTCCTCCCACAAATCAAAACGGAGTTTGTCTCCCCAGCCGTCGAAGCGGCACCCGAGACGGTACGCCTGCTCGATAAGCGCGCCGGTCTCCGCTCCGCCGCGTGAAAAAATACCTTCGAGCAGGCTCATCCGGGCGTCGTGCCACTTGATGCTGATGTTGCGATGTTTGATGCGATTCTTGAAAAAATTCTGTCTTTCAGTTATCTCCTCGATGCCTATCTGCCGCTCCCACTGGAACGGGGTGTGAGGTTTCGGGACAAAGGTCGAGAGGCTCACTGTGACCTGCCCCCTGTTTCTCGCCGTTTGCAGCGTCTTGTGGGCGAGTTCGATGATGCCTTCGAGATCCTCCCTGCGTTCTCCGGGGAGGCCCAGCATGAAGTAGAGTTTTACCCCTCGCCAGCCGGCGGCAAACACCCGCTCCGTAGTTGTCAGAAGCGCCTCTTCGGTGTTTCCCTTGTTGATCGCATTCCTCAGGCGCTGGGTGCCGGCCTCCGGAGCAAGGGTAAAGCTGGTTTTCCGGACCCTTCTGATATCTTCGATCAGGCGGGGGGTAATCGTCTCGGCGCGCAGCGACGGCAGCGCCATCGCGATTCTGTGCGGATAATAACGGTCCATCAACGTTGCAAGCAGAGTTTCGACATGGGAATAGTCTCCGGAACTGAGCGAAAGCAGTGATATTTCGTTGTGTCCGGTTGATTTCAGCATCCCCTCGGCCATCCCCTCGAGAACGACGGGCGTCCTTTCCCGAACCGGGCGCCACACCATCCCTGCCTGACAAAATCGGCAACCCCGCGTACAGCCCCGGGCTATCTCGAGACTTATCCGGTCATGAACGGTCCTCATCAGTGGGACGATTGGGGCAAGCGGCTCCCGCCATTTGTCGGGAGCGGTAATGATTCGCTTTTTTATCCGTTCATCCCCCCTGTGGATGGAAGGAACATAGATGCCCGGGATGGCGGCCAGCGCCGCAAGCTGTTCCTCCCGTTTTCCGCCTCCGGTGCGCACCTTCCGTACCGAAAGGACTATTTCCGAGATGACCTCCTCTCCCTCGCCTATCACAAAGAAATCTATAAAATCCGCAAGGGGGGCAGGGTTGAAGGCAGCAGGCCCTCCGGCCGCGATCAGCGGGTGTTGTTCCCCCCGTTCCTCCCGCCTCAGGGGAATTCCTCCCAGATCGAGCATCTGGAGGATATTTGTATAGGAAAGTTCGTACTGCAGCGAAAAGCCGACTATGTCGAAGGCGGAGAGCGGCCGGCGCGATTCCAGCGAACAGAGAGGCAGGCCATACTGGCGGAGTTTACCCTCCATATCCGGCCAGGGGGCGTAACAGCGTTCGCAAAGGATGTCCGGCATTCCGTTGAGAATCCCGTACAGTATCTGGAGCCCGAGATGCGACATTCCTATTTCGTAAACGTCGGGGAAGGCAAGGACAAAGCTGGTGCGGCCGGCGGGATCTTTTCTGACGGCGTTCAATTCTCCGCCTGTGTAGCGGCTCGGTTTTTCGACGGATAGAAGTATCGCGTCAAGATCAATTGCTGGAATGTTGCCCATTTGCACCCTTTTCCCGTAGAAAATCTGCATAAAAGCAGTTAGTGATTCTAACTGAATCCAGTACCATTTTCAGGATGGGACTGCAATCAGGTTTATTTTTTATGTTTTTTATTGACAGCGTTTACGGCGTCGTTTAGTGTCTGAAAATCTCACTGGATGTCGGGAGACGACTGCCGTTATTCTGATAATGATGCGCAATGATCGATCGCCATATCCGGGGACAGGCGTAAAAATCAGGAGCGGGGTTGCAGGCAGATGCCGGGAGGGCCAGGCGGCATATTGGCGGTATGGGAGGTTTTGATGCAACAAGCGGCGACCGAGGTTCTCTTGCAGAAAGAGCAGATTATGTGCCGGGTCGCTGAACTGGCCGCCATTATAAACCGGGATTATCAGGGGAAGGATCTGCTTGCCGTTGGCGTTCTTAAAGGCGCCTTCATTTTTATGGCTGATCTGATTCGCGCCATGCAAATTCCCAGTGCCATCGATTTTGTCCGAATTGCAAGTTACGGAAAACAGAAGGTAAGCTCGGGAAGAATCGTGATAGAGAAGGATGTTGATTTGCCGGTTGCGGGACGCGATTTGCTTATCGTCGAAGATATATTGGATACGGGTCTTACGCTTTCCGGACTCGTTGAAATTATGAAGCAGCGGAACCCGGCCTCTCTGAAGGTCTGTGTCCTGCTCGACAAGCCGTCCCGCAGGCTTGTCCCCTTTACGGCCGATTACGTAGGATTTTCCATACCCGATGAGTTTGTTGTCGGATATGGTCTCGATTGTGGCGAAAAATATCGTTATTTCCCGGAAGTGCGTGTTCTGAGGGAAACTTCAGCGCATGGAGATTAATGTCTGCAAATTGCCTGAATTCAAGGAGGGGCTATGATCATACTTTGTCCGAAGTGCGAAACCCAGTACAGGTTTGATGATTCTTTGAGCGAGGGGGACGGCGTCTGGGTGCGTTGCAGCCGCTGCCGGCACGTTTTTTTTCAGCCCCGCCCGGGCGATCACCGCTTGGGAGAGTCGGACGAGGTTGCTTCGGTAAGGATCAGCGACGCCCGGCGGGCTCCTGATGTCCGTTTCCCGCCGGGCAACGGAAACGGGGAAAAACCAGATGTGAAGAACCAGCTATTTTCTCCTCCCGCCGACAATCCTTTGGCGGAGCGTGAACCGGTTGTCGATTTTGCGAGCGATTCCCTTTCGGCTGTCCCTGATAGCGACGTGAAACCTGATGATTTGTCCGCCCTTGGCCGGGAAGATGTTACAGAGGAGAAGCAAAAGGAGAATATTGAGAAATCGCCGCAACTGCCGGGAAAACGGCGACGCTGGGGAAGAATCATCCTTGCGTCGATTGCACTTTTGGTTTTTGTCGCGCTTGTCGCAGGCGCCGTTGTTTTGTTCCTGCGCCCGGAAATCAGAAGCAGCGTTTTGAGGGAGGCATCTCCCTATCTCAAGGGCATACCGGTTCTGGAAAACCTTGTGCCTGATGAGAAAGCAGAGGCAAAGGCGCTTTATGAAACCTTGCTGATAAAGGATTTGCGCCAGCGCACCGTAACGAACATAATCGTGGGCAGTCTCCATGTTATCGAGGGGATGGTCGTTAATCAGTCTGCCTATCCGGTTTCAGGGATAAAAATGCGCCTGGTCGTTGCCGATCCCTATGATGTTGTCCTCGGGCAAAAGATAGTCTATTGCGGCAATATTCTGACGGACGAGGAACTGGGGGCAATGACCGAGGCGGAGATTCAGCGGGAACTGTCTATTTCCCAGGGAAGCGATTTCCCTGGCGGGCGTGTGTTGCCGAAAGGTGAAATCCCCTTCATGATTGTCTTCATGCCGGAGCAGACCAGGGCGCTCAAAACGTCCGTGACTATCGCGGGCGCGGAGCGGGCCCTTTGATTTTGACGTTGGGGATCATGACAGGCGGGAAGGAGAAGAAGACGGGAAAATGAAGAAAAAGATATTGATTACGCGGGAGATTTTCGATGAGGCGCTGGCGCTTCTGGCCGCTCATTTCGAGATTGAAGCCAATCAGGAGGACAGGGTACTGACCCCCGAAGAACTGGCAAGCAGGCTTGCCGACAAGGACGGGGCCGTAATAGCCCTGACCGAGCGGATCGACGGAGAAATCCTGAGCCGCTGCCCCCGCCTGAAAGCTGTCTGCAATATTGCCGTCGGCTACAACAATATCGATCTTGCCGCCTGCAGCGCCCATGGCGTCCTGGCCACTAACACCCCCGGCGTCCTGGACGATACGACCGCCGATTTCACCTGGACGCTGATTCTCGCCGCGGCCCGCCGGCTGACCGAAGCGGAACGGTATCTGCGGGACGGGAAATGGGAAAAGTGGAAACTGAAGCAGTTGCTCGGGCTTGACATTCATCGGGCAACGCTGGGAATCATCGGCATGGGAAGAATCGGTCAGGCCGTGGCGCGCCGGGCGCTCGGATTTGACATGGAGGTGCTTTACCATAATCAGGTACGTCTTTCTCCGGAGATCGAATCAGTCTGCCGGGCGCGATACGTATCGAAAGAGGAACTCCTGAGCCGTGCGGACATCGTTACCCTCCACGTTCCATACAACGGTCAGACCCATCACCTGATTGGCGCGAAGGAGCTGGGGCTGATGAAGAAATCCGCCATTCTCGTCAACGCCGCCCGGGGCGGGGTAGTCGATGACAGCGCCCTTATCGAGGCGCTGCGTTCCGGAGGCATCGCCGGGGCCGGGCTGGATGTCTTTGAAGGGGAACCGGCCCTGAATCCGGGATTTCTGGAGCTGACCAATGTGGCCCTGTCGCCGCATATAGCCAGTTCTTCCGAAAAAACCCGTCTGAAAATGGCGATGAAGGCGGCGGAAAATCTTGTCGCCGCCCTGACCACAGGCAATCCGCCGGATCTGCTTAATCCAGAGGTCAACCATGGATGAGCCGCTGGATGTCTTGAGCCTGATTGACGCGGTCGAGGGGATTGCGGAAAAGCGTTTTACCGCAGAGCAGTACACGCGGTCCCTGCTGGAGAGGATCAGTCTTTATGACGGAGAAATCCGTGCCTGGGCATGGTTTGATCCAGAGGCGGCGCTCCAGGCTGCCCGTCTTTCCGATTGCCGCCTTAAGGAAGGGGGGGGGCCCGGAGTTTTGCAGGGGATCCCCGTCGGGGTTAAGGATGTCTACGCCACCGCCGGTCTGCCTACGGAAATGGGCTCCCCGGCCTTTGCCGGCAATATTCCGGAAAAATCGGCCCGCGTGGTTGAACGGCTTCAGGAGCAAGGAGCCTTTGTAATGGGAAAGACCGTTACCGCTGAATGCGCCTTCTACTCCCCCGGGAAAACACGTAACCCGTGGAATTTGCTGCATACTCCGGGTGGTTCTTCCAGCGGTTCGGCCGCGGCGGTTGCCGCCGGGTTTGTCCCTGCCGCAATAGGCACGCAGACCAACGGCTCCGTCATTCGCCCCGCCGCGTTTTGCGGGATAGTGGGTTTCAAGCCGACCCAGGGGGTTATCCCGATCGAGGGGGCTTTGACATTCAGCCACACGCTGGATCAGCCGGGCGTCTTTACCCGCGGCGTTGCCGATGCCGCCTGGCTCGCCGCGTTCCTCGCCGTCGAAAATGCGCCCATCTCCCCCGTCATTGTCAGGCGCGACTCATCGCCGTTTCTGGCGGCCGTAAGAACTCCCGTCTGGGGGCAGGCCGATGAAGATGCCCGGCAAAATTTCCAGAAGACGATAGAGATATTACGGGCAGGCGGCGCCCACGTCGAAGAGTGTGAATTGCCGGAGAGTTTCAGGCTCGCTCAGGAAACGATCCAGGCGGTCATGGCGGCTGAGGCGGCATTTAACCTGGAGGAACTCGCTCTCCGGCATGCCCCTCTTTTGAGCGCAACCCTGCGGGATATCATCGCCAATGGTTCAAAGATCGGGGCGGTTGCCTATCAGCAGGCCCTTGCCCGGCGTCTTAGTTTTCGGGATGAACTGAGGCTGTTCCTCTCCCGGTACGATGCCATTATCACCCCTCCCGCAACGGGCGAAGCGCCGGCAACCCTCGCCCAGACGGGTAACCCCGCCTTCTGTTCCATCTGGAGCCTCTGCGGCGTTCCGGCCGTTACCATCCCGGCGGGGCTCGGCTCCCGGGGGCTGCCTCTGGGTTTGCAGATCGTCGGCGCCGAAGGGAATGACAATCTGTTGTTGTCAGCAGCCCTCTGGTGCGCAGAGCGCTTACCCTTTCCCGCCTGGGCCCCGTCCTGGAACAAGGGGTAAAAAGGGAATTTCCCGGTGATGAGCCCCCATCTGGAGCTCTTTCCTGAAAAACATCCTTGACAGGTCATTTCCCTTTTGCTATGAGGAGCGCCACAGTAAACCGGGAACGGGAAGAGTTATGAATAATCAGTTTAACGAAAAATCGGAGATTTATATTTACTCGTTATCATTGGCAGCGGGCGTAGTAGTAGTAATTCTCCCCGGGAGGGTTGCCGCTCGGCGTCTTTGATGCAATCAAATGGAAGATGCGAGCCGCGACCCTGCAAAGGATCGCGGCTTTTTTGTTTTTAGTGGTTGGCGAAAGCACGGGACAGACGTTGCAAACAGAGGATGAAATCCATGCTGAAGAAGGGAATTTTAGAATGAAAACCATTGGTGCGGATATTGTTTTACAAGTTCTTGAAGAAGAAGGAGTTGATGCAATTTTCGGGTATCCGGGGGCCAATACACTGCCCCTCAATGACCGGCTTGTCGGCAGCCGCATCCGGCACTACCTGATGCGTCACGAGCAGGCGGCGGCGCACGCAGCCGACGGTTATGCACGGATAACCGGAAAAACAGGCGTGTGCCTTGCCACATCGGGCCCCGGCGCGACCAATCTCGTTACCGGAATTGCCACCGCCTACATGGATTCTACCCCGCTGGTAGCGATCACCGCCCAGGTGAACAGCGACCTCTGGGGGCGGGATGCCTTCCAGGAGACGGACATTATCGGGGTTACCATGCCGATCACAAAGCACAGTTTCATGGTGCGTGATCCCAATCAGCTTGCCTCGTCGCTGCGCCGCGCCTTTCATCTGGCTCGCTCGGGCAGGCCCGGTCCGGTTCTGCTGGACATCCCCAGGGATATCCTCGGTCCCCTCGCCGACGTCAAACCTCAGGAGCTCCCGAATGGCCAGTCAATTCCCCCGGGAGAGGGAGAGGCCATCGTGCGGATTGCCGAGGCGCTCAATCGCAGCGAACGGCCGGTCATCCTCGTGGGCGGAGGGGTCAAGCTCGGCGATGCCTGCGATCTGGCAACGGCTTTCGTCGAGAAGACCGGCATACCCTTTGTTTCCACGATGATGGGCATCGGTACGATTACCTCCGGCAACGGTTTCGATCTCGGCTTTATCGGCACCCACGGAAACCAGTTGGCAAACAGCATGATTCACCAGTCCGATTTCATTCTCGCTTTGGGTTCCCGGTTTACGGAGCGGAGCACCTCCGTCATTTCCAAATTTGCGCCGCTGGCACTGGTTGCCCAGATCGATATCGATCCTACCTCGATCGGGAAAAACATCAAGGCCGATTTTCAATGGATAGGCGATATCAAGGACGCCCTTGCCGCCCTTGCCGGGCTTGTTATCCCCCGCGATCGCCCCCAGTGGGCGGCAAGAATAAACGAGGAGCGCGCACAGGCGACCACCAAAGATGGCAATGACGGTTGCGGGGAGGCCGGGACGCTTATCCGCAAGCTCCAGGCCGCTTTGCCCAAAGACGCGATTGTTGTTCCCGATGTGGGGCTCAACCAGATATGGACCGTCCGTTCCTGGCAGTGTCATACTCCCCGCAGTCTCATTACCACGGGCGGCATGGGTACAATGGGATTTTCCCTGCCCGCCGCGATCGGCGTGAAGATCGGCGCCCCCGAGCGGGAAGTGATCTCCATCAGCGGCGACGGCGGTTTTTTGATGAATATCCAGGAGCTGGCAACGATCAGTTCGTACTGTCTGCCGGTCAAGATCGTCGTCCTCAATAACGGGCATCTGGGGATGATCCGGCAGATGCAGGATCTCTTTTTTGAATCGCGCTTTACGACGTGCGCCCTGGGCGGCGAGGTTGATCTTGTTGCCGTTGCCAGCGGGTTCGGCATCCCCGCCGAACGGATACCGGTCCATGGCGATCCGGAAGCGGCGATCGCGCGGATGAAGGAGGCGAAAGGGCCTTATCTCGTGGAGGCGGCAATCGATCAGGATGCCTACGTCTATCCGATCATTCCCCCTGGAAAATCAAATGTGGAGATGATCTCCGGGAAGTGATCAACGGACAATGAGCCGGGGAAGGACGCGGCTCTTCACAAATTTGCCAAATTTGCAGACGCGTAAAGGAGGTTAAGAAACAATGACAGTTCAGGAACATATCATTTCGCTGCTCGTCAACAACCAGCCCGGGGTGCTTTCCCGGATTGCCGGGGTTTTCAGCAGCAAGGGCTTTAATATAAGAAGTCTCTGCGTCGCCGAGACGACCAATCCCGATGTGTCGAGGATCACGCTCACCAGTCGGGCGGACAGGGATTTTACCGACAAGATCAAGAAACAGCTTGACCGGCTTGTCGATATCATTTCGGTGACCGACCTGACCGACGTGCCATCCGTGAAGCGGGAATTGATGATTATCGGCCTGCGCATCAAGGAGGAAAACCGCCGGGAAATTCTCCGGGCGATCGATCTTTTTGCCTGTAAAATCGTCGCTATGGACGCAGATTATCTGATTCTGGAAATCACGGCCAATACCGACAAGACAGCGGCGATCCTCCGGTTTTTCGAGCCGTTCGGCGTTGAGGAGATGAATCGTACGGGGGCGATTGCCGTTTTCCGGCAGCCGCCCGGCCGGTAAAAAGCGGAACAGGCCCGGAGGGCTGTTTCAAAAAAGAGGGACTGCCTGGCGGATGGCAATAAGGGAAAAACCTGCGGAAGGTTTTATTAAGGGATATGGCACAGCGAGTGCTTTCCACAACAATGAAAGGAGTAGAATATGGCAAAGATCAATTTTGGCGGCGTTTGGGAGGATGTTGTTACCTCGGATGAGTTTCCTCTGGACAAGGCGCGGGCGGTCCTCAGCGGGGAAACAGTTGCGATTTTAGGATACGGGGTGCAGGGTCCGGGACAGGCGCTTAACCTCCGTGACAACGGCATCCGGGTGATTGTCGGGCAGCGCGAGGGAGGCGCTACCTGGCAGAAGGCAATCGACGACGGTTTTGTCCCCGGCGAGACGCTTTTTTCGGTGGAGGAAGCGGCGAAACGGGGAACTATTATCGAGTATCTGCTCTCCGACGCCGGACAAACACAGATGTGGCCGATTGTCAAACCATGCCTGACAAAAGGAAAAACCCTTTATTTTTCTCACGGTTTTGCGATTACCTACAGCAAGCAGACCGGAGTCGTTCCCCCGGCTGATATCGATGTAATCCTTGTGGCCCCCAAGGGCTCCGGCCGGTCGGTGAGAAACAATTTTCTCGACAAAAGCGGCATCAATTCCAGTTATGCGGTCTTTCAGGATGCCACCGGAAAGGCGACGGAAAAGACCATTGCCCTCGGCATCGCCGTCGGCTCCGGCTATCTTTTCCCGACGACGTTTGAGAAGGAAGTCTTCAGCGATCTGACCGGCGAGCGGGGCGTTCTGATGGGCTGCCTTGCCGGCGTCATGGAGGCCCAGTACAACGTGCTCCGGAAAAACGGCCACAGCCCGAGCGAGGCGTTCAATGAAACCGTCGAGGAGCTGACCCAGAGTCTGATCCGCCTGGTCGCGGAGAAGGGGATGGACTGGATGTACGCCAACTGCAGCACGACTGCCCAGCGGGGCGCCCTTGACTGGAAGGGACCTTTCCGGGAAGCTGTTGCCCCGACGTTTGAAAAGTTATATGAAAGCGTCCGCTCCGGAGAGGAAACGAGGATCGTCCTTGCGGCGAACAGCGCCGCCGATTATCGTGTCAAGTTAAACTCTGAACTGGAGGAGATGAAAAACAGCGAGATGTGGCAGGCCGGCGCCGCTGTCCGCGCGCTCCGTCCGGAAAACCGCAAGTAATCAGCGGTGAAAGCTTTATCTGCATGCGTTTCCTTTTGAACAGAGGCGCAGGGGCTTTTTTTACTGTCCATGCGTCTCTGTTTTTTCGATGACAATCAGAGGTCGTACAGGGTTTCGTCGACGCGGGGAGCGGTTCTTTTGCTGCCGCCCCCTTTTTTATTGAGCAGGAAGGGCTCTTCCGCCTCCAGAAGAGAACCCATCTCCTCTTCGATGCGATCCGGATCCTCGCCCTGCTCCAGACGATTCAGGGCATCTTCCATCCCATCGCCGAAAGAAATTCCGGCGGCTTCGCTAAGCTTTCTCATCAACTGCGCCGCCTGGCGAGGATCGTTTTCGTCCATTCTTTCCGCCTCTCCGGCCAGCATCGCCATCGCTTTCTCCATCTTCGTTTCGTCGAGCTGCGGCATTTCTTCGCCGGCGGATTCTTCTTTACCCCGGGTTACCTTTGCGAAGATGGACATCTGTCGCTTCAGAGGCCCCCGGCAACGCGGGCAGGCGGGAACCGCCCTCGTATTTACGCCCCGGGAAAAAAAATTGAAGACAGTATTGCATTCTTCGCAGTAAAATTCATATATCGGCATACTTTCTGGGGTTCTCCTTTTTCATAATGTGTGAGGGGCATATAGCATAAAACGACTGTTTCGTGAACTGCTATAAGAATAGAGGACGTGATTTCATTGAAACCGGTATTTACGTCTTGTCCGTTTTGGGCAGGGAGGCCTCTGGCTATCTAAATTATACAGATATTCGCAACTTAGACGGTAAATTGCTTGACAATGTCCCGCTGTCGGCGTATATCGCCATACGGGCCGGGTGACTTTAAGCCGCCGGGCATGAGGAATTCCGATGGCTGAGGCCCTTGGTGAAAAATCCGTCAGGAACAGCGATGGCAAGGATTTTCCGGGTGAAAGGCCCGGGGAAAATAGATAAATCACGCCCGTACAGGGCAGAAGGTGAGAGATGGAAGAGGATTATAGAGAAGAACAAAATCAGACGGCAAATAACCAGACAATGGAGTTGAAGCAACCTTTCCGCAATGGCGATGAACAAAATCCCGAAAATCCGCTTGCCGCGGTTACCCTTTCCGACCTTTCCGAACGCCTGCAAAAGGCATGTGCGATGGCCGGCTGGACGAAACTGCTTCCGGTTCAGTCCCAGGCCGTTCCCTATATCATGGCCGGCCGGAATCTGATGGTGCAGTCGCAGACCGGGAGCGGCAAAACCGGCGCCTTTCTGCTGCCGATTATCGAGAGAATAAATCCGGAGAAAAAGGTGTGCCAGGCGCTGGTTCTGGTGCCAACGCGGGAGCTTGCCCTGCAGGTTTCCCGGGAGGCGGAGCTTTTAACCGGGGAGAGCGGTTTGAGAACGGTCGTCGTTTATGGCGGCGTCAAATACGAACCCCAGCTTGAGGCAATACGAGCCGGGGCGCAGCTTGTTGTCGGAACGCCGGGGCGCATTCTGGATCATCTCCTCAAGGGGGCACTGAAGCTCGATAAATTAAGCATCTTCGTATTCGACGAGGCGGACCGGATGCTTTCCATGGGTTTTTATCCCGACATGAAGAGGATCCAGCAGTTTCTTCCCAAACGCCCCCTCAACGGGTGCATGTTTTCTGCAACCTTTTCGCCGTTTATCATCCGGCTGGCCGAGGAGTTTCTCGGTAAAGCGGATTTCCTCAGCCTGAGCCGCGACCATATTCATGTAGCCAATACATCGCACCTCTTCTATATTATTCAGGGAGTGCAGAAGGAACGGGCGCTGATCAGAATCATCGAGATGGAAAATCCGATCTCGGCAATCATCTTCTGCAATATGCGCTCGACGGTCCATTTTGTCACGGTGGTGTTGAAGCGCTTTGGCTACGATGCCGACGAGCTCAGTTCCGATCTTTCCCAGGGCGCCCGGGAAAAGGTTATGGAGAGGCTCCGCAAGGGGGATCTGCGTTTTCTGGTAGCGACCGACGTCGCCGCCCGGGGAATTGACATCCCTGAACTTTCCCATGTCTTTCAATATGAACCGCCGGAGGACCCGGAACTTTACATCCACCGCGCGGGAAGAACCGGGCGGGTGGGGGCAAGCGGCACAGCGATTACGCTTGCGGCCGGAATGGAACAGTTTGCCCTGAAGGCGATCGCCCGCAGTTTCAACATAACCGATCTTGAGGAAAGAAAACTCCCCGAGGAGGAAGATGTTGCGGAAATTGTCGCCCAGCGGGTTATTGCCGGACTGGAAGCCGATCTCCGGTCGCGCGACAACCTCGAACGGGAAAGAATGCGGCGTTTTATTTCGCTGGGCAGAACCCTTTCCGAAGCGGAAGAAGATTCCCCTCTTATTGCGATGCTTTTGGATGATTACTATAACAAAACGCTGCACAAGGCGCCGCAGTCGCCTTTGGCAAGCGCGGAGAGCCGGACGGCGCCGGCGCCCGAGGGGGCAAAGAAAAAACGGCCCCGGACGAGGAAGCCCCGGCGCAGTTCCGCCGGGGAAGGGCAAGCGGAAGCTCAGCAATAGACAGTTTTCATCCGGCAGGAGGGAGTTTGTCTTCGGGTCGCAGGCAACATAAATCAAGGAAGGATCGAAAGAAAGAAAATGAGAAAAGAGAAAATACGCAATATCGCCATTATCTCCCATGTTGACCACGGCAAGACAACGCTGGTGGATGGGCTTTTAAGACAGACCGGCACATTCCGCGAGAACCAGGTCATCGAGGAGCGCGTCATGGATTCCATGGAGCTCGAAAAAGAGCGGGGAATCACGATCATGGCCAAAAATACGGCGATTCTTTACAAGGATGTGAAGATAAACGTTGTCGATACCCCCGGCCATGCCGATTTCGGCGGCGAGGTCGAGCGGAGTCTCAACATGGTTGACGGGGCGATTCTCCTCGTTGACGCGAGCGAAGGGCCGCTTCCCCAGACCCGCTTTGTGCTGAAAAAGGCTCTCGCGCGGGGGCTCCCGATCATTCTGGTCATCAACAAGATAGACCGGGCGGACGCGCGGATCGAAGAGGTGATCAACGAGGTTTACGACCTTTTCATCGATCTCGATGCAACGGAAAAGCAGATTGAGTTCCCTATTCTCTACACGAACGCCAAAAGGGGCGTTGCCCACGTCAAACTGGGGGATGATTCTGTCGATATGACGCCGCTGTTTCAGGCGATAGTGCAGTCCATTCCCGGGCCGGAGGCGGACGACGCGGCGGTTCCGCAGTTTCTGGTAACGAATCTCGATTATGACTCCTACGTCGGGCAACTGGCCGTGGGAAGGCTGATGAACGGCGTTCTGGAACTCCGCCAGGCCTATACCCTCTGCGGGGAGAACGGGGCAGCACAAAGTGTTAAATTTTCAGCCCTTTACACCTTTATCGGGATGAAGAAGGTGGCCGTCGAAAAGATTGAGGCCGGCGATATCGCCGCTTTTGCCGGGGTGGAGAATCTGAACATCGGCGACACGATTTCTTCGCTGGAGGACCCTCAGCCCCTGCCGAGAATCAACGTCGATGAGCCGACGGTATCGATGCTCTTTTATGTAAACAACGGGCCGATGGCCGGCCGGGAGGGAAAATTTCTCACCTCCCGCCATATCCGCGACAGGCTGGAGCGGGAGACCCTGAGAAACGTGGCGATCCGGATAAAGCCGACGGAGCGGGCAGACGCCTTCGAGGTTTGCGGGCGTGGGGAGTTGCAGATGGCGATCATTATCGAAACCATGCGTCGGGAGGGGTATGAGTTCATGGTCTCGAAGCCCCGCGTCATTACCAAAATGGAAGGCGGCAAGGAACTCGAACCGGTCGAAAGGGTGTTTATCGATGTTCCCGAGGAGTTCATCGGGGTGTTGTCCGAGAAACTGGCGGTTCGAAAAGGGCGGATGGTCAGTCTCGTCAATAAGGGCAGCGGCCGGGTAAACCTCGAATTCATCGTCCCGTCGCGCGGCTTGATCGGCTTCCGAAGCCATTTTCTGACGGATACCAAAGGCTCAGGGGTAATGAACACGCTGCTCGAGGGCTACGAGCCGTGGGCCGGGCCCATTCCCCAGCGGTTAACCGGCGCGCTCGTTGCCGACCGCCCGGGGAAAACCACCGCCTATGCCTGTCATGCGATGGCTGATCGCGGCGAGCTCATTATTTCCCCGGGGACGGAGGTTTACGCCGGGATGGTCGTCGGGGAGCGAAACCGCACTGTGGACATTGACGTCAACATCGTCAAGGAGAAAAAGCTTACCAACATGAGGGCTTCCACCTCAGACCAGACGGTGATCCTGCGGCCCGCACGTCTCATGTCGCTAGATGTCTGCATCGAGTTTATCGCTGAAGACGAACTCGTGGAGATTACCCCGAGCAGCATCCGCCTCAGAAAGGCAGATCTTTCGGCCCATTCCCGGCCGACGGTGAAATAAAAACAAGTTCTTCAAACTGATAAGGGCAAAAGAGAGTAATATCCGCGCAAACCGGCCGTAAGTTTATACTGATGGAGGTGAGAGATGAAATATCCGGAAATTGCCTTTGAACCTTTTTTCACCTGGGTAAACCGGCCGCGGATCCTGTACGCGCCGGGCGTTCGCAAAGAGATCGGCTTCGAGATGTCGCAACTGGGCGGGACGAGAGTTGTCATCTTCACCGACCGTGGGCTGGTCAATGCCGGCGTCGCGGAGATGGTAATCGCGGAGGTCAAGAATTCCGTTCTGGAGCTGGCCGGGGTTTTTGACGGGGTTCTGCAGGATGCCCGGATCGAGGTGATCAACGCCGGGGCGGCCTTTTACCGCAGCGTCAACGCGGACTGCCTGATTGCCGTCGGTGGCGGCAGCGTCATGGACACTGCCAAGGCGGTGAACATCATGATCGGCAGCGGCGATACCGATTTTCAGCCCCTTGCCGATCAGGCGGGGCTCTGGGAAGGGGCGAAACCGCTTGCCCCCCATATCGCCTTTCCCACGACGGCGGGAACCGGTTGCGAAATCACCAGCGCGATGGTTGTCCTCGATACCAAAGCGAAGGCGAAGCTTTCGGTCACTCATCCCTACTGCAATGCCGATCTGGCGATGCTCGATCCGGAGCTGACATTTAAGCTGCCTCCGAAAATAACTGCATTTACCGGAATGGACGCACTTACCCATGCCATTGAATCGGTGCTTTCTACCGGCGCCGAACCGATTGCCGACGCCCTTTCGCTGCACGCGATCCGCTTGATCTTCAAATATCTGCCGGTGGCGGTGCGCGAACCCCAAAACAGCGAAGCCCGTGGGAATATGATGCTTGCCAGCACGATGGCGGCAATGGGGTTTGGAAACACGATGACCGGGGCGGTGCACGCCCTGGCCCATGCCCTCGGCGCCCTTTATGGAATCCCCCATGGCCTGGCCAATGCGATTATGCTGCCGCACACAATGGCCTACAACATTATTGACGAACGTAGCGGCAGATTCCGGATGATCGCCGACGCGATAGGGGTCGAGGCTGGACAGAAAGACCCGCGGAAGGTCGCTGAAGCAGCCGTTGACGCGGTGAAGGGGTTGCTGGCGATGATTGGCCTGACGCAGACCCTGAAAGATTTTGGCGTGCCGACGGATCGGGATGCCTTGCAGCCGCTGGTGGAGCTGGCGGCCGCCGACGGGCAGATCGGCTATAATCCCCGGTATGTCGAGGAAGACGACATTGCAGCTCTCTATCAGCAGGCTCATTAGAAAGGAGAAAAAATCATGCAATACTGGAAGGATTCACAAGAAGCGGTAACGGCGATTACAAAGCTTTTCGAAAGCGTTTCCCATGATCCTGAACTGGGGGAGTCGATGAAGAAGGTCAATCAGCTCATCCTGTTCGATTATTCAGAAAGCGGACCGGGCTGCGCAATCTGGGTTGACACCCGCAACGGCAAGTACGAATTCGGGGCCGGCGATCCTCCCGGCGCGCCGGATTTGATCATGAGTCTCTCCGCTGATGACGCCCACCTTTCCTGGTTAAACAAGCTCAATCCGGTCATGGCGATCACCCGCAAAAAGATCCGGGTGAAGGGTTCCGCGACCGGGCTTTTGAAACTGGCGCCGAAACTGAAAAAGGTTGCCGCTATCTATGAGCAGGTTTTGAAAGAGCTGGGCTGGGAAGACAAGATTGTCAAATAATCTTGACCTGTTATCCAGTCAGTCTGTGTGCATCCCAATAGAGACGTCCGCGAAAAACCGCCAAAAGGAGAAAGGGGGAGCCCGATGAACGGAAATACCGGGAAGATAATCAACGTAAATCTCAGCGCCGGGCTGACCTCGGTAGAAACGCTGCCCGGGGAGTGGTATCAGCTCTACATCGGCGGCAGCGGGCTGGCTGCCAAGATCTTCCTGGAACGGGGGAATTTTGCCCTTGATCCGCTGGCTCCGGAAGCGATGCTGATCTTTATGAACGGGCCGCTTGCCGGGCTGAAGCTGTCCGGCGCGAGCCGCGGCAGCGTTGCCGGCTGCTCCCCTCTCACCGGGCACTGGGGCGATTCCTCCTGCGGCGGTTATTTCGCGCCGGAACTTCGTTATTGCGGGTTCGATGGATTGGTTGTCACCGGGCGGGCGGCAAAGCCTTCCCTGATTCATATCGCAGACGATAGTGTTGCGCTACTGCCGGCTGATGAATATTGGGGCCTCGGCACGGAGGAGACGACCAGACTGCTCAAGGAACGTTTTGGCAAGGGCAGCCGAACGATGACGATCGGACCGGCCGGAGAAAACGGCGTGAAATTCGCCAATATCATTCATGAGGGGCAAAACACGGCCGGGCGGGCGGGATTCGGGGCGCTGATGGGTTCCAAGAACCTCAAGGCGCTCGTCGTCAAGGCGCAAAAAAAGGAGCTGGCGCTGGCCGATCCGGAAGGGTTTGAAAATCTCCGCAGGGATTTGAACGGGCGGATAAATGAGGCGCTGGCCTCGAGCGTCTTGCGGGAAAACGGCACAGCGGCGAATCTAATTGGCGGCGTTTACAGCGGCGATGTCCCGGTGAAAAACTGGAGCTCCAATTTCTGGGAGGAAGCCGCGGAGGCGCTCAACGGCACTACCCTGACGGAGAAGTATCTGAAGCGGCGTTCCGGCTGCATGTACTGCGGCATTGCCTGCAAGCGGATTGTCGAGGTCAGGGAAGGGCCGTTTGCCGTTCCGGAAGGAGGCGGCCCGGAATACGAGACAATTGTTGCCTTCGGCACGCTGATGGGGTCGCTGGATCTGGCTGCAACCTGCAAGGCCGGGCGGCTCTGCAACGATTTCGGAATGGATACGATCTCCTGCGGGGCGACGATCGCCTGGGCGATGGAGGCCTTTGAGAAGGGCGATCTTACCCGTGAGGAAACAGGCGGGCTGGAGCTGAACTGGGGAGACATGGCAACGGTGCTGGATGTTCTGCTGCCGGCAATCGTTCGCAAAGAAGAGAAACTGGGAGCGCTTTTGGCAGAGGGAAGCCGGGCGGCGGCTGGAAGATTGGGCAAGGGATTTGCTTACACCGCGCAGAGCAAGGGGCTCGAGGCGCCGATGCATGACCCCCGGGGAGGCGGCTATGGGCTGGCATTGTCCTACGCTGTGAGCGCCCGCGGGGCTTGTCATGTCGCCGACCCGATGCTTTTTGTCGAAATGGGCGCCCGTTATTATCCGGAGATCGGCTTTGATTACGTTCTGACGCCGCAGTCGGAGGAAAACAAGGCGGCTTCTGCCGTGGTTTCCGTGGCGCTGGGGGCGATCGAAAACAGCGCCTGTTTCTGTCAATTCGCCGATGCCGAGGTGACGATTCCGGATTGGCTTGCCCTTTTCAGGACAGTTGTCGGCTATGAATGGGATGCCGAAGAATTCCTGAAGGCGGGACGGCGGATTTTCTACCTGAAGCGGATCATCAACAGCCGCTATGGCTTGAATGGACAGGACGATGATCTGACCCTGCGGATGCGGGCGCCGGGAAGCGGCGGCGAGGCGCAAGACGCCATTTTTGATCTGGAAAATATGAAGGCGCGTTTCTATGAGCTGATGAAAATTGATCCCGAAAGCGGCCTGCCGACAAAAGCGGCGCTGGCAGATTGCGGGATGGCCGATGAACTCAACAAGCTTACCGCAGAATGTCCATAAAACGAAGTCTTCAGGCATGGAAAAACATTTCGCCATTTTGATGTATCTCAACGGGATAGAGCAAAAGGGTGGCAATAATTGTCCTTGCTAACAGGGATGACATATGCCATATTGAACCTATGATCAGCGACAACTTAAAATACGTCATCCGTCAATTCGTCGAAAGGGTGTTGCCGGCCTGCAAACCACGGGAACTGGTTATCCCCACCGGCACCGGCAAAGTTGTCGGTCTGGCCGGCGTCAGGCGGTCCGGCAAGACGTTCCTGTTCTTTGATGCCATCCAGAGGCTGGCATTGCAAGGGGTTGATCGTCGTCGGATCCTCTATCTGAATTTCGAGGATGACCGGCTGCATCCCATTCAGGCGGAGGAACTGGATCTGATCCTGCGTTCATGGCACGAGCTGTTCCCGGAGATGGTAGGGCAGCACAAGTATCTTTTTCTGGATGAGGTGCAAAACGTGACCGGCTGGGAGCGGTGGATACGCCGCCTCTGCGACACGGAAGACGTGGAGGTGTTCATCACCGGATCCTCTTCGCAGTTGCTGACGCGCGACCTGGCCACGGCCTTGCGGGGCCGCAGCATTACCCTGGAAGTGTTCCCGCTCTCTTTCCGTGAATATCTGATGTTCCGGGAGATCGAGGTCGTGCCGCACAGCGCCGACAATGAGAGCCGCCTTCGCCATGAACTGGAGTCGTATCTGTTCTGCGGCGGCTTTCCGGAGATCGTGCTGGCCGATGAGGCTTTGCGGCCGTTGATTCTGGAGGAGTATTCGTCTCTGATGCTCTACCGGGACGTGGTGGAACGATATGGGGTGCGCAACGAGAAGCTGATGCGCGATCTGTTGCGGCACTGCTTCCGCAATACCGGTTCGCTCCTGAACGTGAGCAAACTGCACAGGGACTTCGCGTCTCTGGGGTATACCGTTTCCAAGAACACCCTCTTTGATTATCTCGGTTACCTGGAGGATGCCTTTCTGGTGTTTCTGCAGCCGAAACGGGAAGCCTCGCTCCGGAAGCAGGAGCACAATCCCAAGAAGCTGCATGTGATTGACACGGGGCTGATTGCCGCCTATCAGCCGTTTCCGAACCGTGATCTGGGCCACAAACTGGAGACCGTGGTCTTCCTGGAGAACCGGCGCAGCCGTAAGGATCTTTTCTATTATGCCAACGGCAGCGAGGTTGATCTGTGCGACGGAGAGGGAAAAATGTTCGTCAATACCTGCTGGAATCTGGCTGATGCTGAAACATTCCGGCGGGAGAAGGCCGCCATGGCGTTTGGTGTCGCCCAATGGCCGGAAGCGGAGGGGCGGCTTCTCTTTCACGAGTACGCGCCCGGACAGGAGCGGGAGGCGCCCGGAGCGCTGGCCGCCTGGAGGTATTTGCTTCACTTATAGAGAGAAACCCCTGCACATGAAGTGGATACCGGAACCAGGAACGGAAAACGACCTCTACCTTCTCCATCAGGACACCGACGGACATTTCCCCTTTCCTGCCGTGGCTCATGAGTGATGAGAGGCGGAA
>CAZKHU010000033.1:0-25445 GCA_964552725.1 uncultured Syntrophus sp.
GTCGGATTAAAAAATAATCTCAGCAATCACTTTACAGCAAATGGTTTGCACAGGTCATGAAAAATATCTTGCCAGAAACTCGATCAACTTTACGGGTTAGTGACTAAATAATCAGCTAAAGTTTCAGCGGCTTTTGCCGATAAAACATTTAACAGATACGCATTTACCCTCAGATTGGCATGGAGGAAGGTTATGGCTTTAAGTACGAATATGATTGCCGGTCTGGCCAGCGGCTTTGACTGGCGGACGATGGTTGATCAATTGATGGCTATCGAACACAAGCCGGTGGACCTCGTCGCCGGGCAGAAGACAAAGACGGAAAACAAGCTCGCCGAGTGGCAGAAGGCCTCATCCAGGCTGGCGGCCCTCAAAGGCGCCGCCGACACCCTGAAAAATCCGGAAAAGTTCCAGTTGTTCACCTCCAGCATGTCCACAAACAGCAGCACCGTGGAAGCAGGGGACCTGCTTTCCGTGGCCACCGGCGCCACCGCCACCCCCGGCACGTACAGTCTCAAGGTCACAAACCTCGCCCAGGCCCAGAAGCTCTCGTCCAATCCCTTTACCAGCGCGGCAACGGCCCTGGGAAGCAGCTATGCCGGCGATATCCTGATCAATGGCAAGATGGCAACCATTAATGCCACCGATACCCTCTATGGCGTGGCCAGCAGCATCAACAACCTCAATACGGGCAGCGACCCGTCGGGCGTCACCGCCTCCGTGCTCAATTTCGGCACGAACGATTACCGTCTGATCCTCACCAGCGACCAGACCGGGGCCGACGGAATCAGCCTTTTGAACGGCGCCGCAACGAATCTGGTACAGACCTTCGGCTGGAAGGACAATCAGACGGCAACAACCAAAAATGCCATTACAATGGGGGCGCAAAGCGACCAATTTTCCTCGGCCAGCGTCGCCGTCGCTTCCCTTTTGGGTCTCTCCACGGGTGAGTCGGCCAGTGTAACCATCGGCGATAAGAGCGTGGCCATAAATTTAGCCGGGATGTCCCTGACAGACATCAAAGACGCGATCAATCTGGCCGCGCCAACGGGAGTAACCGCCTCCGTCATCTCCCAGACCGAAGACAACATCACATCCTACCGCTTGCAGATAGACGGCACGCAGACCTTCGTTGATTCGCAGAACATACTGAACACCCTGGGGATTCTGGATCACGCCAGCGCTGATGTCGCGGGCAAGGTATCCGGCAGCGCGATGACTTCCGAAGGCGCATCCGTCACCGCCTCCACCCTCCTTAAGGATATTGACGGTTACAACACCTTTACGGCGGGAGGATTTCCGGCAGGCGATTACATCTCCCTGACGGGAACGGATACCGCAGGCGTCGCGGTCAACAGCGATTTCAGCATTACCAGCGCCACGACCGTCCAGAATCTGCTCGATGAAATCAAAACGCGTTACGGAAACGTCCTGGCCTATGTCACCAACGACGGAAAGATCCGGGTGGACGACCTGTCCGGGGGAAGTTTCCTGGCGCTGAATTTGACCGACCATATCGCCGATCCAAGTTCCACGCTCGAGTTTGTGGCGGGCGACGCAAACTTCCTTGCCGCCGACGCGCGGCAGCGGCAGATTATCGCCGGGGAAGATGCAACGATCGTCTTAGACGGGGTGGCGATCACCAAGAGCTCCAACACCGTCAATGACGTCATAACCGGCGTGACCATGAATCTGCTCAAGGAAGACGCCGCCACTACCGTCAGTCTCACGGTGGGACGCGATCTTGATGCGGTCAAGAAAACAATCAACGATTATGTCAGCAAATACAACGATCTGATGTCATACATCAGCGCCCAGTTTTCTTATGACGCCTCGGCACAGCAAGCCGGCGGCCTCCTTTTTGGCGATGGAACGCTTTCGTCCATTAAATCCGACATTTCGAATCTTATCACTGGGCCCGTCTGGGGGGTCAACAGCAATTTTTCCATTATCGGGATGATCGGGATCAACCTGGACAACAACCAGCAGTTGACCGTTGACGACAAGGCGCTGAGCGGCTATTTGAAGACCAATTTCAACGACGTACTCTCCCTTTTCACCGCTCAGGGAACAACATCCAGCACAAATCTCGCGTATGTAAGCTATACGAAAGATTCCAAAGCCGGGGAATATGCGGTGCAGATCAACCGTGCGGCAACCCAGGGCGCAGAAACCGGGAACGTCGTCCTTACAGCCGGCGGGAAAACAGAAACATTGAGCGTCACCCAGGGGACAAACACGGCCAATATTGCAGTAACCCCGGCAATGACCATAAGCGATATCGTAAACGCCGCCAATACGGAATTTGCCGCGAGCTACACGGAAAACCTCGCGGGAAGCCAGCAGTTAAAGCAAAGCGATGGGAGCACGGCGCTCACAGCGACCACGACCTGGAACAACATCTTTGGCGCTACACTGCAAAATTCGGATGTGATCAGCTTTTCCGGAACCTCGCGCAGCGGGGCAACGCTCTCGGGGAGCTATACCATCGCCGACAAATCTACAGACACTGTCCAGGGGATGCTGACCGCGATAGAGGCGGCATTCGGAAACGCGGTCTCTGCCGCCATAGACACCACTGGCCGGATCAATCTGACCGACAAATACAACGGAACCAGTCAGCTTGCTTTGGACATTACCGAACCTGCCGGGCGGGGTCTCGATTTTGGCACATTGCTTGCCGATAACGCCGGCGGCGTGGAAGGTCGCTATGCCCTCGCGCTAACCGCAGCGGATGACGGAAGCGGCCACCTGACAATCACGAATAACGACTACGGAGACGGCAGCGGCTTCACAATTTCCCAGGATTCAGCGGATAATTTTTACGATCAGATGATCTATACGACAACGGCCAACACCACGGCCGCCACAAGTGGGGATGTCCATGTGACAGCCGCCACGGCATGGAGCGACGTAAACGGCGCCGGCGTTGCCAACGGCGACACGATAACGATCGGGGGAACCGCCCGAGACGGGATAACCGCAATCAGCGGCGCTTATACGGTGACGAACAAGACCGCAGACACCGTGGCCGGTCTCCTTGCCGCCATTGAAAGCGCGTACAGCGCCCAGGGGACGACTGTAGATGCCGTCGTTCGCGAAGGAAAAATCTATGTAGAGGATCTGACAAGCGGAGCCTCGTTAGTTTCGCTGACGCTTACTGCCAATAATGAGGGCGGCGGTAGCCTGGCCCTGGGAACTTTCGACCAGAACACCAAAAGGGATCTGGATCTCGGATTGGTGAATGGAACATACAGCGGTCAGGATGTCGCCGGGACGATTAACGGAGAAGCAGCTTCGGGGAGCGGGCAAATGTTGACCGGCGCTGCCGGAAACGCCAGCGCCGCCGGTTTATCGGTACAATATACCGGTTCCGCCAATGGCGCCGCTGCGGGAAACGTCAAGCTCACCCTCGGGCTGGGTGCGCTTCTAAGCAACGCCCTTTTAAACATCAGCGATCCGATCAACGGCTATCTGACGTTCAAGGAGACCTCCCTCGAGGAAAGCATCAGCGGCTATCAGACCCGAATCAGCGATATGGAAGCACGGCTGGCCCTGAAGCAGGAGGCAATGATGGCCCGCTTTACGGCTATGGAGATGGCCATAAGCAATATCCAAAGCCAGAGCAACTGGCTTACCGCGCAACTCGGCGCCGCGACCACAGCATGGAAATAGAATAAATAATTACCGATATATGGAAAGGAGCAGCTCATGACAGAACGAGATGGCGGAGGTTATCAAAAGGTAAGTTTTATGACGGCAGAGCCGGGAAAGTTGATCCTCATCTGCTACCGGCAGGCGATAATCAACCTCGAAGCCGCCCAGGAAAACTATCTGGCCGGCAATTACGAGGCAAAGGCGAAAAATCTCCAGAAGGCGCTCGATATTATCGGCGAACTGAACAGCTCCCTTAATTTTGAAAAAGGAGGCGCCGTAGCTAAAAATCTGGATTCTCTTTACCGCTTTATGATGCGCCATATCGTAACAGCCGATCTTAAACGCAATGTTCAGGGCCTCGCAGAAGTTGCAAACATGCTGAAAGATCTGGAAACAGCGTGGAAAGAAATCGCTGATAATAAGAAGGTTGCGCCAGGCGCCTACATTCCCCAAAGGATGGCAATGGCGGCGGGGGGCGGCCTCCGGGAAGGATTGTGTGCCTAAATGACAGCAGGACCGCTATCGAAAGATGCCACGCCGGATGGGATAGTCATGAAACATAAGCTATCTGTTTTTAAGGATTTTTTGTTTGCCACTGCATCGCTGAAGGCAGCCCTTCTTTCCCAAGACATGAAGCAGATAGAAGACATGATCAAGCGACGCCAGGAACTGATGGGCTTTGTTGACAAGCTGGATAACCGGCTGACAAATGTGGCGTCTTTTTCGCCGGACGTCAAAACTCTTTCGCAAGGCCTTGCCAAGGCTATCGCCGAGGTAATCAGCGCCAATGAAGAGTGTGTCGCAATTGCGGCCCGCTTTCGCAGTGATCTGGGAAAGGAACTGCATGACATCAATGATGTACGAGTTGCCTTGCGGGGTTATGGGGGCAGAAATCCCCCCCGGCCGTCTCGGCTGTTTAGCGCCAAGGCCTGATGGTTGCCGAAGATGTTCCCCTCCCTTGACAAAACGGGCGGGTAAAGCTGTAAGAAGAAAAATTTTCAAAGGAGGGTAAAATGGATATCGCAATCTCCAAAACTAATGTCGAGCAAATGGTTTACCCAGACGACTCGGGTGGCATCCCGCAAAACGCCGTCACGAAAAAAGTTGTTTCAAACGAGAAGCATCCGGACAAAAAGGACGTAACCCCGGATACCCTTAAGGCGCTTGTCGAGGAAATGCAAAAAAGCCTGGAGGAACTCAGCATCGGCCTGCAATTCTCTACCTATGGCGAGGATGCCAAAAAGATAGCCGTCGTTGTTTCGAACCGCGAAACGGGCGAAGTCATCCGAGAAATTCCCTCCAAGGAGTTGCAGGAACTCTATACAAAGATAAACGAACTCACGGGAATGCTCTTTGACAAGGTCGCGTGAACGTGAACCGTTGCTTGTTTTGATTATACGCTTTTCTTAGCCAGATCATGCTGGACAGAAAGTTCCGCATCATCCAGCACAATTTGTGCGGCGAGCCGTTTTTTAGCATTTATGACAATCGGCGCCCGCAGATTTGCCGTAACCAAAAAGGGTTCGGATTGGATGGTTACGATAACCAGCAAAGCCACATCCTCGGCAGCGCTGATTTCCAAACGGGCAATATCATCGTCTTGTATCAGTGGTTCGTAATCTTCTTTTACCAAGTGGGGATCTATGACAACAAAGGCGACCGCCCCATCTTCGAGGGACTGAAACCACATAAAAGGAGTCTTTTCGTTATGGTGCAGGAGCGTATATTGCCGGCGCTGTTCGAATCCCAATATCGGTCCCCGCATCTCAATAATCCCGTTTTCATCTACCGTTATTTCGTCAAAACGGGTCGTGGTCAGCTTCATGTCTTCTCCTTTAACCCTTGCGTGTTTATCCTCTCCCAGACGTCGGACAGATCTTTCTGATCGGCAGAAACGAACTCCGCAGCACATACATTCTGCGCATGGATCAGCTTGTATATCTCCTGACGGTGGACGACAACGCCGGCAGGCGCTTCAATGCCGATTCTGAGATGCTTACCTTTAATATCCAGAATGGTAACCGTTATGTCGTCGCCGATGGCGATGGATTCTCCCAACTTCCGTGTCAGGATCAGCATTATACCATCCCCTTATTTTATGAAATCCAGGATCGTATTCTGGCCCAACTTCGCCGCTGTGGCGTAGGAGGCTTTCAGGGCAATTTCCTTCATCGCGAGCGTGGTCGCCAATTCCGTAATATCCGCGTCTTCCGTTTTTGACGTCAATTCCGCCAGTTTCAGGCTGAAATCCTGCAGATTGCTATCGGCAAGCTCCAGCCTGTTCATCGTGGCGCCCACTTTTGCAGTGGCAAGGCTGATCTGCTGGCGGGCATCTTCAAGTTTATTAACCTGCCCCAGAATACCCTCCTGGTCATTGTTTTCCAGAGCCGTTTGCAGGTCGTTCAATGTTTTGAAGATATCCGTCCCGCCACCGCTGCCCGCAAACGCGTCCGCTCCCGTCACATTGTAGGAGATTGTTGCGCCCTTGCCGATATCAACGGATAAATTATCATCATTGCCGTTATAATACCCCTCGGGATAGGCATGAACGGAAAACAGATCGTCTGCCGTCAGACGTTCGGCGCCGCTGTCGGTAAAGGTCAAGGTTACGCCATCCCCCAGAGTGACGGTTCCCGCATCAAGATCGGTCTGCGCCGCGCCCCACGTCTTGCCGCCGTCGGCAGAAACTTTATAGGTTGCATCGGCCAGCGTTCCTCCGGTTATGATCTTCACCGCATAAGTTTTGTTCGTTGTCCCCGTATAGGCGCCGCCTTTTGTCACGGTTCCGTCAAAACTGTTTGCCGAAGCCGCTGTGGGATCATCAATTCTTGCCGACCCGGATGTCCCGGAAAATGGATCCACATCCATTCGGGAGCCGGAAAACAGATACCTGTTTCCGTACTTGGAGTTGGCCAGCGAAAGCATCTCTTCTTTGAGCTGCTGCACATTTTCCGCCGCAATACGCCGCGTATTTGCCGTTGCGGTGGCCGTTCCCTGTCCGATGGCAATCTCCGAGGCATTGACCAGCAGATCTCCGGCGCCGGCAAGTTTCGATTCCGTCATGTTAAGCCAGCCACTGCTCGCGTCGATATTTCGCTGGTACTGGTCAAGGGAAGCCCTGGACTGCCGATAGTCCAGCAGCATGGTCATTCCCAGCGGATCGTCGGAAATCTTGTTGATCCGCTTTTGGCTCGCCATCTTCTCCAGGACGCTGTTATACTGCCCCTGAACATCCGCCAACGAGGCAGCGGTTGTGTTGAATTTCATGTTTTCCGTAATTCGCATTACCATGGCCAAGCCCCTTAAACTAATTAACCAACTGCATCAAAGTAGCCAGCATTTCATTAACCGTGCTGACTAATTTCCCCGCGGTATTGTAGGACATCTGGTACTTGATAAGATTCATCATCTCCTCGTCCAGCGAAACGCCCGATACCGATTCCCGTCTGTTGACCAACTGTGTCATCACGGATGTGCGGTAGTCCACGTTATTTTTCGCATCGGCCACGTCGCTCCCGATCTCTCCGACCAGGGAGCCATAATAGTCGTTAAGGGTAGAAGTGCCCCCGCTCATTACCAATTTTTCCCGGATCTGTCCGATGAGAAGGGCGTTTTCGCCATCGCCGTTGACCGTTGACGCGGCGGCAATTTTGTTGAAGTCAGAAACAATCGCGACGCTTACCCGAAAACTGCCGGCGTCAACTTCCGTTGCCGGGGCGGCCGGCGGGTCAAAAAAATCACCGCCGACATTGCCGCCGGCATCATAACCCTGCCTGTGGAGCGCATTCACCTCGGAAACAAGTTTCGCCACAAAGGAGTCAAGCTTGTCCCGATAACCGGGCACAAGGGTATCGCCGACCTCGACCAGCGCCGCAAGCCGGCCTTTTTCTCCGGAAACGATCGCGTTTTTCAAACTTTTATCGGCGTTGTCTGCATATACTATATCGCTTACCGTCCCTCCCTGAGTCTCCACCGCAAGCTGCCAGCTTTTGGAGCCGAGAATCAAAGACTGGCCGCCGGGCAGAAAAACATTTACGTTCCCCTTGTCATCCTCCGTGTAACTTATATCAAGCATGTCGCTCAGATTCCTTAACAGCTCCGTCCGACTGTCTTTAAGGGTATTGGCATCGCCCCTGTCTTCTGCATAACTTGTTATTTTACTGTTTAAATCCGCAATTTTGGAAAGAGTTATATTTGTCTGTGAAACCACGTCGTCGATCCTGCTTCCCGCATCCGTCACAACCTGCGTAAGCTCGCTGTCAATCCTGCGAATCGTCGCGGTGAGATTCCCGGCCACAGAAAGCAGGGCATTTCTTGCCGCCTGCTGCCCGGGATTTGCCGACGCCTCTTCCCAGGCGTTCCAGAACTTATTCAACAAGTCGCTTGGCCCCCCGCTGCTCTCCTGAAAAATGCCTTCGATCCTTTGGAGAAGGTCGCTTTCAGCCTCACCGTATCCCACGGTTTTAGCCTGATCAACTATCTGATTTTCGAGATATTTATCATAAGTTCGGGCAATGCCGGACACATTGACGCTGAACTGCGCGCGCGTTGCTGCGACGTCAGCGGAACCGACGGTCTGCAAAATAGGGCTCTGACGGGAATATCCGGGCGTGTTTACATTCGCTATGTTTGAACCAGTCAAACCTATTGCCAGTTGGTAGGTCAGCAAACTATCCTTGGATGTATTCAGAACGCTGTTTAGAGACATTTCGTCACCCTTTACTGTTGACTACCCGGCCTTGCAGGCTGTCCGTTTTGAGCTGCCCCGTACGTTCGTAATTGGCGCCGGCAGACAGGAGATTATTGACAAAATCAAGGGAACCGCGCACATAGGAAAGAGAAAAATCGAGCAAACCCATATTTTTTGCATTCGCTTCATTTATCGCCTTGATGAGGGGAAAAAGAATCTGGCGCTGAGACTCCAACTGGGCGGCGCGACCTGCATCGCAATAGCCGGAAATAACTGTAAAATTAATTTCCTTTCCTTTTTTCCCCAGAGCCCAGGCAATGTCTCGCACGAGTTTCGACCGCTCTTCCTCCAACAGCCGGGCTTTAAATACGCAGTCATCCTTTTTGGCATTGCTGGCCGCTATGGAATCGAGCCCAGGCTTCATCAGAACGTCTGCCTCTTCAGCAATGATTTTCCCCAACTCCCGGTAAACATCAATCTCTTGTTCAATTACCGACAGCAAGGAATCCAGAAGGAGCTCAAAATTAGCCGCTTTTTTTAAACCCTGCCCCATATCCAAAATATCGTTCCCCCTTGGGTATTTTCAAAAGCAAGCCTCATGCCATAATCCAGCTTCCGCGCAAACCCCAGTTATGGCCGACTCCGCCAGAGGCCGGGAGGATATTTAAGAGCTTATCAACTATAGAAGGGGTAATTTTTGTCTTTATGAAGGGAAATTTTTTCCTAAAGCAGCAGAGGCAAATCAGGCAAAGATGTCCAGCAGAGACTCCTGCACCATCTTCCCCGCGATTTTGGCGCTGTCGATCTTATAAGAGCCGGTTTCTATCTGCGTCTTCAATGCCTGCACCACTTCCTCCCGCACCTCGGGAAGCTGTGCCACGGCATTTTTAATCTGGACAAAATCCTGTGATTTAGCGGAAATATCAACCGTTACATTCGGGGAAGCGGCGGCCCCTGTGGACCTGTCGGCAGCCTGGCCGGCGCCCGTCTGCCTGGCGCCGGCGTCCACACCGCTTGCGCCGCTGTTTTTCTCGTAATAACTTGCCGCCTGCGAAGTCACATTTTTTATATCGCCAATACCCATGCTTCAGCTCCTTTCACAACCTTTGAACATATTATCGGCAGCTTCCCCGACAAACTTTAATTTTTCTCCTGAAAGTTTTTGTCGGTGGCGGTTATCTGATCGAAGAGCATCTGTTGCAGGCCGAACCCGCCGTTCTTGGACAAATCCTCGGCAACCTTCTGATCGATCATCGAGTTGTAGGTTTCTTTACCCTGCATCTCCTGCAAAAGACCGCTTTTCGGGACGGCGCTCCGCATTTTTTGCAGCATATTGTAAATAAAGATCGATTCAAAATCGGCGCAGACCTTTTTCAGCTCCGCCTCCTTCGCCGCCCGTTCCTGCATTTTTTGGGAGGCAGCGGCTGTCTTTGCGCTGCCCGGGGATAAAACCTGTTTTATATCAACAATGCCGTCTCCCATAATAACCCTTCGTGGTCTGTCGCCTGACACTTAATCCCAATTATCAGACTTGAGAGGTAATTGCAAAACTCCCCATTCTGTCATTCCCGCAACGATTCTGAGCGGGAAAACGAAGTTTAATGTTCATAAAACGAAGTTTAATGTTCATAATCTGGTTCTAACGGCTTGAAAAACCATATTATGAACATTAAGCTTCGCATTCGGGAATGACAAATGGTTTTGCAATTACCTCTTGTCAAATAATTTTCAGATCCGCCTGCAGGGCGCCGGCCGCTTTTATGGTCTGCATGATCGTGATCAGATCGCGCGGCGTAACCCCGACGGCGTTGAGCGCCCGGACGACATCCTGAATAGTGACGCCCGCCGGGACAACCATCAACTGCTTTTTCTCCTCGTCAACGGCAGTCGTCCGCTCCGTTGTAGCAACGGTTTGTCCGCCGGGGGCGACAATAACATCCCCTCCCTTGCCGCTGACAGTGCCCTCTCCGCGAGCGGAAGGGGCGAACGGCTGCGGCTGGAAAACCTTTACCTCGTCCTTGATCTGGATGCTCAGGTTTCCGTGGGCAACGGCCACGGTTGAGATCCGGACATTGTCTCCCATCACCACGGTGCCGGTTTTCTCGTTCATGACGACAACTGCCCGCGAATCGACCGGGACTTCGAGATTTTCAATCTTCGATACCAGTTCGGCTATGTTGACTGAACCGCTTTGGGGCAGCCTCAACAAAACCGATGAGGAATCAAGTTCCCTGGCAGACACATTTTTGATGGCCCCGTTGACTGCCGCCGCCAGGCGGGAGGCGGTGGTGAAATCCGGGTTTAAAAGGTTCAACGTCAGGCTGCCGCTCCTTTCAAAATCGTACCGAAGCTGCCGCTCAACGGTGGCGCCGCCGGCAATCCGTCCTGCGCCCGGATGATTTTTGACGCTCGAGCCTCCCCCGCCGCCCGCGGCAAATCCGCCCAAAACAACCGCTCCCTGGGCGATCGCATAAACAGCCCCATCGACGCCTCTAAGCGGCGTCATCAAAAGCGTGCCCCCGTACAGGCTTTTCGCATCGCCCAGCGACGAAACGAGAACATCAAGCCCCCCACCCACCTTCGCAAAGGGAGGCAAAATCGCCGTCACCATAACCGACGCGACGTTGTCCGCCTTGATCGTCTTGTCCCGCATCGCGATGCCTTGCTTGCCCAGCATGTTTTTTATCGTCTCGGCGGTGAAGCCGTTTTTGACGTCGTCTCCCGTCCCCGCGAGACCGACAACCAGACCGTACCCGATCAACTGATTGTCCCGGACGCCGCTTATACCAGCAATATCCTTGATCCGGGCCGCATGGGAAACCGTACCGGAAAACAGTGCAAAAGCCGCTAAGGCTATGATGAAGAACACTCTTCCCTTTTTCATTTTTCCAACCTCCGTGCCCAAAACGGGTCCAGTATAACGATAAAAACCATCTCTGCCCTTTCCCCGTCGCGGGGCTCTTCCAATCTTTCCCTGCTTAAAACGGCCAGACATAATCAACTATCTTGGTCAGCCAGCCGGGCTTCATCTTGTCATTGATAACGCCGTCGCCGACATAATCTATCCGGGCGTCGGCAATGTACTGGGAGGAGATAAGATTGTCGGAGGTAATATCATCGGGACGGACGATGCCTCTGATCACCACGTACTGGCTCTCGCCGTTCATCTTCAATTGCCGCCACCCTTCAATGGCCAGATTGCCGTTGTCCATCACCTTCACCACCCGGGCCGTAATCTTTGTTGTAAAAGTGCTTCCCCGTGAGGTATCTCCCACCCCCTTCAACGAGTTGGATGCCGAGCCTCCGACCTGAATCGACGGATTCAATTTGGCATTCGTCGCCTGGAGCGATTTGTCAAGCCCGAGCAGCCCGGTGATCCCCGCGGTTGTGCTGGAGTCGCGACTGGTATTGGTGCTGGCCTTGCTTGTCCCCTGCGTTACTTCGCTAACGACAATGGTCACGATGTCGTTGACATATCTCGCCTTGTTGTCAGCAAAGAGGTTGTTTCTCGCCCCCTCCCCCAGCCAGATCGAACCGGGCTCGGCAAGCCGGGCCTCCGCCTGCGGGGGGAGGGGAATCGGGGGTGCATGACGAACATTGTCGTTATTCGAGGCACACCCCGCCAACAACAAAGAAGCAAACACCAAAACGATACCGGACATTCGCATAATTCCCTTTTCCATCACGTTCAACCTTCTTTCTCCTAAAAATCCACCCGGACGGTGTCGCCGCCCGTTACCTTGGCGTAAATTACCCTGTTGGAGGAGAGGTTCTTTACCCGGATGATCTGATTCTTACGTCCTTCCTCCTCCGACAACCCGATTGCGGCAATCATCAGAACGTCGTTATCAAGCAAAATCCTCACGACCTTTCCCCTTTTTACCAGGGTCGGCTCGCTGAGCAGATTTCTTGTAATTTCCCTGTTGGCGCCAAGGGTCATAGTCAAAACCTTGCCTGCCGCTTCCGATAAAGTCGCCAGGTTCGTCGGCACTCTTTTCAGCCACCGCTTCTGAACATACATGTCGCCGGATTGGATAATCTGGTTCCTCGGCAGTGACCGGGCGCTCACCACGACATCGGTAAGCACCTCCATGGATACGCTTACCGACCTTTCCCGCAGCAATTTCCCCGCTGAGTAAAAACCAACGGTTAATGCCGAATAATCAAGGAAATCCTCGCCAGGGCGGCTGGTCACCCGCAATGACACGGCAGAAACAGGCAATTCCTCATCCGCCACATGCGACCGAAAAGAGACGCGAACACAACCAGCCGGCCAGCGGCTGCTTTTCTCCACATAGCCCGTTACCGCCGCCTTTATAACTTCAGCCGCAACCGTTGCCGCCTGCACCTGCATCGCGGAGAGCAGCGATAACACTGTCAGAATAAACGCGCCCACTTGATATCGTTTCAATTGTAAAAACAATTTGCCCATTTTTATACCAGTTTCCCGGCTATCTCTTCAGATTATTGATAATCCCCAACATGCTGTCGGCGGTCTGAACCGATTTGGAATTTATTTCGTAGGCCCGCTGCCCCACGATCATGCTGACCATTTCGTCAATGACGCTGACATTGGCCATTTCCAGAAAACGTTGAGTAACCGTGCCGAATCCATTTTCCCCGGGATTTCCGGCAAACGGTTCGCCGGAGCCCTCGGTTTTATCGTAAAGATTTCGGCCGAGGCTTGTCAAACCGGCCGGGTTCAGAAAATCGGCAAGCTCGATCCGGCCCGTAGCCAGCGCCGCTCCCGTATTGTCACTGGCGGTCCAGGTGCCGCCGCTGTCAACGGTAAAGGCAACCGTCCCCTGAGGTGCGGATATCTCCGGCGTTACCTCCAACCCCTCGGTATTGGTGACGATCCCGTCCCGATTAATTTTGAAATTGCCAGCTCGTGTGTAGGCGGTGCGGCCGTTGTTGTCGATCTGAAAAAAGCCGTTTCCCTCGATCGCAAAATCAAACTGGTTCCCCGTCTGCTTGTAATCGCCCTGGGTGAAAATCTTTTGCGTTGCCGTCGGCTTGACTCCCAGGCCGACCTCGATCCCCGCCGGAAGCTGGTTCCCCTCTGATGTCTGCGAACCGGACTTGGTCAGCACCTGATACATAAGGTCCTGGAAATCAGCCCGGGATTTTTTGAATCCCACCGTATTGACATTGGCCAGGTTGTTGGCAATAACATCCTGCTCGAGCTGTTGCGCCCCCATTCCGGTAGCCGCAGTCCATAAAGACCTGATCATAATATCCTCCTGAATTATTAATGCCGTTTAAGCCAATCTTCCGATTCGGCTGACGGCAAGCTTATCCATATCCGTGATTGTCTGGATAATCTTCTGATATGATTCAAAGGAACGCTGGACATCGATCATCCCTACCATCTCCTTGAAAACATTTACATTCGACATCTCCAGCGTATGCGACTTGATATCAGGGTTCGCAACCCTTTTTGCACCCGCCGTTCCCTCATCCCGGAACATGCCTTCCTTGGTTCTCGCCAGCGCCTTGGGGTTGTCAAAACTTACAACGCTGAGTCTGTCCGCCGGCGCGCCGTTCACCATTACATTTCCCGCGGGGTCAATGGAGAAATCCTTAGCCGATAAGGTAATCGGCCCCTTGTCCCCCATAACCAACCCCCCGGCCAGGGTCGCTATCCGGTTTTGGCTGTCGATGGTAAAACTCCCTTTGCGGGTATATTCCACCCCCGCCTTTGTCTGTATCTTGAAAAACCCTTCGCCGTCTATCGCCAAATCGAGCACATTGCCTGTTTCCCGGAACAGCCCCTGACTGTAATCGACGATGGCGCGCGAGGCTGCCGGAACCGGCCCCTCTTTGGCAGCCGCGGCGTCGGGCGCACCCGGATAGAAATGTTCCATTTTAAAGCCGGAGGTAGCGGAATTGGCAAGATTGTTAGCTATTGAGTCGAGCTGATAAATCTTTTCCGAACCAACCTTTGCGACATCCATAACCCCAAAACCCATGACCGCCTCCCCACTGTTTGCGTTCTCTCAATGCAAACAGCATGCCGTCACCATCAGTCAGGCGCCGGAAGCGCTTTTTACCCTCCTTCGCAAGCGTGGGGAAAGAGGACCCTCTCACAACCCGGGGGCAAAACCCGCGGCGCTGCGCACATTTTTAAAAAAATAAAGGCAGGCGGAGAAAAAATCCGGGATAAGGCTTTTGGATGTTTTTGATGCAGATCAAAGGAAAAGAGAAAGATGAATATCGTCAGAAAGGGGAAATATTTTCCCTCGCGGGCAGTGCGACGCCAATTTTCTGCAAAATCGCCATCAGCCGCGCCGCTTTTCGTTCATCGAATAGACAAAGGCCAGAATTTCCGCGACGGCCCTGTAAAGTTCCAGGGGGATCTGCTCCTCGATATCGACCTTGCTCAACAACTGCACAAGGGCAGGATCGCTCTTTATCGGAATATCGTTTTTTTTTGCCAGTTCAATGATCTTTTCCGCAATATTCCCTTTGCCCTTTGCCGTTACGCGCGGGGCGACGTCTTTTTTGCTGTCGTATTTCAGGGCCGCAGCCTCGGTTATTTTCTTTTGATACGGCATAAAAACAATCCTTCACGCAAAGACATCGACCGCGCCCCGCTCGAAAAAGACCTCCTGATAGCAATCGCTCCTGGCCTTACCGATGGAATCGCTATGGACACAACTCAGCAAGACATCGGCAAATCCAATCTCCCTGATATTTTTCTCCAATTCGGCGGTAAAACCGGAGATGAACTCCCCGACTGCGGGGTCTGCGAATTTTAATAAGCAGCCGAACCTGTTGCCGTTCAAAGAGGCATCGACCATCATCTCGCCCAAGGCGTCCAGAGTTAAAAACATGACGACCTGGTATCGATTGCCCCCGTTTGCGCCCTTTTTCGCTTTTTCCCGACTGATGAACAAATCGGCGGTTCTGATTTCCTGTTGCAGGGCAACGGGCAGTTGAAAAAAAAATTCTCCTTCTTTTGTCGCTGACTGCATATTGATTATCTGATATCCCTCAATCGTCTTGATCGTCTTTTCCGAAAACCCGGCAAGTCTCGCCAGAATTTTAAGCTCGTCCGGGCTGTTTTCCCTCCCCTGCGCCACCTTCAACTCCACAGAGAGTCTCTGAAGCAACCCCTTCAGAGACCCCTGTTTCAGATTTTTTAAATCCTTTTTGCCTTCGAGCACCTGCCGCAAATCAAATTCCAGGAACATGCCCAGATTGGCCAGATAGTTTTTCAGCGAAAACTGCTCCTTTCCGGAGGCGCCGGACAACATCAATGAATCGATAATATCGGCTATTTTACCGATAATTTTTTTTGCCCCTTCCGGGAGCGCGGCAAGCAGGGAGGCCTCGTTGAGAATATCCCTTCCCAGCACAAATATATCCCGCAGCGCCTCGGGGTTGGCGCTGCTGGATGCAGCATAACTGCTCATTATTGCAGAAGACCTGTCCCCGCCGCGTTGGACAATGCTGAGGACAACCTGAGGCTGAAGCTGCTCAACCCTGACGGTAAGCCTTTCGCCTTTGGAGAGAGGCAACTCGGAGTAAGCGGATAAACTCCCGTTTTTTATGTTCAGCAGAAAACTGGATGTCCCTGTTTTGGCATCAACGACCGCTTCGACGGCCTCTCCCAATGAAAGCGGCAAGACAGAATTTGCCATCCTCCCAGACCCGGATATGCCATCCGGAAGGTTTAGAGAAATTGTCGGCATCTGAATGAGAGGCATCATTGAACCTGCGGTTGATTAAAGGAGGTGATTGCTGGAAAAGGTCACTTATAACGATTCACTTTTTTTCAAAGCTTCCAGATCGACGATAAGGGAGATTTCTCCCAGGGGAACGCCGGTGCGCTCCGCAATCTCCTCGACTGACAGCCCGCGCCTCAAAAGCCCGGCGATAGACACGTAATCTTTATCTACCGCAGCATCCGGACCGTTGCCCTTGAAAGAAGAGGGACTCTGCCCCATTTTCAGGTCGATCTCCTGCAGAAGCGCCGCCAACTGTTTTTCCCGGGTTTCAAGGCTGAGAGCCAATTTTTCAAAACGCCGGCAATTTTCATCGAGACTGCCGAGAAATCGCTCCGAGTCGCCCTGAGACTGGCTGATCAAATTTTGCAGCCTCAGAAACAATTCCTGGTCAATAGCCGGGCCTTTTCCTCTGTCAAAGGATTTCCGCAAGCGCGCCAGTAAAAAAACTATCACCAGACAAAAAATGAAATCGGCGATGACCTGCAGCGCAAATATCGTTGGAATGCTCATTTCACACTCTGATGTTGATATGCCCTCCCTCTTGCGGCATCTCTTCTTCCCCGTTTCCGCCGAAGCCCTCCGCTTCCTGTCCCTGGCGACTCTGTTGTTCCCGGCGTTTCTCTTTTTGTTCCCCGTCCCTTATAAGCGCCTGGGCAGTTTCTTCGGAATTCTTTATCGCCTTCTGCAAAATTTTTTTTTCTTCGCGGGCCTGGATATCAAGATACCGCTGGTGCATCTCCGGATGCTGCCGATCGACCTGCTGAACCCTGTTGGCCTGTTCTGTCTGAATAATAACCTGCTGCGCATCTATCGCCTTAATCATCGCAGCTCCTCCTGCAATTATGGACAAAAAATGGGGCTTAACCCTTCAACGGGGTTATCGGCAGAAAAAACTGAAATCTTTATTGCCTTGCGGCATTTGCGCACATTCCGAGGGAAGGAACCGCTTCAATGATCTCGACCAACTATGCCATTTTATAAGGCATCCGCAGGGTGGTGATGTTCCGCCCGCTGTGGGCGGCCACCTCTATCCGGAAACCGTAACGCCCAAGCAGCAGAAAAGCGTAGCACAAACAATGCTCTGCAACGGGAAGCGCCTGCATGTCTGGTTCTTCTTCAGGAAACTTGTAACAGGAATTGACAATCTCCTCGCCGCTGTCCTGAAAAACTACGCGGACCTCAACATCGTCGTAATCAACTGAAACCGTCAACTCCTTTGCCGGCATGCTCTGCATCCTCTGCCGGGCGGAATTGATCAAGGAGGATATGCAAAGGGAACAGCCTGCCCTTTCCCCGGAAATCGCCGGCACATTATCTTTGAAAGTCATGGTTTTATTAACGCCATGCTTGAAATCCAGATAGAAATCGGCAAATCCCATCTCCGCTTCTATCAGTCTGGATATGTCGATCATCTCCTGTCCGCGCGTGGAAAGCGATAAAATCTTACCTTCGAAACTTCTGAAAATCGCAAGCATCATTTCCGACTCTCCGGAAAGAATGGCAACGTCATTCTTTATCCTGTCAAGGCCAAGCTCCTTGTACAATTCAGGATGAAGCGACTCAATTTTCTCGAAGCTCTTCGCGACTCGCACCTTCATCAACTGGATTCTGCCCATTATGCCGCCGAGGGGGTTGGCAAGGTTATGAATAGCCCCGGGAATCAGCCTCCCCATAATGTCGTCAATAAAAAGCCCCTTGAGTTTTGCGTAAATATCGTCGTTGTCCATTGGTTCACCCTGCCGTAATTATAAGAAAGCCGGGGCGAACATATCAAAACCGGGGTTACAATACAACAAATTTGGTGACCCAGACATTCTTCACAAAATCTTTCCCCAAAAGGGTTTCCACAGAAGCGATAATCTTTTCCCGCACTTTTTCAATCCCGTTTTTGCCTTTGGGAATCTCCGCCGCCGTCCCGTTAACAGCGTTAAAGATCGCCCCCCTGACAAGAACGGTCTTCTCTCTGAACAGGGCCTGGGAAGCGGGTTCTATTTCGAATGCCATATCAATGGACAGCACCCGGCTTTCTTTTTTATCGCCTGCGTTGAGCGGTATCAGAAAATCCTTTACCTCCTCGACAATGATCCCCGGCCGGCCGGAGACAGCGGCAATGCCTTTCCCGGCAGCAACAGGGGGAGGGGATTGTGCGGGCCCGGACGTCTCCCTTTGCGAACCCGTAAAAAAGAACAGAAGCAGGCCGGCGCTGAGAAGCGCGAAAAAAACCGCGCCTGATATCAGAAGCAGTCGGGAGCGATACCAGCCTGCCGGGGGCTTCTTCGGCGCTTCCTCAGCCTCTGCCCTCTTTTTATCCGTCAATATTGCCGGGTCTTCAATATCCAGCGTATCAAGACTGACCTTTTTTGTCATTTTTTTCTCTTCAGCGATAATCTTTTACTGAACTCTTCAGCCTCAGCACAGCCTGGGCATGAAGCTGGCAGACCCGGGATTCCGTCAATTCCATGACCCTGCCGACCTCTTTCATCGTCAATTCCTCGTAGTAATAGAGAGACAGCACGAGCCGCTCTTTTTCCGGCAGCGCATCTATGGCTTTTTTCAAACCGGCCATCAGCTCGCCGCCCAGCAGATTCCGCAGGGGATTGTCGTTTTGGAGAGACTCCAACGCCTCTGCGGAACTGTGCTTTTCGAGATAATCAGGAGGGAGGTCTTCCGCGCTCAAGATGGAAACGCCGCGCGCATCGCCGAGGAGTTCATGATACTCCTCTATGGAAACACCCATATAACCGGCTATTTCCGCTTCCTCCGGCGACCTGCCCAATTCTTTCTGAAGCGCTGAAAGGGCCTTTTCGATCTGACTGTCCTTGCTGCGCGCCGATCTGGGCGCCCAATCCCGCTGGCGCAGTTCATCCAGCACCGCCCCTTTTATCCGCAAGTAGGCAAAGGTTTCAAACTGGACATTGCGCCTGGCGTCATATTTTTCAACGGCGCCCATCAAGCCGATAATTCCGACATTTACAAGATCATCTATATCCGCCCGGTCAATGGGGAATTTAGCCGCCATTCTCAGAACGATATTCTTGACGAATGGGCAATATTTTACAATCAGTTCGTCCCGGCTTTTCTTGTCCATTGCCAATCCCCGGCGTTCAGCTCCCGGCTGCCAGCGGCCGGCCGGAAACCGTTTCAAAAAAATGATATGTTGCCGTCGTCCTCGTAATCAGGGCGCTCCCCCGCAAGCTTTTCGGCAATCTCACGGATGCACCTGCCGGCAGGAGAATCGGGAAACAGCTCTGCAAGCGCCTTCTGTCTGCGAACCGCTTCCGTAACCTTTTCGTCACTGACGACATGCCCGAGATAATTTACCGTCAGATTCAGGAAATGGTCGGTTGCCCTGCTTAATCTTTCGTAAACCTCTTTTGCTTCCGACTGGCTCTTTACCATATTTACTATCAGACGGAACCTTTTTTTGGCATGGCGCTGATAAAGCACCTTAATCATCGCGTAAGCGTCGGTAAGGGAGGTCGGCTCCGGTGAGACGACAACGATAATTTCCCGTGCCGCGGCGTTAAAATACATGACATTGCCGGCAATTCCCGCAGCCGTGTCGACCAGCATGAAATCGAATCTGTGGCGAAGATCGCTTAAGCCGCCCAGAAGCGTCAATTTCTGACCGGCGGATAGTTCCGCCATTTCCGTTATGCCTGATGAGGCAGGCAGAATCATGACTCCGCCGGGGCCCTCAATCACCGCGTCGGAAAATGTTTTTTCCCCTTTCAATACATGATAAAGATTGTATTCGGGAGTGAGGCCCAGAATTACGTCGATATTTGCCAAACCGGTATCGGCGTCAAGAATCAGGGTTTTCCTGCGCATCCGCGTCAGAAAAAAAGCGAGATTGACGGCGATATTGGTCTTCCCCACACCTCCCTTGCCGCTGGTCACGGCAATCGCCCTTATTTTCCGGATGGTTCCCGTTTCCGCCGACCCGGCCCCGTCGTTTTTGAGCCCCCCGCCACTTTTCATTTTCCTCAACGCCGCTGCCTGATCCATCTATCGCTCCTTATGCCCTGCCTTGGCCTTCCGACAAGTTTTTTCCTGTTTCCTCCGCGACTTCCCATGCCGGCAAGGGCCGAGACATCCCGCTCATGCCGCAGGAAGCGCCGAAAATGAGCTCCGCCAGTCTGTCGGGATTCGCCGGTTCAATATCCTGCGGCACATTCTGGCCGGTCGTAACATAAGATACGGGCTTGCCTGCTCTTTCGGCGACATCGTGGAGAATACCCGGACGGGCGCATTCATCGAGCTTCGTAAATATCAGCTGGTCACAGCCAAAAACATCAAATCCGTCAACAACGTCCATCATGTTTTCCCGGCTCGCCGTAAGGCTCAAAAGCAGGTTCGCCTCCAGTTCCCCTTCCCCGACCCCGGAAAGCATTTCCCTGAGCTTCAATAAATAGCCGCTGGCATCCCCACCCCTGCCGGGGGTATCGACCAGGATGCAATCTTTCTTCCCAAATCGCTCCAGGGCACGATTAAAGGCATCTTTTGAATCGGCAATCTCCAGAGGCAAGTCAATGATCTGCGCATAGGTTTCCAATTGTCTGACAGCGCCAATCCGGTAGGTATCGGCAGTGATCAGGCCAACCGATTTTTTTTGCTCAAGCGCATACCGGGCGGCAAGCTTCGCCAGCGTTGTAGTTTTGCCGACACCGGTAGGTCCCAGAAATACCTTGACCCGCCTGTCCTTCGTTCTGTTATTGACGAAGGTCTTCTTCAGCGTCTCTTCGGCCATTTTCCACCCCTGTCCAAAATCCATTGTTTCCGGAGGGGGAGCCATCCTGCTGATTTCCGCCAATGTCTTCGTCGCACTCTTCTTCGAAAATCCGCGGCCAACAAGCCCTGAATAAATACTGGACATTACATCGCCGCCTTGCTCGCAAATCCGGGAACCTGACAGGTCAAGCACTGCGTCCATTCCCTCTTTTATCTCGGCCAGCGCCATTTCAATTTTTTTTCCTCCCATCCGGCCGAGCAGCGACCTTATTTCCATCATTTCGTTCTTCAATGATAAAAGGTCTCCTTTTTCTGCTTCAAAGGCACGATTTCTTCCCGCCAGCGACTCAACCTTCCCGGGAAGATCCTTTTTTACAAAGCCGCTGTCGATCGCGGCCAGAACTTCGACGCGGCTCTTTTCTCCCGGGAGCTGCCGCGTCGATAAAACAATGGCGTCCGGCCCCAGATCACGCTTTATTTTTACGAGAATATCCCTGATATTGGACGCTTCGTATCTCTTCACCTGCATATTACAACTCCACCATGCCGAGGGAGCGGATGTTCACGTCCCGCACAATTTCATTATGAGACAGCACAACCAGATTCGGAAAAAATTTCTCCAGTATCTTGCGGAGATAAATCCTCGTATTGGGAGAGCAGAGAATAATCGGCTGCAGGCCTTTTTCGGTAAAGGAGACAATCAATGTTTGCAGATTGCCGACCAGCCCCTTGACCATGTTCGGATCGGGGGAGACAAAAGATTCGTATTCCGTATGCTGAACCGCGCTCGTAATCTTGTCTTCCACCGCCGGGGAAATCATCATCACGGTGATATTGCCGTTGGGATCCTGGTACTGCCGGGTAATTGCCCTTGCCAGGGACTGCCGCACATATCCAGTCAGAACATCGACATTTTTGGTCAACGACATATAATCGGCCAATGTTTCAAGTATGGTCTGGAGATCACGGATGGAGACACGCTCCCGGAGAAGTTTTTGCATTACCTTCTGCAGAGTTCCCAGCGGCACAATCTTCGGCGTCACCTCTTCGACCAGTTTCGGATAGGTCTCCTTCAGGTTGTCTAAAAGCTGCTGCACCTCCTGCCGGCCCAATAGTTCATCCGCATGCGACTTGAGAATTTCGGTGAGATGCGTCACCAGAACGGTAGCCGGATCGACTACAACAACCCCTTTCATCTGCAATCTTTCTTTTTCGGCATCCGCAACCCAGACGGCAGGAAGCGAAAATGCCGGCTCTTTTGTTTCTATTCCCTTTATTTTTTCTCCCTTTACATCCGTTGTAATAGCCAGACTGTATCCGGGCATCAATTCCGATCCGGCAATCTCGACTCCCTTCATCAATACGGAATATTCATTCGGCTTAAGTTGAAGGTTGTCCTTGATATGGATCGACGGCACAACAAATCCCAGTTCCTGGGCGATCTGCTTTCTCAGCGCCTTGATCTTGCCCAGTAATTCTCCATTCTGCGAGGCATCGACAAGATAAATCAATCCATAACCAACTTCCAGCCCCAAAAGATCAAACGGAACCACGCCTTCAATCGCCTCCTCCGCCGGCGCCACAGGAACCGCCTCCTCTTCAGCAGCAGTTCGCGCCGTTCTCAACATTACGAAAGCTAAGAAGCCCGTTATTAAAGATACAAGCATAAAAGAAAATTTCGGCATGCCGGGAATGAGCGCAAAGATAAAAAGGAGGAGCGCCGCGGCTGCAACGGCCTTCGGCTGACTGAATATCTGATTTTTCAGCTCCAGCCCCAGTTCGCTCTCCTCTGCCGTTCTGGTGACAAGCATGCCGGCTGCCGTGGAAACAATCAACGCAGGCACCTGTGAAACAAGGCCGTCGCCGACGGTAAGCAGCGTATAATTCCGCGCCGCTTCAGCAATCGGCATACCCTGCTGCAGAATGCCGATGATCAGACCTCCGATGATATTGACGGCCGTAATGATAATCCCGGCAATCGCATCGCCGCGCACAAACTTGCTTGCGCCGTCCATCGCCCCATAAAAGCTCGACTCCCGCTCTATTTCCCGCCTTCTTTTACGCGCCTCCGTATCCGAAATGAGGCCGGTGTTCAAATCCGCATCGATGCTCATCTGCTTGCCGGGCATCGCATCAAGCGTGAACCGGGCAGCCACTTCGGCGATTCTGGTTGCGCCCTTGGTTATGACGACAAAGTTTATGATGACCAGAACAATAAAGACAACAAACCCGACAACATAGTTTCCGCCGACAATAAATGTTCCAAACGCCTTTATCACCTGGCCTGCCGCCTCGACCCCCTCATTTCCGTGCAGCAGAATGAGGCGCGTCGAAGCGAGATTCAGGGAAAGGCGAAGCAGGGTAACGATCAAAAGTACCGAGGGAAAAATGGAAAACTGCAGGGGCTTCATGACGTACATGGACATCATCAGGATGATGATGGCAGCGGTCAGACTGAGCGAAAGCAGTATATCGAGCGCCAACGCCGGCATCGGCAAAATCATGACGATCAGAATTGCCACGACGCTTATCGAAACAACCGCGCTGCTTACATCACTTTTATGTTTTTTAACATCGTCGGCCATATCAAATATATGTAATCTTTAAGCTATAGTTTCCTGAGGTTATAAACATAAGCCAAAACCTCCGCCACGGAACGATAAAGATTCTCCGGTATCAAATCATTAACATCAACCATCTTATACAATACCTGTGCCAGAGGTTTGTTTTCGACTAATGGAACGGCGTTTTCCCGGGCGGTCTCCCTTATCTTTTCCGCTATGAAGCCGGCGCCTTTGGCAATAACCCGGGGCGCAATCTCTTTTTGCTGGTCGTATTTCAGCGCAACCGCCAGATGGGTAGGATTGGTGATGACGACATCCGCCTTCGGCACCGCCGCCATCATCCGTTTGCGGGCCATCTCCCTCTGCAGCCGCTTTATTCTCCCCTTTATGGCCGGGTTGCCTTCCGTGTTCTTTAGTTCATCCTTGATTTCCTGCTTCGTCATCCTCAAGCCCTTTTCATATTCCCAGCGCTGATAGGCATAATCGAAAATTGCAAGCGCGATCAGCACCCAGCCGGTCGAAAGCAAAATCTTGAAGGTAATCCGGCCGATATAAACAAGTATCTCCCAGACCGTCTGATCGGCAAGCAGCAGGAAACCCTTTACCTCATTTTTCACCACGATATAGGAAACAATCCCGATAATCAGCATCTTGAGGATGTTCTTTATCAGCTCCACGGCAGAATTAAGTGAAAAAAGCCTTTTGAGCCCCTTCAGAGGGTCTATCTTTGAAAACTCCGGCTGCAGGACAGAGGAAGAAAAAAGGAAACCCACCTGGATGACATTCGCCAGAATTGAAATCAGAAAGATCAGGGCAAGGAGGGGCATCAGAATAAAAAATACCTTTGACATCAGGCCGATGAGAAAAAAAGAAATGTTATTTGCATTTATCGCCGTCTGTCCGGCGGAACTGAAGAGCGAGGCGACCAGAGACATCAGCTTTTCAAAAAGGCCGCTCGAATTGAAATAGAAATAGATCAGGCTGGCAAAAAGAATGGCAGCCGAAGGCACCTCCCTGCTTCTGGCGACGCGCCCCTTTTCGCGGGCCTCTTCCTTGCGCTTGGGGGTAGCCTGCTCGGTTTTCTCCTGTCCTTCGTCTTTTTCTTCAGCCATTCCTATAACCCTCTAAAACAACGAAGCGTTCCGCCAAAATTCCCGGTAACGTCAATATTCCGACAGGCCTTTCGACTGATCGCTGATTGCCGCCGGATTCGCACTTCAGATGCGCATCAGTCTCATCAGGGCGGTGATGTCGCCGGAGAGATTCAGGAATATGCGCGCTGCCGTTTTTACAAAGACAGGGGCGGACAGTCCGATAAACAAGAGGCCTATGCCGATCTGGAGCGGAAAGTTTATAGCAAATACGTTCATCTGCGGAACCGTCCGGGCAACCATCCCCATCGCAATGTTTGAAAAAAGCAGAACGGCCATCACCGGGGCGCTGATCTTGATCGCGATAACGAATATCTCCCGGAAAAGCAGCAGAAGCCCTTGCAAAAAGGCGCCGGAAAAATGAACTCCCAGCGGAGGAAACAACAAATAGCTGTCAGAAATGGCGGATATGAAGATGTGGTGGGCATTTACGCTCATAAAAAGCAGCATCCCCAATAAATATTGAAATTCGGAAATTATGGTGACCTGGATGTTCGTCAGCGGATCTACCACGCTCGCAAAAGAGAAGCCCATCTGGAAACCCAGTACCTCGCCGGCAATCTGGATGCCTGCAAACACCAGCCTCGCGGCAAACCCGATAGTTATCCCGACTAACATTTCACCGGCAATTCCCGACACAAAGCGCATGCTGCTGAAATTGCCGGCTTCCGTAAATCCTGCCCTGACGATCGGGAAAATAACAAGCGATATCAGCAAAGACAATCCCCATTTAACCGTTGCGGGGATTCTTGAATCTCCAAACACCGGAACCATCATCAGAATGGAACTGACCCTGATCAGGACAAAGATGAATCCTTCCGTCAATTCCAGTGAAAAAAGAGGAAACCGCATCGCGCCAATATCCGTCGAGGTAATTGCAAAACTCCCCATTCTTGTCATTCCCGCAACGATTCTGAGCGGG
>CAZKHU010000034.1:0-25175 GCA_964552725.1 uncultured Syntrophus sp.
CCCGCTCAGAATCGTTGCGGGAATGACAAGAATGGGGAGTTTTGCAATTACCTCACGGGAGCATTTTTCTGTGGACGGTTTCCAGAATATCCCTTTTTCAGTCGATTCCCGCTGGTTTCAGGGACATTGCGAGGTCACGACCTACACCATTGAGGAGTTGCTTGGAACGAAGACGCGTGCCTTGTACCAGCGTAGAAAAGGGCGCGACCTCATTGATTTGTGGTTGGGGCTCACAGAGGGGAATGCAGATGCCGAGCATGTTGTGGATATCTTCAGGCGCTACTTGGAATTTGAAGGCAATGCCGTCGATGGCAGAACTTATGAGAAAAACCTCCGGGAGAAAATGAAGCATCCCGGCTTTGCGAGTGATATCGAACCGCTGCTGCCGGATGGCGCCAGTTATGACCTTAAGGTAGCGTTCGATTACATAGTGCGGGAGATTGTATCCCGGATAGACAAGGTGGAGAATAAAAATGGCTAAAATCGCGGATGTTGTTAAGCTGAAGACAGGATACGCCAATTTTGTGAACCTGAAGAGCGCTTATGACGAGGCGAAGGAAAACGCCGACCGCATGGCCATGTACCGGCCCACCAAATCACACCGAAAGGCATTTGAGAGGCTCTGCCGGGGAATTTATCAGCCCGCCGACCGGAAATTCTACCTGCTGAGCGGCTCCTATGGAACAGGAAAATCCCATCTCTGCCTGATGTTTGCCAACTTCCTCAGTCGTTCGAGCGGCGATCCCGGCATCAGGGGTTTCTATGAAAACTACGAGAAACTTGACTCCGAGACCGCCAAAATGCTCAAGAATATCCGCAAGGATGGCCAATACCTGGTGGCGATCTGTGACTACAATTCCGGAAAGCGGTTTGAAGAGGTTGTCCTCAAGGGAATCCTGGATGCCTGTCGTTCCATGAAGCTGGAGGTAACGATCCAGACGGAATTCAACGAGGCCGAGCGGCTTCTGGAAGAATGGGAAAAAAGGGGACGTAGCGGGGTGCGAAACTTCTACGAAGACTTTGAGAGGTCCTTGATAAAAATATCTCCCGCTACCTCCGTTTTGCAATTGAGATCGCGTATGAAAGAAATCGACGCGGATGCCCTGAATATTTTCCACGGGGCCTTCAAAGAGACCATGGGAGGGCTGGCTTTTCAGCCCCAATCGGGAAACATCATTCCCATCATCAAAGGCTTGCTCAAGGAACCGCAATTCAAGGAACGCTTCAAGGGACTTGCCGTTCTCTTTGACGAATTCGGAACGTCCACACTGGAAAAGGCGGCATACGGGAAGGACATTCTTCAGGGATTCATGGAGACCCTCTGCAAGAACGAACCCAATGTCATTTTTGTGGGGTGTATTCACAAGGACTTCAAGGCCTATGCCGATCGTTACAGCAAGGACGACGCGGCAGTCATGAGCGCGCGGATTACCCCGGTGGATCTTCTCAATGAAGGGGTTGAGGAAATTATCGGCGCGATCGTGGAGGTTGACAAGGAATCCGAGACGTGGCGTCAGGAAATTAGTCCGAAAACCACCCTTTTCGACCAATTCCTGCCGGTATGCATGTCGCTGAAGCTCTTCCCCTGGCTTGACGATACGCAGAGAATCCGGGAGAAGGTGCTGGAGGATATATACGGGATTCATCCGATGGCCTTGGCCTGCCTGCTGAAACTGTCTTCCGAGATCGGCTCCGACGCCCGCAGCACCTTTACATTTTTCTCCGGGGACGTGCCGGACGCGGAAGGGTCATATCCCGGCTTTATTGAAAACGCCGAAATAGTCGCAGGGGGAGGAAAGCTTAATCTTTATACGACAGATATGCTGTTCGCGTTTTTCCGGGAAAAACTTTCTCAGAAAAACGCGGATTTGCGGGAACGGCAGCGGCAGGCCGTCAATGGCTATTACGCAAGCCTCGACGCCCTTCGCAAGACCGGCGATGGAGATATGTTCCCGGAAGTGATGGAAGAACGGCTGGCGATCCTGCGCACCATTCTCATTTACGATCTTTGTCAGATTTCCGCCAATCTGGAGAATATCCAATTCGGCCTCTATTGCCTGGCCGCCGCTGAAAGAAAAAAGGTGGAAAATCATCTGAAGACGCTTGTAAAATCCGGGGCGGTCTTCCTTCGCCAGCAATCGAAGACTTATGAACTGGCCGCGGGTAACTGGGAAGACCCCTATGAACTTATCGATCGTTTTCTGGCCGACGAGTCGCTCCATCCCCAGGACCCAATCGGCGCCTTGCTGGCAGAGGCCGGCGACCCCCAGGAACTTGAATTTCTTTATGCGAAACAATTCAATCTTCCCTTCAACGAGGATAAACGTTTCCGCCGCCGCTTTGTCTGGGGCAAGGATTTGGGGTTGAAACTCTGGCAGGAGCTTCACCAGCAATGGGAACAGGAAATGGTGAAAGAAAAGAACGGCAGTGAGGGGACCGTCATTTACGCCTTGTGCGAAAACGAGGCGGATATTCAGATCGCCAAAAACGCCGTCAACGACATCCCTTATGACAACATGACCGTCTCCATTCCCCATTCCCCCCAGCCATTCATTGATGTACTGCTGCGCGTCAAGGCGTGCCGCCATTATCTGCCCCCCAACGAGGCCATGAAGATCAGCGCTCAGACGGAATCACGCCTGCGCGACATTTTCGAAAGCCCCGAAGACGGATATCGGACGCAGTTGCAGGCGATACTGCGGGATATCAGCAGCGGAGAGAAGGCCTGCTGGTACGAAAAAGGCGGGAAGGCGCTGGTGGATAGGCCCTCGCAGTCCCATAAACCGGCGGATCAGCTTTGCGAAAACCTGTATAAAAAACATTGCCTGATTAATCACCCGGACCTGAATTTCTGCCACGACGACAAATGGCGGACCGGCAAGAACAACGCCCTTAAGCAGGCGGTCGCGGTACTGATCGAGTCCGAACGGGTTATGATCGACAATGGCAATCCCGACAATCACGGGGAAAAACGTTATCTGGAAAAGGCGCTGCTGAAAGGGGCCGGCGCCTTGCGCAAAACGGGGGCAGAAGGCACAGTAACATATTTTGAATGCGAAGCCGATCCGGAAAAGATATCGGATAATTATCCGATATTGAAGTTATTATGCCATGACCTGGCAAATTTGCCGCCGGGGAAAATGTTGGCGCTGGGGAATTTCCTCCGGGATGCCGAAAATGCGCCCTACGGCGCCGGGGGGACAGCCCGGATTCTTGCCCTGGCCCATCTCGTGCGCGCCTTTGGCGAGCGGCTGAGAATATTCAGCGACACTACAAAAATATCGGAACTGCATATCAGCTCCTATGATGATGTTTTGCGGATTGTGGCTGATCCGGCAACGAAGGTTGTCCTGGAGGTTTTTCAGATATCGGACGCCCAGCGCGACCTGGTCGATTACGTAGCCAAAGCTGTTCATGCCCCGCCTTTGAAACACGGTGAAATCAGAACCATTGATAAAACGGTTGCCCTTTTGCAAGAGTGGTGGAAGACGCTGCCTGCGGCTGCCAAAATAGTTGATCTCTATGAGAAAAAGGAACGGCCGCGATTGAAAGGGTTGAAAGACCTGCTCGACGACGCCAGCCATATCGAGCGGTTTGACCTGATCCTGCATCGGTTGCCGACCCTCTACAGCAGCGAGCCCAGCGGCGGCCATCTTTCCGAAAAGGACGCGCAGGATGTCGGCGAAGGTTTTTCCGCTGACGTAAAACGCTTGGACACGGGCCTTCAAACCCTTCAGGAATCTGTTGCGGAAGCGGTTGACGAAATCTTCGGCGTGCAGGGCGACAGCGTGGAATTTGAAAGAGTTATTGACAAATGGTACAACGAACTGAATCCGCAGCAGCGTGATCCGTTAAGATACGATGATGGCGATGCTTATGAACTTTTGTCGCAATTGACGAAATCGAAAGACAGGAAGATTGTCTTTTTTAAGAAACTGCCGGAAGTTTACGGATTCCAACCGGTGCCAAATTGGACAACCATCCAGACCTCGGACTATATGGCCAAGCTCAGGCAAGCCAAAGCCGCCATCGATGAGGCCAAACCCACCGTTCCCATGCCTGAAATCAAAACAAAGTCCTATGAGATCGGCGCCGGGGAAAACCCGGTGATCGCAGTGCCTGCCGGCGCCGCAAAGATTATCTATACCACCTCCGGAGAAGATCCCCGAAAATCTGCTGCCCTTTCAGAAGTGGATGGCAGAATACATCTTGCCGATCTCGTCAAGAATAAGTCCAGTATCGTTGTGAAGATGCGGACTTTGGATAAGGAGGGAAATGCCAGCGATGTCTGCACCGTGGAAGTTGTCAATAAGGATAAGAAGTACGAAATCGGGATTGAGCCGGATCTGTTAGGAAATATGAAGGCAACATTCAAATTTCCCGATAACATTCAGGGCCTTGCCGTTGTCATGAAGTCTCTTTTGAAACAGAGCGCGGCGCGGGGAATATTGACGAAAGAAGCGGAGGAAAAGTTGGAAGAGGCCTTTCAAGAGCTATTCAGTGAAAAGGGTAAATAATGAGTTTTGAAGTCAGTTTTATTGGGGATTATGCGTATCGTCTGCCGGAAGAAGTTTTTCTAGCCGAAAAAGATGCAGATTATGTGAAGGCATGCAGCTTACTGACGGCGGGCGTTTCACCCCCAAAGCCCCTCAAGATATGGGTTCGCAAACAGCATGTTTACGCCTGGCTGCAAAATTTTTGTGAGCAGATTCAACTGCCCTGCCAATTTTCAGAAAAAACAGCGCGCCTTGTTTTATCTGATGCCTGGAATGTTACTATTCCCAACTGGTTGACGGATGAAGATGTCGTAACGCTTAATCTTCTCGACCTGACTGTGAAGAACGAGCAACCCTGCCGCTTCGCGGAGGCGCTTCTGGGACATTTTCTGGGATCGGTGTTTCGCGGCGACCGGTTGGACAGAAATCGCCTTGCCGAAATCTTGCCTGCTCTGTGCCGTCCGGTGACAAAAGAGCTGTTTGCAAATTACCCGCTGCTTACCGATTGTCTCCGGGAACAAGGGCAAATCTGGATGCAGAATGCCGATCAGAATTGGGAAAAAGCTTTGCTGCCCCTCCTCATGAGTAAGCCGGAGGAGCTGTGGCGGAACATGTCTATAGGGAATCTTCTTTCCGGTTATCCGGCCAAATTGCTTGAATATGTTGTGCCTTTGCAGCAGGCGATCTTTTTGCGGGGCATCCCCGCGGCGGTGTTAAAGGCTATTCCGCTGGAGCAGCGAGGTATTGACGAAGCAACGACGCAAATTCAGATGTTTTTCAAGGATATCAGCCCTGCTGTTAACTGTAGCGGTGAATTTCAGAAAGCGGTGCAGTGCGCATCCGGTCGCCTGATAATTGAATTCAAAATGGTCAAAAGTCTTCTGTCTGCCGGTAGTTTCGCACCTGCCCGGGAAGACATTGCCCTTGTGAAAGATAAATTTCGTCAATGCCCGGGGGTGGATGCTGTTGAATTGATGAACCTCGATTATATGGTGATGCCGGAGCGGCCCCTTTTACCCGAAAAGGATTTGCCGAAGAGTCCCTCTGCCTGGGCAGCCTGGGCAGTCAATTCTTACCTGCCCTACCGGAACTGGCAGACAAAGAAAGACCATGATGATGCCGCGGTGGAAGGGATGGTTCAATCCTTCAGCGACTGGTATCTCGGAAATTATGAAACCATCCACCAGAACGCCGACGTTAGTTTAGTGCATGCCCTCGGTTCTTTTCATGATTCTATCCAGTCGGAAATGCTGTCCCTCGTTCTTCTGGCCGACGGGCTTCCGGTGACGTTCTGGCCATTGCTCGAAGAAGCATTGCGGAAAAGCGGTTTTCATCGGCACCTTCTGGAGTATCGCTTTACCCCCCTGCCCACGGATACCCAATTTGTAAAGCCGGTGCTTGTCAGCGGTGATTGGGGTACTACTACACAGAAATCCTATGAGGCGATCCTGCAGAAACGGGTGTCTAATGACTGGGATGATAAAAATAGTGTCTATTTGGCGAGCCTCAAAATGCTGTCCGAATTTTCGGCGTCGATAGAACCGACCGTTGTTCTTCTTAATTTGCTGACCAGTGATGAGATTCTTCACGGAGACCCGGAAACGAAGGGTGAAACTCATGAGGGTGAACTATCTCGTCTCTTTATGAGGGTCGGCGAGATGATTTCAGCAATGCTGGAACGCTGGCCGGGAAAACGCGAAGCTTTCGGACTCTACGTTCTCACGGATCACGGAACCTGCTGCATTCTTGACAGCGAAAAGCAATCATTTGATTCAAAGATCGTCAGCAAACTCTTTCCCGACGAAAAGCGCCGGTTTGCCACGATCGGGAAAGACCTGGCCGATACAGTTCCGAAGAATCTCTGGGACTTGGGATACCGCTTCGCTCCTCCCTTCAGGAAAAGTGAAGACGTCTTTTTTATTCCTCGTGGACACAGCACCGTTCGCGCCGGCAGCGCCGGAAAAGGATACACCCATGGCGGCGCCACGCCGGAAGAGGTGATTGTGCCGGTGGCTTTTTTAAAGGCGACAAAGGCAGCCTGGAAAACGCCGAAGGCGAGATTCCCGGACCTGCGAATCGATGCCTCGTCTGGCAAGGCGGTTTTCTATGTTCAGAGGCTAATTCCCGTGCGCATTGAGATGCTTAATCCCAATGGGGAGGACATCCATATTGTAAGCGTCGCGATGCTGAAACCCGAAAAGGAGCTCAAAGGCCATGATCTTCCGGTTCTGACCAAGGGGCAGGCCACGACTGTCAGCCTGGATTGCTATTTTGACAAGTCCGCCCTTGGCCAGGAAGAGTTGGTTCTGCAATTTGTCTATGAAATTGCCGGGGAGGAAATGGTTATGGAAACGAGACTTGCGGCGGAATTCAAATCAGTTGTCACCGGTGGTTTAAGCTTGAAAGACCTGAAATAGGGAAAAGGCGGGGAAATGAAATCATTCGAGACGAAAGCGCGCGACTACTATGGGGAAGTTGTCATAAACAAGGGGCTGATGGCGAAGGCCGGTTTTGGGGCGCGGGCCATTCCCGTTTATGTGGGGGAATGGATCATCAGCCAATTTCTGGCCGGCGACGTCCTGACGGATGAAGGTAGAGAGGAAATCATCAAGATTGTGTCCGCTTATTTGCCTCAGAAGGCTGATAAAAATATCCTTCTCAATAGATTGAAGGAACAGGAAGAAGTCAAGATAATCGATGACTTTCGTGTCAACGTCAATTTGGCCAAAAACACCCATGAGCTAAATATTCCTATCCTGGATAACAACAGCGCCATGATTCAGAAGGGCATCATCGATGATAACCAGATGCTGCTGAAAACGGGTATGTGGGGCCTCGGGACCTTGCGGTATGTGCCGCCCGATGGCGAGGAGGTGAAAAAAGGGCAGGTCTGGATGGTGGACTTCAAGCCCTTTCAGAGCCCGGGGGTGGATCTGAAATATTTCCGGGAATGCCGCAAGCACTTTACCCTTCCGGAATGGATTGATCTTTTGATATCAAGCTGCCAGTTCAATCCCGATACACACACTATTCCGCAGAAGATGCTCCTCCTGAGCCGGATAATTCCGCTTGTCCAGCCGCGGATTAATCTCGCTGAGCTGGCCCCCAAGGGCACGGGAAAATCCTTTGTTTTTGATAATATCAGCCGGTATGCCGCCGTTATTCCCGGAGGAAAACTGTCTGCCCCCGCCCTTTTTTTCAACAGCCAGAGCAAGCAAATGGGGTTGATGCCCCGGTATGATGTGGTGGTTGTTGACGAGGTGCAGAAGATACATACGGACACAGCCGGGGAAGCGATGGCGGCGCTGAAGATGTACCTGGAAAGCGGCCGCTACCGGAGAGCCACCGGCGACATGGGCACCGCCGAATGTGGTTTCGTTATCCTGGGAAATATCACAATTGGTCCGGACAGACGGCCACTGTACGAAACAAACGGCATTTTCAAGGAGCTGCCCCCTTCCCTTCAGGAATCGGCGTTTGTGGACCGTCTTCATGGTTTGCTTGAAGGGTGGTTCATGCCCCGGATTACCCGGCACACGCCATCTAAAAGTCTTGGGTTTAAGGGTGATTTCTTCAGCGAAGTGCTGCATGAATTGCGGAGCGATTTGCAATATGCAGATTATGTTTCTCATAGCCTGCGTCTGCCCGCCTGCGAAGATATGCGCGATCACAAGGCCGTTGCCCGGATTGCGGAGGGGTATCTGAAGCTGTTGTTTCCTGATCTGCAGGTTACCGATGAGGAATTTGTCGAATACTGTGTGAACCCTGCCGTCCGGATGAGGCAGCAGATTCGGGATGAATTGGCCAGACTCGATCAGGAGTATCAATGGGTGACCATCAAGAGTGAACGGCCAGACGATTTCCAGATGTCGCATCCGGAAGAAAAACCGGCCTCTGACAAAGCCGAAGCGCCGGTTGACAACCTGTCGCCGGATAGAAAACCGATAGAATCAACATTAAACATTGCCGATGGCCAGAGGGGAGTTTCTTACGCCAGATTATTCAACCCCTATCTCATAGGGGCAAAAAATATCAAGCTGGTTGATCCTTATGTTCGCTATGACTATCAAATTCACAACTTCCTGAATTTCTGCGAGGGATTGACCGCAGCGGATTCGGGATTGTCAATCGAGCTTGTAACAGGCGCCGATACAAAATTTCAGGAAAATGAGATCGCCGCAAAGTTTGATGAGATTAAGGAAAACCTCGCCCAGGATCGCATCAGCTTCACATATCGTTTTGACGCAACGTTACATGACCGTTGGCTCGAAACCGATACAGGGTGGCGCATTATCCTTGGCCGCGGTTTGGACATATTCCGGAAACCGGAAGGAAAATTCGCGCTCGGGTTTGTTGATCAAACCAAGCGCCGCTGCAAGGCAACAACGATCACGTATACAAAGAAGGGATGATTATACTGTCGAATCTGAAGACGTAATATAAGGGGAAATGTTCTGTTTTGCGTCGAGCTTTACGGAGATTAAAGTGAAGATTTGCAGGGATTGTTTACGACCATTTTATGGTGATCAAGAACAGGATTATGATCCGGCAAGAGAATTGGGGGACATTTTTTTGAAAAGCGCCGGGGCTACCGGTGATGATGATCTCTGCCCTGAATGCAGGAAGAAGTTGGGGATGTTGAACCTGATGGGATTTTTCCCATGAAACCGCTATCAATGGATCGTAGAATTTTGGCAGTGGTTTTTTTACATGTTTCCATCAAAAATCATTAAGGTACAACAGCATATCCATTTACAGTGTTGCAGACATCCTCGGTCATCAGCACCTTTCATTTTTTCTTCGTTCACTACTGCGCATTACCAAAGGAAAGCTTATATACAAACGCATTTTCCCAAAGCGCTGACTACAATAAATAATCGTTAGATGGGAACGATTTCCAGTTTCATTGACTCGAAGGTGTTACAAGTAGCAGAAAAGTTTAATTTATTACTTGATTCCATCTGAGTATTTCGGATAGAAAGTCGCAAGCTCGGGAGGCTTATTATTCTCAAACATTGAACTTCGTCCTGGACGCGGACGAGAAAAACCCGTCTCATCGGTGAAATCGCTCCATTCAGGATGGAATTGGCGGCCCGCTTGAACGAAATTATCAACCGCCTGCAGGCACTGTTTGTTGCAAGATAAAAAGGAAGGAAATTGCAAAACACCCGCCCAAAAGCGTCGCGGGAATGACAGAATAGGAAGTTTTGCAATTGCCTCGTTAGGAATGGTTTTTGTATAATGTCACTCTGACCCCAATTAGGCCAAATGATTATGAACATTAAACTCCGTTTTCAGAACCAATGGAACGATGATGAATCCAAAACCGGAGATGTTCTTCCGCGGATGCTTTTGCGGATGTTCTCGCTTCCCTACAACGGCGCCGTTTTCCTCCGCAATAACCTCTACGACAGGCGCATTGTCCGGCAAAAACGGCTTCCCTGCCCGGTCATCAGCGTCGGCAATATTACTGTCGGGGGAACGGGCAAGACGCCGACGGTGATCGCAATCGCCAATTTGCTGAAAGAGCGCGGCTATCGGCCCGCCGTGCTCAGTCGCGGTTACGGGGGCAAATCCAGAGGTCCGGTCAATATCGTCTCCGACGGGAAGACTGTCCTGATGGGCTGGAAAGAGGCCGGAGACGAGCCGGTGTTGATGGCAAATTCCCTGCCGAAAGTGCCGGTTATTGTCGGAGCGGAGCGATTTCTCACGGGGAGGGCGGCCGTCGAGCGCTTCGACGCCAATATCCTGCTTCTCGACGACGCCTTTCAGCATCGGCAGCTCTTTCGCGATCTCGACATCGTCCTTCTCGACAGGGCGCGTCCCTTCGGAAACGGCTTTTTTCTTCCCCGGGGACCGCTGCGGGAAAGTGTGTCCTCCCTCCTCCGCGCGGATCTGCTGCTGAGAACCGGAGGCGGGCAGAAGTGTGAACCTCTGCCCGGAAATATCGAGATGCCGTCATTCCGGGGGGAACATAAGCCGACGGGGGTTGTTTCGGGGAAAACGGGACAAATCGCCCCTCCCGAGTCGTTGCGGGGACAGAAAATCCTGGCGTTTTCCGGGATTGGCTCTCCGGAAGCCTTCAGGCAGAGCCTTGCCTCTCTGGGCGCGGAGGTTGTTTCGTATCGGGATTTTCCCGATCACCACCCATACAGCGGCGCCGACGTCGCCGCGCTGCGGAGCCTCGCCGTTAAAAGCGGAACGTCCCTGCTGATAACAACCGAAAAGGATGGGGTCAGGCTTGCCGGGTTTCCCGATTTCCTGGCAGAGGTATCGCTTCTGATGATCTCGATGAAAATATCCCCCTTGCTGCAATTTGCCGAGCTGCTGTTCTCGCGTCTCCCCCGTCCTTGATCTTGATTTCCGGAGGCAAGGTAGAGCAGGGGGAGACCGGCAAAACTATTTATATTATGGCGCCGGAATGCATCTTTGGGGATTTGTGAGTCGGATAAAAATCAAGCAGGCGGTTTTTATGCGTAGGCGGATGGCCGCGCTTCAGGGCTGGATGGTTTATCGATGAAGATCAAGTCTTTTGAATTCAATCTAAGAGAATTGGCCGGATCCATGGGTGATTTCGGGACGCTTTTCCCGTTGGCGATTGGCTATATCGCTGTCTGCGGCCTCGATCCAGCCGGTTTTCTGGTAATGATGGGGATAGCAAATATCGCAACCGGTCTCATTTACCGACTCCCCATGCCGATTGAACCCATGAAGGTTCTGGCGGTGGTGGCCATCGCCCAGCACTGGTCGCCTTCGATGGTCTATGCATCCGGGTTTGCAATGGGGCTTATCTGGATAGTTTTCGCGTTGACCGGCGTTATCGTCTGGATTGGAAAAGTGACGCCCAATTCCGTTATCCGCGGGATCCAGATTACCCTCGGGATACTCCTGGCCGTAGAGGCGTTCAAAATGATTTCTACCGGGTGGGCGCTGGGCATCGTCTCCATCATTATAGTGCTGGCGCTGCGGCAGAATCGCCATGCCCCGGCCGCAATCGTGCTGGTGGTTTTAGGAATGGCCATCATGTTTATCAAAGGGCAGTTGCAGCAAGTCAGTCCCCCTTCCCTCCGGTTTCCCCATTTTACGGGTTTTCGTATGGAGGAAATCTGGCAGACGCTGTTGCTCGCCGGTTTTTCCCAGGTCCCCTTGACAATTGCAAACGCAACCATTGCCACCTCTTCCCTGATCAAGGCATACTGGCCGGGGACGGTTGTCGGCGTGCGGCAGCTTTCCTGGAATCAAGGCATCATGAACCTGATTCTGCCTTTTTTCGGGGGAATGCCGATCTGCCACGGGGCCGGCGGCTTAGCCGGGCAATATTATTTCGGGGCGCGCACGGGGGGGACAAACATCATTGAGGGGCTGCTTGAAATTTTCATGGGTTTGTTTCTGGCCGCCTCCATCGCCGGGCTGTTTGGTTTCTTCCCCACCGCCATCATCGGCGCCATGATGTTTCTGGTAGGCATAGAACTTACAAGGTTTGCCGGGGATATCCGGTTGGACAGGGAGATCATTCCCCTGGCCGCAACGGTGATCGTTTCCCTGGCCGCAAATATGGCCGGCGGCTTTCTGGCGGGGCTGGCAGTTTACCATCTATTCCGGTTTGTTTCCAAAAGAAAGGGCTGACGCGGGCGTTTTTCCATGCTGGACAGTGTCCCCTGGTATCCTGCTGCCCCGGAGCAGCCGCGATTCCATCCTTGCCTTAGACCGGCTATTGTGTCAATGTACCTGTTACCGAAAGGATATGCTGTGAAGGAGATGCAATCAGCAGGGTGGAAACGGCAGGCAAAATGAGACCCGAAGGAGATTTTTCCGGGAAGCAGGAAAGTTTGCGGGGCAATTGCCGCAAGCTTGCCGGCATTCTTCTGGCTTTTTTTCAGACAATTCCCGTATTGCTGCGCAGAAGGATGTTCATCGGGCTTGCCAGGCTGTTTTACTGTTTTGTTCCCCGCCAGCGGATGATAGCCCTCTACAGCCTCCGGCGCGCCTTCCCGGAGAAAACGGACGGAGAGATACTGAAAACAGCCCGCGGCGTCTATCGGACGCTGGGGACAGTGGCGGCGGAATTTTTTGATATCCCGAAGCTTACCAGCGAAAATGTTCGGGAAATTGTCGAAACGCAGGGACTTGTTAATTGCGAACAGGCGCTCGCGAAGGGGCGCGGCGTTATTCTGTTCAGCGCCCATTTCGGGAACTGGGAGCTGGAGGCGGCGGCGATCGCCCTGCTTGTCAAACCGGCAGTCGTTATCTACCGTCCCCTGGACAGCCCGCTTCTCGACAGCCTTGTCTCCCTGGTGCGGTCGGCATCCGGCAACAAGCCGCTCCCGAAGGAAAATGCGATGCGGTCAATGCTGCGCACGCTGAAGAAAAACGGGATGCTCGGGATTCTGATCGATCAGAACACGGACTGGTACGAGGGCGTGTTTGTCGATTACTTTGGGAGACCCGCCTGCACGACGAGCGGCATTGCGCATCTTGCCCTCCACAGCGGCGCCCCGGTGCTGCCCGCCTATCTGGTCAGGCTGGCGGAGGGGCGTTATCGCCTCGTTATCGAACCGGAGATGGAAATTATCGACACGGGGGAGCGCGACGCGGATGTAGTCGCCAACACGCAGCGCTTTACGAAGGTTATTGAAGATTTGGTGCGGAAATATCCCGAGCAGTGGCTCTGGGTGCACCAGCGCTGGAAGACGCAGCTCTGCCAGATTCCGCCGAAAAGCAGGTAAAACTGTTACAGAAATTTTGAGATGAAAGCTGTCGAAAAAAAGATTCCCCTGAATGTCCGGGGCAACAAAATACTTCCCGAGAGAGAGATCGAGCGGCTGTTGATCCGTGGAACCAACTGGATCGGGGATGTCGTGATGACCCTGCCCGCCGTTGCCGCCATCCGCGCCAGGTGGCCGCATGCACGGATATCCGTCCTCGCGAAGCCCTGGGTGGCCGAGGTCTATCGACTATCGAAACAGATTGACGAAGTTATCGTCTTCGAAGAGCCGGGGCGGCATGCGGGGGTGTTCGGAAAACTGCGTCTGACTAAAGAACTCCGGCGGAAAGATTTTGACTGCGCCATCCTGCTGCAAAACGCGATCGAGGCGGCCCTTATCGCGAAGCTGGCGGGGATCCCTCTGCGCGCCGGCTATAACTCCGACGGCCGGGGAATGCTGCTTACCCACTCGGTCCGCCGGACGGAGGCAATCCGCCGGGTGCCGCAGAGCGGCTACTACCTTGCCATGGTTCAGGCGCTTGGCTGCCCTCCGGTTGCGGAGGAACCAAAACTTCATCCGGGAGAGGATTACACCGCCCTTGCGGAGTCGCTCTTTTCCCGTTTCGGCATCGCCGAAAAGGGCATTCGGATTGGCATTTCCCCGGGGGCCGCGTATGGCCCCGCCAAAAGATGGCTTGCAGACCGCTTTGCCGCTGTTGCTGATCTTCTGGGCGATGAATTTCAGGCGCAGGCAATTGTCTTCGGAAGCGAGGCGGATCGGCCGTGCGCCGCGGAGGTGCAAAAACACGCCCGCCACAAGCTGATCGACGTTGCGGGAAAGACAAATCTGCAGGAGGCGATTGCCCTGATTGCCCGTTGCGATATTTTTATTTCCAATGATTCCGGATTGATGCATGTTGCCGGAGCGCTCGGGGTCCCGACGGTGGCCCTTTTCGGCTCAACCAACCCGGCGACGACGTCGCCGGCCGGGGAAAAAAGCGTTGTGATTCATCACGATGTCCCGTGCAGTCCCTGCCTGAAGCCTGTCTGCCCGACCGATTTCCGCTGCATGAAACTGATAACGGTCGCAGAGGTCTGCGAAACGGCTCGGAGACTGCTTCTAAGGGAGGCGGGGTGATGCAAACAAAAGACAGAAAACAGGCCGCCGTTTTTCTCGACCGCGACGGGACGATCAACGAGGAGGTCGGTTATCTGGACCGGCCGGAGAAGCTTTGCATGTTGCCCGGCGCGGCCCGGGCGATCCGCCTGATCAACGAAAGCGGCATGAAGGCGATTGTCGTCACGAACCAGTCGGGGGTCGCCCGCGGTTTTTTTGACGAGTCGATGGTCGCGGCGATACACGGGAAGATGCAGAAATTTCTGGAAAGGGAAGGCGCCCGGATCGACCGCTTCTATTACTGTCCCCACCACCCGACGGGCGGACAGGGGGAGTATCTGCAGTCCTGTTCCTGCCGGAAGCCGGCGCCGGGGATGCTTCTCCGGGCGGCGGAAGAGCTTGATCTGTCGCTGGATGATTCCTATATCATCGGCGATACGCTGAAGGATATCGAGGCGGGCGCCCGCATCGGCGTGAGGGGGGTGCTGGTGCAGACGGGGTACGGCGAGGAGTCTGCCGCGATCCTGGCCGCTTCCGGGCGGGAAACAGCCGCCGGGACAGCGATCTGCAGGCCGGCGCACGCAGCGGCAGATCTCGAGGCGGCGGTCAGATGGATAATTGCCGACCGGGGCAGGGAGAGACCGTGAACATCCTGATTGTCAAGTTAAGCGCGATCGGCGACGTAATCCATACGCTGCCCTCGCTTGTTGCTTTGCGGCGCTGCTGGCCGGAGGCCGACATCACCTGGGCAGTCGAGGAAGCGGCCTCCGATCTTCTTCGTGAGCACCCGGCCCTGAACAGGGTGATCGTCTCGGGCCGGAAGCGGTGGCTGAGGGAATTGCGACAGGGAAAGATCCGGCAGCCGTTCAGGGAAATGCGTGCATTTCTGGCGGAGCTGCGTCTGCGAAAATACGATCTGGTGATTGATTTTCACGGCCTGTTCAAAAGCGCCGCGCTCGTTTTTTTGAGCGGCGGCAAACGAAAGCTGGGATATGACAGTCTCCAGGAGGGAAGCGGATTTTTCTACACGGAAAAGATACCGGAAGCGATGGGGAAGCACGCCGTGGAGCGCTATCTCGATTTTGTCCGTTATCTCGCCCGTGAGGACGGGAAAACCTGCCCTGCCGGGATGCCGGAATTCGGAATCTGCATCGGCGCTTCCGAGGAGAAAAAAGTCAGAGAGCTGCTCCTCGAGGGAATGGTTTCCCCGCAGCGGGTTTTGCCGCCTTTCATCGCGATAAATCCGGTTGCCTTCTGGAAAACAAAGCTTTGGGAAGACGGAAAATTCGCCCGTCTTGGCGACCGGATATCGCAGGAGCTGGGAATGGCGGTTGTTCTGACCGGGGGAGACGCGGAACCGCTTGAAAGAATCAGGAAACTGATGAACGAAAAAGCGCTGAACCTCGGCGGCAAGACTTCGCTGAGAGAGCTGGCAGCGCTCTACAAAAGGGCAAAAATCGTTGTGACGACCGACACAGGTCCGATGCACATTGCCGCGGCGGTCGGGGCGCCCACTATAGCGCTCTTCGGTCCGACCGACCCCGCCCGCACAGGTCCCTATGGCCCCGGGCATCTGGTTATCAGCACAGGCACCCCCTGCAGCCCCTGCTTTCGCAAGCAGTGCCCGGAGCCCCGCTGCATGACGGAGATATCGGTCGAAGAGGTCTTTGACGCGGTGCGCGACAAACTGGGGGAGTACGCCGCGTCGCTGTCGATGACTAAAGGCGCCGGCATTGGGGACGTATAAATCAGGAGTTAGATGAGATGGTTCCTGCCTTCTCGGGCAATGCTCCTGTGGGGAGGAGTCTTCGTGACGATTTGTCGAGAGGGCAGGAAAAGGAATTTCTGGAGGGAAAAATGGCAATCAGAAAGGAATTACTGGATATTCTGGCGTGTCCCCAGTGCAAGGGGCCGTTGGAGACGCCTGCGGAGGAAAACGGCCTGATCTGCGAAAAATGCCGGCTGTTCTATGAGATAAAGGACGATATCCCGATCATGCTGATCGAAAAGGCAAAACCATTTCCGGAGTAGCAGCGGGGACTTTATGGAAATTCTCTTTAGTTTGACGCAGGAGATGGCTGTTTTTGTGGTTATTGCCTGCAGTCTCCGCTTTTCAAATCGTTGGCAAAGTCTATAAGGGCACACACAATGCCGTTTCCATGCAGACACTGTTGAAACACCTCTTAATCGCTTTTCTGCCGTTACTGGCCTCAGCCTTGATCATGGGGGCGATCTACCTTGTCGTGACGGCGCCAAAAGTGGTTGATACCACCGGTTTGCAGGAAATGGGTTCCGTGGCGACGACGGACATTGCCGAACCTGAAAGTGGCGGCCTGCAGGAACCCCCTGCGGAATCTGGGTTGGAGGAGTCGGCTGCGGAGTCTGATTTGCAGGAGCCTCCTGCGGAATCAGCTCCGGAGGAACCGGCTGCCCGGTAAGCTGCCCCGGAAAGCCCGCAAGTTTCTGCCGAAGCGACCGTGCCTCCCGCTTCATCTGCCGTGCCTGTTTCTCCGGCCGCGCCGTCCGGGCGACTCCCGGCTCCGACAGGCTACTGGCTTGCCCTGGGCATATGTATCTTATCTCTCGCGTTTTTTTATGCGATCTTCACGTTCGTCCGTCTTGAGATATTCAAGATGCTTCTCAAATCCTTCTTCCCCTTGTCCATCCTGATCATCGGGGTTCTCGGTTCGATCATTGCCGGTCTGGCGACCCCCACGGAGGCGGCGATGGCCGCGTTCTATCTGAAGGGTGTCTCTCCGCCGCATGTGACGCTCAACCAGATATTTCTCGGGATGCTGCCTTTCATGGCGATTCAGGTATTCGCCATCTTCCTGCTGTACATGTTTCCGGCGATCGGGTTGTGGCTTCCGTCATTGCTGTACGGCCATTAAGCAGGCCGGAAGGCGCTGCAAGGATTTTTTACGAGCAAGCAAAAGGGGGCAGCCTGCAAGGGCTGTCCTCTTTTGCTTTTTATTTGCAAATGCGCCGAAAGCCAGCCCTTCCGTTAAGCTGATCGCTGACGATGGCAAGGAGCGCCGGAGACAGGCCGGCTAATTTTGCCGGCTTTGCAGCCAGAGGCTATTCAGCGGAAATATATTGCATTTACGGTGGAACATCGTTATTGTCGCCCAATCTTCATATTCGTTAACGATAAGCAGATTGTTTTTTCCGTAAAGATGCAGCGCAGAAAAGGGGGACAATTCTCCGGCGCCGCGGGATTTGGGAAAAGGAGCAATGTTATGGGAGATCTGCAGAAAATCTTCAATCCGCGCACAATCGCCGTGATCGGCGCGACCGACGAGGAAGGGTCGTTTGGACGGGCGATTCTGGAGAATGTCCTTGCTTCCTCCAGCCGCGCAATTTATCCCGTCAATCCGCATCGCGAAAAGGCGCTCGACCAGGCCTGCTGGCCGGATATAGCTTCTGTGCCTGAAGAAATCGATCTGGCGATAATCGCGACCCCCGCTGCAACCGTTCCCGGGGTCGTGGATGCCTGCGGTCGGGCCGGGGTCGGAGGGCTGATCATAATTTCGGCCGGTTTCAGGGAAACCGGCGAAGAGGGCGCCCGTCTCGAAGAAGAGATCATAAAGATCAATCAGGCATACAGAATGAGAATCGTGGGCCCCAATTGCCTCGGGATCGTCAGGCCGGCGGTGAATCTCCAGGCCACTTTCCTCAGGGGGGACACGGAAGGGGGGGGTATCGCGTTTATCTCGGACGCGGGAAGTTTCGGCAGAACCCTCCTCGACTGGGGGATCAGCTCCCATATAGGATTCAGCGCCGTTATTTCCCTTGGTTCGGCGATAGATGTAACATTCTGGGATGTCATAGATTTTCTTTTTGAAGACCCGAACACAAAGAGCATTATTCTCTACATGGAGGAAATTCGGGGCGACGTTAAGCGCTTTGTCAGCGCTGCGCGCTGTTTTGCCCGCGTCAAACCGATTATCCTGCTCAAACCTCCGGGTTTGAAGAAAGGCAACTGCCATGGATTGACCCACACCGGAATGATGGCCAGCCATGAAGATGTTCTGAATGCCCTTTTTCGCCGCATCGGCGTGGTAAGGGTGCGGGAGGCGCATGATCTCTTTAACGCGGCAAGCCTTCTCTCCTCCGGAAATCGCCCCCGGGGGCCGCGCCTGGCAATCCTGACGAACGCCATGGGCATCGGCGTTATTGCCTCCAGACAGTTGCTTGCTGAAGGCGGAAAACTTGCCGAACTATCCGAAAAAACTATTCAGACTCTCGATGGGGCGCTTCCCCTCTGGTGGAACAGGGAAAATCCCGTTCATCTGCTCCGTGACGCCGATGTATCCCGTTATGCGGCGGCGGCGGAGATTGTTCTCAGGGATCCGGGGGTGGACGGTCTCTTGACGGTATATACGCCTCAAGATTTTGCCGACTCGCAAGAGCTGGCGGAGGCGCTGAGCGCCATTTCCGCAAAAACGGACAAGCCGCTGCTTACGGCCTGGATGGGAGGAAGCGATGTCCAGCGGGGGCGCCGGTTGATGCAGGAAAAGGGGAATCCTGCCTACGAGTCGGCGGAAGCGGCCGTGCGCGCGTACATATACATGAGCCAGTACGAACGCAATTTGCACATTATTCATGAAACGCCGGCGGAGCTCCCCCTTGACGAAACGCCGCCGAAAAATCATCTCAAGGCGATCATCAGACGCTCCAGCCGGGGAGATTCGTTGCTTCTTACTGAGGATGAATCCCAAAAGTTTCTCCGCAACTACGGCATCCCCGTTGTCGCCGCCAGAACGGCGGGAACCGTCGAGCAGGCGGTGGACGCGGCCCGTGACATAGGATACCCGGTGGTGCTCAAGGTTGCCTCGCCGGACATCGTCTTCAGACAGGATGTTGGAGGAGTGGTGACGGCCATTGACAGCGAAATCGCCCTCCGCAGCGCTTTTCAGCGAATCATGGAAGGGGTGGGCAGCTTTGCCCCCCAGGCGCTGGTGCGCGGGGTGGTTGTCCAGAAAATGCTGGAGCATATCGATTACGAGCTGATTGTCGGGGCCAGAAAGGACGCTGATTGCGGCGCGGCTATCCTCTTCGGGCATGGCGGCATCGGCGTGGAGATTTTACGGGATTTTTCCGTCGGCCTGCCGCCGCTGAACCAGACACTCGCAAGGCTGCTGATGGAGGAGACCGGCGTTTACCGGATGCTTCAGGGATTTCGGGGAAAACAGCCCGCCGATTTACGCCAGATAGAAAAGATCCTGGTCGGTTTTTCCCGGATGATCGTCGATTTCCCCGAGATACTGGAGATGGATATAAGCCCGCTGGCCGTCTGTCAGGGAAAAGCCGTTGCCCTGGACGTCCGGATCTTGCTCGATCGGGAGGTCATTTCGCGGAATTTTCCTCCCTATAGCCACCTGGCCATTGCCCCGTATCCGACAAGGCATGTAACGCCGTGGCGTTTGAGCGACGGCGCCGAGTTGATTCTGCGGCCCATCCGTCCCGAAGACGAGCCTCTGGCGTACGAGATGCTTTCTACCTGTTCGGAGGAGACCATCCGTTCCCGCTATTATCAGAACATCAGAAACATCAGCCATGCAATGCTGGTGCGCTCCTGTAATATAGACTATGACCGGGACATGACGATCGTAGCGGAGACGCGTTCCGACAAAAAAAGACGGCTTGTCGGCATCGGCAGTCTGACCGTTGACGTAAATGGCGGGAAAGCCGGAGAGTTCGCGATTATCGTCCATGACGAGTTTCAGAAGCGGGGGCTTGCGTCCAAGCTCCTCGATGTGCTCATCGGGATTGCGGTGGAGAGGGGATTGCAGGAATTCTATGGATTTCTGGAACCGACGAATGGCCGGATGACCTCTCTGTGCGAAAAGCTCGGCATGACCCGCAGCCGTTCCTCCGACGATCTTGTCCGGGTCTCTTTGCCGCTGGAAGGGTGATTGCCTGTCTACCCCCGTGCATGCCCTGCTCTGACCGATTTATATCGACAGCAGTTCGGCCATGTTGTCATAAAAGACAGCGTTTTTCTGCTGCTGATTGAACCCGGCCGCACTGGTCAGTTCATCTATCAGGGCGATCTCGGCCTCGTGCAGAAACCAGGGCCAGTCCGTGCCGAAAACGATGTGTCGGGGGCCGAAGCGTTTGAGCAGGGCGACAAACTGCTCCTGTGTCAGGGTATGGGCCGCGTTGGAAGTATCAAGCAGCAGGTTGTCGCAGGGGGGCAGCTCCCGCCAGAGCTGTTCGAAAGAGGCAGCCAAGCCACCCATGTGAGCGCCGATAAAGACCGTGTGCGGATAATGCCGGGCCAGGGCCGCGATTTGGGAGGGCCTTGTCGTAAAGGTCTGGTCCGTCCCAAAGTATTTATCGGCTTGATAAAATGTGTCGAGGACGACGAAAAGGGGATTTGCGCCGCTGCGGTTATGGGCGTCGATCAGATCGAAAAGGGCCAGTGTCGCAGGGGCGTCCAGCACAAAACCCTGGGAAAAGGAACACAGTTTTATGCCCCGGATGTCATGGCGGCTGAGTCTGGCGATTTCTTCCCGGTTGTGGGGATAAGCTGGATGAAGGGTGCCGGCTGTGTGCAAAGAATCCGCAGCCTCTGCCTTTTCGATAAAGATTGTGTTGATCCTGCCAACGTCCGCGGCCGCGGCAGTGGGCAGAACAAGCCCCGCGGCAACGCCCGCGGATTTCATGGAAGCGGCCAGCGCCGCGATATCCAGGCGGGCATGCGCGCCTTCGGCTTGCAGGTTCAGCAGAGTCACCAAATCCTTGCGGCGCGACACGTTATCGATGATTTTTGCGGTGAAAAGGTGGAGGTGGCTGTCAATAACCATCATGGCCTCAAGTCTCCCTGATTAAGAATTTCCCGATTGGCCGGGCTGCCTAAAACGCCGCTTCTCCGGTGACTGCGCATTTTGTTTGACAAGACGCAGTGTTTTGGGCGAGGGAGTATAGGCAGGACGGACCTGCATGTCAACGAGATATTGCTGGGGCATATTGACCGCGGAAGATTATTGTCAGCATGAAAAAAACGATTCTTCAAACCCTGAACAAATATTGGGGGTATCAGAGCTTCCGCCTTTTTCAGGAGGAGGTGATTCTCTCTGTTCTTGGAAACCGGGATACAGTGACGATTCTGCCGACCGGCGGCGGGAAATCGGTCTGTTTTCAATTGCCCGCGCTGATTGCGGAAGGGATGGCTGTGGTCATCTCGCCGCTCATCTCGCTGATGAAGGATCAGGTGGATTTTCTGAAGGAACTGGCAATTCCCGCGGAATGCCTAAATTCCTCCCTGTCGGGGGCGCAGCAGACCGCGGTGATCGGAAAAATTAAAACCGGCCGCCTGAAACTGCTCTACCTTTCCCCGGAAAGATTGTTGATGGACCATACGCTCGAACTCCTCAAAGGGGTGAAGATTTCCTTCTTCGTCATTGACGAGGCGCATTGCATAAGCCACTGGGGGCACGATTTTCGCGAAGACTACCGTCACCTGAAGATCATAAAAAGGGAATTTCCCGGAGCAGGGGTTCATGCCTTTACGGCGACGGCAACAGCGGAGGTGAAAAGGGACATTGTTGCGCAGTTAAAGCTGCAAGACCCTGAAATATACATGGGGAGTGTGGATCGCCCCAATCTGACCTACCGTGTTTTACCCCGTTCCGGAAACCTGCTTGGACAAATTACGGAGGCGATACGGAAACACCCGGACGAGCCTGGAATCATCTACTGCCTGAAGCGGGCGGACGTCGATGAGGTGTCGAAAAAACTCAACGAGCTTGGGCACAGGAACTGCCCCTATCATGCGGGATTGTCGGACAAAGAGCGCAGAATGAATCAGGAAGAGTTCTCGTCGGAAAAGATCAATATTATTGTCGCGACGATTGCCTTCGGGATGGGGGTGGATCGCTCCAATATCCGTTACGTAATTCATGCGGCGATGCCGAAATCGATCGAGCATTATCAGCAGGAGACCGGCCGCGCCGGCCGCGATGGTCTGCCCGCCGACTGCACCCTTTTCTATGCGGGGAGCGATTACCGGATTTGGGAATATATGCTTCGCGACTCGCCGGACAAGGAGGTAATGCTCGCAAAATTGGGGGCGATGTACGGATTTTGCGTGCGTCCTGAATGCCGGCACCGCTATCTGTCCCGTTACTTTGCCCAGGAATATCCGCGATCGAACTGCGGCGCCTGTGATTACTGTCTCGAGGAGGTTGAGACGGTCGAGGAGCCGCTGATTGTCGGACAGAAGGTCCTTTCGTGCGTCGCCCGGGTCAAGGAACGGTTCGGTGCGGCCCATATCGTCGAAATTCTCAAAGGAAACATAACTCCGGCGATCGAAAAGTGGGAGCACGACAAGCTTTCCACCTTTGCCTTGATGCAGGGGGAAACGAAGAATTATATTCGCTACATGCTGGAGCAACTGATCGGCCAGGGGTTTCTGCGCCGCGAGGGCGAATTCATGACGATCGCGATTACCGAAGCGGGCTGGGAACTGCTGCGGGGAAAGGCAATGCCGCTGCTGGCGAAGCCTCTCGTTGCCGGAAAGAAGAAGGAAATCGAAGCGAAGCGAAAATCGCGACGGGCGGAACAATGGGAAAATGTTGATGAAAAACTGTTCGAACGGTTGCGCTCCCGCCGTGCGGAACTGGCGCGAAGCAAGGGCATTCCCGCTTATATGATCTTCAGCGACAAGAGTCTCAGGGAGATGGCCCAGCGCAAGCCAAAAACCCTGGAACAGTTTTCCACGATTTCCGGTGTGGGCGCGGCGAAACAGGAGCAGTACGGAGCCATATTCCTCGATATTATAAAACAATCCGCGTAACTGTTCGGGCAAATTGAGGTAATTGCAAAACTCCCCCTTCTGTCATTCCCGCAACGATTCTGAGCGGGAATCTGGTTCTAACTGCCTGAAAAACCATATTCCCGATAAAAACATTCGGGAATGACAAATAGTTTTGCAATTGGCTCAAATTGATTGATTATTAATTGATAAGACACAAGGCGCCCGATTTGGCCCCGATACCGACCACGAAAGCCGGAGACCCGCCTTCCGCCAATCCCCTCAACGGCGCCACTTCCGCTCGCTGTCCACCCTTTTCGGGTTTTTTCCGGCAAACTCTTCTGTGTTTTTGTTCCTATCTCTGGCCTGAGAGAATCTGCAACAGATAGATTACGTCCTCCATATTTGCCAGATTGTCGCCGTCCGCATCGCCCGGTGTGACGGTCGGACAGGTCGAGGAAGAGACGACCATCTTGGGGATGTTGACGGCAAGGCTTCCTGCGGAGAGGGAGATGTCCTGGGTGACAGGGTCCATGTCCGGGGCGGTGATGATGAGCTGATAGCTGCCGAAGGGGACATTGAGCAGCGTAAAGTCACCGTTCTTGTCCGGGGTGGTCGAATAGCCGGTTCCCTCCAAAGAGATGGTGGCGTTTCCGACGCCCAGGCTGCTGTTGCCGGCGAAGTTGACTTGCACCCTGCCGGAGATGTTGCCGATATTCGCATCGGGATTGGGGATCGCGGTTACCTCGGCGGAGAAGGCGGACCATCCATTGCCGATGGTCTGGACCCGGAAATAGTAGGGTTGGCCGTTCGTCAACCCCGTCGTAACAAAACTCGTTCCCGCTCCATAGCCGCTGTTGGCGGAGAGGGCCGGGCCGCCCGGTGCGGCGGACACGGTAACATAATAGTTCGTCGCGCCGGTCGCCGGATCCCAGGTAACCGTCACCTGCTGGTTGCCCGGCGTCGCCGTGACATGGACAGGGGCGGAGGTGCTGTCCCCGGTCGGTGTGCCGCTCACCCTCGTGGCCCACGCCCCGGCGCCAGCGGCATTCACGGCGGCCACGGTGTAACGATAGCTCGTTCCATTGATCAGGCCGGTGTCGGTAAAGAGGGTTCCGACAGGAGAGCCGATCGCGGCGGACGTCCAGGCGCTTCCCGCCGTCCTCCGGTAAACGTTGTAACCCGTGGCGCCGACCACGGGGTTCCAGCGGAGGCTTAGCTCGGTATTTCCGGGAGTCATGCTCAAATTGACCGGCGCCAGCGGCAGGGACGCCGAGGGCGTGGTACTGACCTCGGCAGAAAAACCGGAGTAAAGGCCGCCCATGGCCTGTACCCTGAAGTAGTAAAGAGATCCGTTCGTTAAGTCGGTAGCGGTGAAGCTCGGGTCCGAAGTGCTGCCGCTGGCCGATATATAGTTTCCACCGGAAGTGGTCGTCACGGTGACATAATAGCCCGTTGCCCCGACTACCGGATCCCAGGTGACGGTGCTCTGGGTATTGCCGGGAATCACCGTGACGTTGATGGGGGCGAGCGGCGCCTTCGCCGAAGGTATGCCGTTAGCTTCAAAACGCGACCAGGCGCCGGCGCCCTTCTCATTTACGGCCGCCACCAGATAGTGGTATTGGGTGCCGTTGGGAAGCATCGGGTCGGTAAAGAGGGTGCCCGTTGTCGCGCCTACAGGATCCGACGACCAGGCGCTTCCGTCGGTTCTTCGGTAGATCCGGTAACCTGTGGCGCCGCCAACCGCATCCCAGCGGACGCTCAACTGGGTATTTCCGGGAGTCATGCTCAAATTGTCCGGTGCCAGCGGCAAGTCCGCAGACGGTATCGCGCTGACCTCGGCAGAGAAGCCGGAGTAGGTGCCGCCCAAGGCCTGTACCCGGAAATAGTATGGGGACCCGTTCGTTAAGTCGAGAGCGGTGAAACTTGTGTTCGCAGTGCTACCGCCGGACGATAGGTAGTTTCCGCCCGGCGTCGCCGAGACGGTGACGTAATAGTCGGTTGCCCCGATCACCGGATCCCAGGTGACGGTGGCCTGGGTATTGCCGGGGATCGCCTTGACATGGATGGGAGCGAGCGGGGCATTGGCCGAGGGTG
>CAZKHU010000035.1:0-22971 GCA_964552725.1 uncultured Syntrophus sp.
GTCAACTCCAGATTTTCTGTAAGTAAGTTTGTCGGTCATTCAGCTTCTCTCCCCAAACGATAATTTAAAAATCCTCAAAACGCAGATTAATGTTCATAAATAGGAGATTAATGTTCATAAACCGCCAGCCGTTTATTATCTTAGCTTTATCATAAAGTCAATTATTTACTTGTCTCTAAATGTATAATATGCTAAAAAAACTAACGTTTGTTAAGTTCTCTCTATAAATTTCCTCATGTCCACGACCAGGGTAAAGATGGAGCCATTATTAAAAATCATCGAAAAAATGGAGGCGCCGCTTTTTTTTGCAGCATGGAACTCTTACAGCCGCCTGTCGCTTGTCGAAAATCTCGGCGAGGCGATGACGTCTCTTCTGAAGCAGCTCCGAGGAGCTGTCAATCCCAAGGGCAATAAACTTACCCGGATTAAGGATAGGGATGCCATCATCAATGAACTTTCAAGGCTGTTTCTCGATTATGATGGGTCAGGCGCCGAAGAGAAGAAAGTACGGATAGATAATGCAGTCAAAGCGCTTGCCGATTTGAAAGGCATTCTGCAAAGAGATTCCGTTAGTGAAAATGGAAAAGGCGGGGAGGGGGCGTTACGTGTGCAAACTGCCCTTTCCCTTCCTATTACTTCTATCTCCGGGGTGGGACCGAGGATAGCCGCTCTTTTCACCCGTAAAGATATAAAAACGATAGAGGAGCTTCTCTACTTTCTCCCCCGCCGCTACGAAGACCGCCGGCATATTTCCCTGATCGCGGAAACTGTCCCTGGAGTAAAGCAGATTGTCGTAGGCAGAGTCGTGCATGCTGAGCTGCGTTTCTATGGCAGGAAAAAGGTGTTCGAAGCTCTAATCGAGGACTCTTCCGGGGTTATAAAGGCCAAATGGTTTAAAGGACAGGAACTGTTTTTTCGTAATGCCTTTAAGCCAAACGCCCGCGTCATCCTTGCCGGCGTGATTGTCGGGTTTCCTTTTGAACGGGAAATAATCCATCCTGATTTCGAGATTCTCAGCGAAGGTGAGGATCAGCTCCTCCACTTCAAGAGGATTGTGCCGATCTATTCCGAAACAGCCGGGCTTCCCCAAAAAACTATTCGGCGGATAACGTGGCGAGCTGTGCGCGACTTTGCGCCCCTCATGATGAGCCCGATCCCTGAAAATATAATCAAAAGCCGCTCCCTGATGGATTTTCGCAATGCTTTTCGTATGGTCCATTTCCCCGATAACGACCACAATATCGATGACTATCAACAGATGCATTCGGCGGCCCATCGGCGGCTCATCTATGATGAGTTTTTCTTTTTTCAACTGGGAATGGCCTTGAGAAAAAAGGGACAGCTTCTCGAAAAGGGCATTTCTTTCAACGTCAATCCGGAGATGCTGCGCAATCTCTACAATATCCTCCCTTTTTCTCTAACCGGCGCCCAAAGTCGCACTATCGCGGAAATCGGGAAAGACATGGCCTCTCCGTTGCCTATGAACAGGCTTTTACAGGGGGATGTGGGCTCCGGAAAGACAATTGTTGCGACTGTCGCTGCCGTGGTTGCCTGTGCGAATGGATATCAGACGGCAATTATGGCCCCGACCGAAATTCTTGCCGAACAGCACTACCGCAATATATCTGAATTGTTGGATAAGCTGGGAATCAAATGCGAGCTGCTGACCGGCAATCTGTCGGCGCCCCAAAAGGCGGAGGTTCTGGAGAAAATAGAAAACGGACGGAGTGGGTTTGTAGTAGGCACACATGCCTTGATTCAGGGCAAGGTTGTTTTTAAAAAGTTGGGGCTCGTTGTGATCGATGAACAGCACCGCTTCGGCGTCGTTCAGAGGGCAGCCCTCCGCAAAAAAGGGCAAATTCCCGATGTCCTGGTCATGACCGCAACCCCCATCCCCCGCACCCTGGCAATGACGGTTTATGGCGATCTGGACGTCTCGGTTATCGATGAAATGCCCCCCGGAAAACAGCCAACGCGGACGAAGGTTTTTTCGGAAGCGCAACGGTCGCGCGTTTATGAAATTATCCGCCGTGAGGTTAAAAAAGGCAATCAGGTGTTCATTGTCTATCCCTTGGTAGAAGCTTCAGAAAATCTTGACCTTAAGGATGCCGTCCGTATGGCGGAACACCTCCACAAGAATGTTTTTCCGGAGCTGAACGTCGGCCTTGTCCATGGCCGGATGAAAGGTAAGGAAAAAGAGCAGGTTATGAGTGATTTTGTCGGGATGAAAATAAACATTCTCGTCGCGACAACGGTCATTGAAGTTGGGATTGACATTCCCGCCGCGTCGCTGATGGTAATCGAACACGCGGAGCGGTTCGGGCTATCCCAGCTTCACCAGCTGAGGGGGCGTGTGGGCCGGGGCGGTGCTCCGTCTTACTGCATCCTGCTTGTTCAGAAGCCTTCCTCTGAAGACGCCCGCAAAAGATTGCGCATTATGGAGGAGACTAACGACGGCTTCCGCATTGCCGAAGAGGATCTGGCTATACGGGGGCCGGGTGAATTCATGGGAACCAGACAATCCGGCCTTCCCGATTTCAGGATAGCCAATATCGCGCGGGATGGCAGGATTCTCTCTGAGGCGAAGGAAGATGCCTTTTCGGTTGTGGATGATGATCCGTATCTGACAGACCCGAATCACTCTGAACTCCGGGATGTCCTGCTGCGCAGATGGGAAGGCAGACTGTCCCTGGCGAAAACCGGATAGCTCTGGGTCTTAGGCACGGGGCGCATTTCTGATTTCCTCTATTGCGAATGTGAACTGCGCTTGACAGGGCAGTTTAATTATGGTTAGAAATTCATATTAGGTCTGCCATTTTATCAGATATTTTTTGCCATGGCGTATATTAAAAAAATCAACGAGGCGTAGATCAGTGCTGAAAGATAACGAAAAAGTAGGCGCGGTAATGGTGGTCGGTTCGGGGATCGCCGGCATTCAGGCTTCCCTCGATTTAGCGAATTCGGGAATAAAGGTTTACCTGGTGGAAAACGGGATCAGTGTCGGCGGGGTAATGGCGCAGCTCGATAAAACTTTTCCGACAAATGACTGTTCCGCCTGCATATTGTCGCCCAAGCTGGTCGAAGTAGGCCGCCATCCCAATGTCGAGATAATGACGCGGCGCACTGTGGAAACAGTCGAGGGCGAACCGGGGCACTTTAAAATAAAAATGACTCGCGCCCCGCGCTTTGTTAATCTCGATAAATGCACCGGTTGCGGTGATTGCGCCAATGTCTGCCCGGTTTCCGTTTCGGCCGGATTTAACGGTGATTTGAGTGAAAGAAAGGCGATTTACCGCCATTTCCCCCAGGCGATTCCCAGCGCCTTTGCCATTGATAAACTTGGAACTTCTCCCTGTAAAGCCGCTTGCCCCGCACATATCAGCGTGCAGGGCTATATAGCTCTCATTGCCGCCGGTAAATACCGCGAAGCGCTGAAACTCATTAAAAATGATAATCCGTTCCCCTCGGTTTGCGGCCGCGTCTGTAACCATCCCTGTGAAACAGCCTGTAAAAGGGGCGAGGTTGAGCAACCTGTTGATATTATGCACTTGAAGCGGTTTGTTGCCGATCTGGATTTGAACGATGCCTCCAAATTTATTCCCGAAATAGCGGAAAAGAAAAACAAGAAGGTGGCGATTGTCGGCGCCGGCCCGGCCGGTCTTACCGCCGCCTATTACCTGGCCATCGAAGGTTATGACATTGAAGTCTTTGAAGCGCTGCCGGTAGCGGGAGGCTGGCTGGCAGTCGGCATCCCTGAATATCGTCTCCCGAAAAATATTCTCAACGCCGAAATCAGGATCATAGAAGATCTGGGCGTTAAAATTAAATTGAATACCCGTGTCGGCATAGATGTCACGCTTGCTGAACTTAAAAATAACCATGATGCCGTATTCATCGGCTGCGGTTCGCATGTCAGCTCCAAACTCGACATTCCCGGCGAGGATTTGGAAGGCGTTATTCACGGCATTGATTACCTGAAGAGGGTTAATCTCGGCGACAAAATATTCCTGGGTAACCGTGTTGCGGTAGTCGGAGGCGGAAATGTCGCAATGGATGCTGTCCGCACGGCAATTCGCACCGGCTCCAGGGAAGTCTTCATTCTTTACCGCCGGACGAGGGACGAAATGCCCGCGGCGCCGGATGAAATTGAAGAGGCGCTGGAAGAAGGAATTAAGATGCAATTTCTGGCGGCGCCGGTACGGATTATCGGGAATAACGGCCGAGTCACCGCCATTGAATGTCTCCGCATGGAATTGGGCGAACCCGATGCCAGCGGGAGACGTCGGCCCGTGCCCATCAAAGGTTCGGAGTTTACCATAGAAGTTGATGCCGTTGTCCCGGCAATCGGCCAGGCCAACGAACTATCCTTCATCGGTAAGGAGAGCGGCATAACCATTAATAAATGGAATAACATTGACGCGGATGCCGTAACCTTCGCAACCAGTGTGCCCGGAATTTTCGCAGGCGGCGACGTGACAACCGGGCCTGCAACGGCTGTCAAAGCTATTAATGCCGGAAAACAGGCGGCGATTTCCATTGGTCGTTATCTGAATGGCGGGGACCTCGGGGCGGGACGCGCCCATGACTGGACAAAAGGCCTGGCAGATCATGCCGACAACAGCAAGGTAAAAAAAGTCAAACGCGTTGAGTATCCCCTGATGGAGGTCAAGAAAAGAAAAACAAATTTTGATGAGGTAGGCCTTGGTTTCACCGAAGAGCAAGCCAAAGCCGAAGCGGCGCGGTGTCTTTCCTGCGGCATCTGTTCGGAATGTTATCAGTGCGTCGATGCCTGTCTTGCCAAGGCAATCGACCACGATATGATTTTTGAAGAAGAAACAATTGATGTCGGCGCCGTTATTGCTTCCCCGGGTTTTGAGATTTTCGACGCCCGGCTGCGTGGTGAATACGGCTACGGGATTTATAAAAATGTTGTCTCCAGCATTCAATTTGAACGGATTCTTTCCGCTTCCGGCCCTTTCTTCGGGCATGTGCAGAGAATTTCCGACGGCAAAGAGCCCAAAAAGATCGCCTTCATTCAGTGCGTCGGTTCCCGCGATACCTCCTGCAACAACAGTTGGTGCTCTTCTGTATGTTGCATGTACGCGACGAAGGAAGCGATTATCGGCAAGGAGCACGCCAATGGGCTGGATGCCACCATTTTCTACATGGATATTCGCGCCCACGGCAAGGATTTTGATCGCTTTGTCAATCGTGCCAAAGACGAATACGGCATCCGTTACATCCGTTCGATGCCTTCGGTTATTAAAGAATTACAGCAGACGAACAATTTGCTTATCACTTACGTAAAACCCGACGGCACACTGGTGGAGGAAGAATTTGACATGGTCGTTCTTTCCGTCGGACTCACGCCGCCCAAAGAAGCCCCGAAACTATCCGCCAGCCTGGGCATCGAACTGGAAAAGCACGGTTTCTGCAAAACCACCCTGGAAAACCCGGTGCAGACGTCGCGCCCCGGCGTCTTTGTCTGCGGCGCTTTCGGTGGGCCCAAGGACATTCCCGAGACGGTCATGGAAGCGAGCGCTGCTGCTGCCTGTGCGGAAGGCCTGCTGACCGCCCAGCGCGGCACGCTGACGATCGCCGAGGAGCTTCCCGAGGAAAAGGATTTGCGCGGCCAGGCAGTACGCACCGGTGTTTTTGTCTGCCATTGCGGCATCAATATCGGCGGTGTCGTCGATGTTCCTTCCGTCAGGGATTATGCGGCAACCCTGCCGTCGGTTGTTTATGCTGCGGACAATCTCTTCACCTGTTCGCAGGATACGGCGGTCAAGATGGCGGAAGTCATCAAGGAGCATAATTTGACGAGGGTTGTCGTGGCTTCCTGCTCTCCGCGTACCCATGAGGGCCTGTTTCAGGAGAATTGCGAAAAGGCCGGCCTGAACAGATACCTGTTTGAGATGGCCAACATCCGCGATCAGGATTCCTGGGTTCACATGCATGAACCGGAAGCGGCAACGCAAAAAGCCAAGGATCTGGTCAGAATGTCCGTAGCCAAGGCGCACTATTTAAAACCCCTGAAGCCCGGTCAGCTTCCCGTCAATCACGCAGCCTTGATTATCGGAGGAGGCCTGGCCGGGATTACGGCAGCACTGACGCTGGCTGATCTGAATTTCCCGTCCTTCATTGTGGAGAAGGAAGAGCAGTTGGGTGGCAATTACCGTCGTTTGTATAAAACTCTCGAAGGGCTCGATACCCGCGACCACCTCATAAACCTTTTGAAAAAGGTAGATGATAATCCGTTAATCACCGTCGTTCAAAACGCGCAAATCAAAAAAATTGAAGGCTTTATCGGCAATTACAAAACAACCGTACTGGCCGGGGGTGTTGAAAGTGTTTTTGAGCACGGCGTTGTGATTGTCGCGAGTGGAGCCTCTGAAAATAAACCGCAGGAATATCTCTACGGTCAAAACGCCAAAATCAAGACCCAAAGAGAGCTGGAGAGCCTGATTTACGAAAAGGCCCCGGAACTTGCCGCGGCGAAAAACATCGTCATGATTCAATGCGTCGGTTCCCGCGATAAGGAGCGGCCTTACTGCAGCCGCTTCTGTTGCAGCGAGGCCATAAAGAATGCACTGATATTGAAGGCTGAGGATCCTTCCCGTGATATTACAATCATTTACCGTGATATCCGCACATACGGCTTTAAGGAAGATTATTACAAAGAGGCGCGTGAGGCGAATATAAAGTTTATCTCCTATGAAGAGGAGCTAAAGCCGGAAGTTGTTGCCGCTGGTAATGAAGTAACGGTAAATATTCTGGACCCGATTCTTAATGAAGCAGTCAGTCTGCCTGCCGATATTGTGGTCTTGAGTGTCGGCGTTGTGCCCAATCCGGAAAATGTGATGATCGGCAACATGTTGAAGGTGCCGACCAATCAGGACGGGTTTTTCCTCGAGGCGCATGTGAAATTGCGCCCGGTGGATTTTGCGACCGATGGTGTCTTCATGTGCGGTATGGCGCATTCGCCGAAGTTCAGCGATGAATCCGTTACCCAGGCAAACGCCGCTGTCTCTCGCGCCTGCATGATTTTGACACGGGACTACATTGAGGCGGAAGGAAAGACGGCTTTTGTCAACAAGGAGCTCTGCTCGGCGTGCGGGCTTTGCGAAATCAACTGCCCGTTCGGCGCGATTGCGGTCAATGTCATTGAAGGCTGCGCTGAGGTCAACGCCGTCCTTTGCAAGGGCTGCGGCGTCTGCACGGCATCCTGCCGCATGAACGCCGCTGATTTGAACGGCTTTAACAATGAGGAAATCCTTTCCCAAATTGGGGCATTTTATTAACGATAAGCATCGCGGCAAAAGCGCCGTGCAGGGAGTATATATGGCTGAAAATTTGGAAAAAGAAAAATGGGAACCCAAAATTGTCGCGATTGTCTGCAACTGGTGCACCTATGCCGGCGCCGATCTGGCGGGCATCAGCAGAATTCAGTATCCGCCCAATGTGAGAATTATCCGGGTTCCCTGCACCGGCAGGATTAATCCTTTTTATATAGTGAAAGCACTTCAGGAAGGGGCAGACGGGGTTCTGGTTTCCGGTTGTCATCCCGGCGAGTGCCACTATATATCGGGAAATTTGATTGCCCGCCGCAAGTTTGCCGCGTTAAAAAGTTTCCTGAATTACATCGGCATCGAAGGCGACAGGACGATATTTACCTGGGTCTCCGCCTCCGAAGGCGACCGTTTCGCGCAAGTCATCAGGGGTGTGACCGCCAAGGTCAGGGCCCTCGGACCTGCTGAAAAAATGATCAAGCAAATTGGTTAATTGGAAAATAGATTATTGATGGAGCCCAATGGTGGAAAACATCGAAATAAAATTACGGGACGAAGCAAAAAGGCTGTTTTTGGAAAAAAGGGTTGACGTCATTATCGGCTACGAAACAGGAACATTGCCTTTGACTGCGACCCCTTGCTTTATAACCTCTCCGGAAGAAGCCGGGAAACTGGTCTTCAACGAGCTCTGCACGCAAAATATTGCTAAATATGTGCATGATTTTATTACTAATCACAGGAATTCCCAGAAGCGCGTCAAACCGGAAGACCGCAAAAAGAAGGTTATCGGCGTTGTCGCCCGCGGCTGTACAACCAGATCGCTTGTTCTCCATCTCCAGGAAAGACAGTATGAACGCGATGAAGTGCAGATCATCGGCGTCCCTTGCGAAGGGTATCTGGACAGGAAAAAACTGGAGAAAACGTTGCAGGGTGAAGAAATTCTGGATGGGAATGTTGAAAACGGACAGATTAAAATCAAGACCGCCGCCGGGGATAAAACTCTTTCCCGGGCCGATCTTCTTGCCGACAACTGCCGTACCTGCCGGTTTAATAATCCGGTTATTTCCGACATCATTATCGGGTCTCCGGCCCCGGCCATGAACCTGGATAATGAATACGAAAAAATTAATGAATTTGAGAAAAAGTCCCTTGCCGAGCGCTGGGCTTACTTCACAAAGGAAATGGGTAAATGCATCCGCTGTTACGCCTGCCGGCAGGCCTGTCCTTCCTGTTACTGCCCGACGTGCTTTGCCGAACAGAGCCAGCCGCAGTGGGTGGGCATCGGTGATGACGAGAGCGATACGCAGGTATTTCAATGTATGCGCTTATTTCACATGGTCGGCCGCTGTGTTGATTGCGGCTCCTGTGTTTCCGTTTGTACGACGGGTGTTGACCTGCGCAATTATTTGAAAAAGGAAGAAAAGGATTGTTGGGAACTCTTCGGCAGCAGGGCGGGCTCTTCGCTGGAAGAGATGCCGCCCTTGGGCAAATACGGTGAACATGACAAGCAGGATTTTATCTACAACCCATAATAAGTTCGGGTAAAAAAGGTGAATATGAAAACTTTCCTGAATGAAGTTAATGAGCGGATTGACGGAGTGCCCCTGCAGAGATGCTATCACTGCCGCAGGTGCACTGCCGGCTGTCCCGTCGCTGCCTATATGGAATATAACCCGAACAAGGTTATAAGGATGATTCAAAACGGCAAGCGCGCTGAAGTGCTCAACAGCTCGACCATCTGGCTATGCCTTTCCTGCGAAACCTGCGTAACCCGCTGTCCCAATGAGGTGGATATAGCGCGGATGATGGATGTTTTAAGGCAGATGGCAATTGAGTCCGGCGTTGTCGCTCACGAGAAAAACATCCTGAAATTCCACGAGGCATTCCTTTCCAATATCAAAATGTTGGGCAGAATCAATGAGCCGCTGCTGATGGTGCAGTATAAATTAAAATCCGGTGATTTGTTTTCGGACATGCTTTTAGGCGCCGATATGCTTGCCAAGGGCAAATTGTCCCTGTTGTCGCCGCGGACGAAGGATTTGAAATCCGTGAAAGACATCTTTGAAAAAAATCAGGCCCGGGGGGATAAATTTCTTTAGAAACAAAGTGTTGGTAAATAAGGAGGTTGGTGTTGAAGGTTTCCTACTATCCCGGCTGCTCTCTGCATGCGACGGGAAAAGAATATGACCAGTCCATGAGGGATGTCAGCAGCGCACTGGGAATTGAACTCAGGGAAGTTGAAGACTGGTCCTGCTGTGGGGCTTCGTCCGCGCACAGCACAAATTTCGACCTCTCCATTGCCCTGTCGGCGCGCAACATGATTATCGCTCAGCAGGACGACAGGGATGTCATGGTTCCCTGCGCCGCCTGTTTCAATCGTTTCAAAACGGCTGAGCATCATCTGAAAACCGACGAGAAACTGAAAACAAGGATTGAAGGCATCGTCGGCGCCAAATACGAGGGTGGCAACACAATCCGCAACCCGATAGATATTATTTATAATGAAATCGGTTTGGATACGCTGGCCGCAAAAGTGACCAAGCAATTGTCCGGGTTAAGGCCGGTTGCCTATTACGGCTGTCTGCTTTTACGGCCCCCGGAGGTCTGTGCCTTCGATAATTACGAAAACCCTCGCCTGCTTGGCGACATATTGGATGCGCTCGGCGCCGATGTACACAACTGGTCCTATAAAACCTGTTGCTGCGGCGGCAGTTTGTCCATCAGTAAAACAAACATTGTTGTAAACATGGTTGACAGACTGATGCGAGCGGCTCGGGAAGCGGGAGCTAACTGTGTGGTTACCGCCTGTCCTTTGTGCATGAATAATCTCGACATGCGTCCCTCTCCAGATTTGAAAATGCCCGTATTTTATTTTACCGAACTAATGGCGCTGGCCATGGAATTATCCGGAGCAGAGGAGACTTTCAAATCACACATCTTTGATCCGCGACCATTGCTCCGCGAGTTGAAGCTTATTTAACGGTGCGGCAGATTTGCTGAAACGAAGGCACATAAGTTAGAGGAAATTATGGAAAAGCGGTTAATCAATAAAGATGTGCTTGCAGGCATCGCCAGAAAGATGGCGATGGAATTGACGGTTTGGGTTCCGGTAAGGCAGGAGGATAACGTGCTTTTCGCGCCCCTGTCTCCAGATACGGAGCCATTTTTCGCCTATCTCAATTCCCGAAACGCGCCCAAGCAGGTATTCTTCCCGCATACGGAAAAGCTGATGAAATACACCCGCACTCCGAAAGGAATGGTCTTTTCCGAGGAAGAAAGTAAGGCAGATAAAGCGGTCCTTTTCGGCGTTCGTCCCTGTGACGCCCAGAGCTTTGCGCTCCTGGACATGCTTTTTGATCAGGAAAAGTACAGGGATCCATACTATGTCGCCAAAAGAAACAATACCACGGTCATTACTCTGACCTGTGTGCAGCCGCCGTACGCTACCTGCTTTTGTACCTCTGTGGATGGCGAACCGCTTTCCGGCGGGGGCGCGGATATTCTGCTGACGGAGCTTGACGCAAATTATCTGGCGGAATTCATCACGGCCAAAGGAGAAAAACTGCTGAAATATTTCGGCGATCTCAAAGCCGATGAGGCTGACGACAGCAGGAAGATGGAGATCAGCGAAAAGGCAAAGCAGGCCATCAAATCCAAAATACCGGCTCATGAAATAAAACCGCTTCTGGATAGCAATTTTGAGCATCCCTTCTGGGCGACAATCCACAGCAAGTGCCTCGCCTGTGGAACCTGCACCTATCTGTGCCCCACCTGCCATTGCTTCGACATCAGCGATGAGGCTACGGGAAGCGACGGGGTGCGGATTCGTTCTTGGGATTCGTGCATGTTTCCTCTTTTCACGAAAGAAACGTCCGGACACAATCCGCGAACCTCGCAGAAGGAGAGATGGCGCCAGCGCATCATGCACAAATTCAAGTATTATGTGGATAATTTTAACGCCATCGCCTGTGTGGGTTGCGGCCGTTGTGTGAGATCCTGTCCCGTTAATCTGGACATCAGAAAAGTCGTTGAAGATATTTCCAGGTTATAGTTATGGAGCAACAAATGCAAAATCCTTATATACCGTATCCTGTTGAAGTTATTAAAATTATCACGGAAGTGGACACGAAGGACATCAAGACTTTCCGTTTGAAATTCGTGAATAAGGAAGACGAAGAGGCATTCCGATATATTCCCGGCCAGTTCGGCGAGCTTTCCGTTTACGGCAAAGGGGAATCTCCCATAGGGATTGCCTCCTCGCCCACGCAGAAGGGCTATATAGAGTTTACCGTGCAGAAAGCGGGAGTCGTTACCGGCGCCCTCCATGAAATGGAAGAAGGAACCATGATGGGTGTGCGCGGTCCGCTGGGCAATTCCTGGCCGATCGAGTATCTGGAAGGGAAAAACCTGGTGATTGTCGGTGGCGGTTTTGCCTTTACAACTTTGCGATCCCTGATTAATTACATGATTTATGAAGACAACCGCAAACGTTTCGGTAAAATTACCATTATTTACGGTTCCAGAAATCCCGGTTTGCTGCTTTATAAAGACGAACTGGCCGCCTGGGAAAAAAGAGACGACCTGAACGTGAATATCACGGTTGATAAGGGAGATGCGGCGTGGAAGGGCAGGGAAGGATTTGTCCCCACAGTATGCAAAGAGGTGGCGCCCAGTTCCGAAAACGCAGTGACCGTTATCTGCGGCCCGCCCATCATGATCCGCTTTACGCTGCCGGTCTTTTTCGATTTGGGATTCTCGAAGGAAAATATCATCACATCGCTGGAAATGCGGATGAAATGCGGTATCGGCAAGTGCGGTCGCTGCAATGTCGGCAATAAGTACGTCTGCAAAGACGGCCCGGTATTTTCCCTGGCGGAGTTGGACAAGCTGACTAAAGAATATTAATAAGATCAATACTTTATCACGATAAACCTGCAGGAATATGAAAAATGAAAAGGGTTATTAATTTAGGACTTATCGGTTTTGGCACAATAGGTACGGGAGTAATCAGGCTGCTCCAGAAAAACGGCGAACTGATCGCCGGACGACTCGGCGCGGAGATTCGCCTGAAGAAAATAGCGGATCTGGATATCGCCACCCCGCGCGGGGTGGATCTTCCCGAAGGCATTCTGACGACAAAGGCAGACGATATACTCAACGATCCGGAAATCGACATTGTAATCGAGCTGATGGGTGGATACGAACCGGCCCGCACCTTTATCCTGAAGGCGATGGATAACAAAAAACATGTTTGCACGGCAAATAAGGCGCTTCTGGCGACTTATGGCAACGATATCTTCGGGAGCGCACATAAAAACGGGGTAAATATCGGGTTTGAACCCAGCGTAGGCGGAACGATCCCGGTTATCAAGACGATCAGGGAAAGTCTGATCGGCAACCGGATCGAATCGATCATGGGGATTGTCAACGGAACGTCAAACTTCATTCTCAGCAAGATGACCGATGAGGGCGGTTCCTTCGAGACGGTTCTGAAAGAAGCGCAGAGGCTGGGTTTTGCGGAAGCCGATCCGACATTTGACATCGAAGGAGTAGATGCCGCGCACAAACTTGCCATCCTCCTCTCCCTCGCCTACGGGAAGAGAGTGCGTCTTGACGATCTGCACAGGGAAGGAATAGCGGCTATCGGCGAACAGGATATAGCTTTTGCCGGGGAACTCGGTTATCGGATAAAATTGCTCGCGATTGCCATCCGGCGCGGCGAGCTCATTGAAGCGAGACTGCACCCGACGCTGGTGCCTTTTTCCCACCTTCTTGCCAATGTCAACAGCAATTTCAACGCCTTCCATATCATAGGCGACGCGGCTGACTCCGTATTTCTCTATGGCCAGGGGGCAGGCATGATGCCAACTGCAAGCGCCGTCATCAGCGACGTGGTCGATATTGCGCGGGATATCCTGAAGGGTGCGGTGGGACGCGTTCCTCCCAGGGTTCTTGATGAGGGAAATATCTGCGATATCAAGCTATTGCCCTTTGAAGAAATCGTTACCAATTATTATTTCCGGTTTTCCGTTGCCGACCGCCCGGGCGTTCTTTCCCGCATCTCCGGCATCCTTGGCCAGAATGACATCAGCATCGCGGTGGTTATCCAGAAGGGACGAAGACGGGATGGCGCGGTTCCTATCGTGATGACTACCTATAAAGCGAGGGAGCGGGATGTCCAAAAGGCACTTGCCGATATTGACAGGCTCGATGTCGCTATGGGTAAAACAATGCTGATCAGAATCGAGGACGATAAGCTTTCATGAAATATATAATTTTACTGGGTGATGGAATGGCGGATTACCCTGTTGACTCGCTCCAGGGCAAAACCCCGCTCGAATCCGCCGACACCCCCAATATGGACAGAATCGCAGCAGAGGGAACGCTGTGCATGATCGACACCATTCCCCAGGGTCTCGCCCCCGGCAGCGACGTCGCCAATCTTGCCGTTCTCGGGTATGATTCGACCGCCTTCTATTCGGGCAGGGCGCCGCTTGAAGCGGCCAATATGGGGATTGCGCTTGCCCCTGAAGATGTCGCCTTTCGCTGCAACCTGGTAACGTTAAGCGATTCCGCGGAGCCGCTTATGGAGGACTTTACGGCCGGCCACATCTCCTCAACCGAGGCGGCCCTTATTATAAATGATTTAAACGCCGCGCTGGGATCGAAAGAATTCCGCTTCTATCCAGGCGTCGGATATCGGCACCTGCTGGTGTGGCATGGCGGAGAACCGGCGATGAAAACGACTCCGCCCCACAACTTCACTGGCAGAAAAGCAGAGCCCCATCTGCCGGAAGGGAAGGGCGCCCTTGAAATAACTCGCTTGATGAAGCTTTCCCGGGAGTTCCTTGCCGATCACCATGTTAACCGGGAACGCCGCGCGCAGGGGCTGAAACCGGCGACGTCTATCTGGCTCTGGGGGCAGGGAAGGGCGCCCCGAATACAAAAAATGACCGACCGGTTTCAAATTGCCGGAGGGATGATATCCGCGGTTGATCTGTTGAATGGAATCGGCATTTATGCCGGCCTCGAAGTGCTCAAGGTTGAGGGGGCGACCGGCTACACGGACACCAACTATGTTGGCAAGGCCGAAAAGGCGCTCTCGGCTCTCCAGACTCTCGATTTTGTCTTTCTTCACGTTGAGGCTCCGGACGAGATGGGACACGAGGGGAATCTTTACGGAAAGATGAAGTCAATTGAAGATTTTGACAAGAAGGTGGTTGGCACGATCCTGCAAGGCCTGCCGAGCCTGGGAGAATATCGGCTTGCCGTTTTGAGCGATCACCCGACGCCGATTGTTCTGAAAACCCATACTGCCGATCCGAGCCCGCTTGCCTTTCTCTCTTCCTGCCCCGGTGAAAATCAGGGGAGAGGCCGTTCCTTCGGGGAAGGCCATGCCAAAAATTCCGGCAACATGGTATCTCCGGGATATCGATTCATGGAACATTTCATCGGGGACCTGGAGAGGATCTTTGGATAAAAAGCCACTGAAAATAAGAGTTATTTATGCAGATACCGACGCCATGGGAATTGTCTATCACACCAATTACATCCGCTGGTTCGAAAGAGGGCGGACCGAACTTTTTCGCGAACTCGGAATCGCTTATAAGGAGGTGGAGTCGCTCGGGTTCAATCTTCCGGTAACCCAGGCTTACTGTCATTACCACCTGCCAGCCCGCTATGACGACCTCGTTCTTCTGGAAAGCGACATAGACTTTGTTAAGCGGGCCAGCATTAAATTTATTCACAAGATATGGGACGCAGAGCATGCAAATCTGTTAACAGAGGGCTATACCGTGCACGCCTGCACGGATCGCTCCGGGAAAATCATCCGCCTTCCGGCCTTGATAATCGACAAACTCAGAGAATTTGTTGACATGCGGCGGATATCCCATGCACATTGACGGTTTTTAACCAGTTTATTACACGCAAAGGAGATAGTTGAAAGACATGACACATAAGTTGGAGAAGAAAGAACTGGAAAGTCCTGATAAACTTACTGTTTTATTCCTTAAAATCAGGGCCTTTGTCGAAACTCACATAGGTAAGATATATCTCGGGGCCGGGATAGCGGCCGTTGTTTTCCTGATCGCCGCCGGTTTTTACCTTTACCGGACGAACTACGAAAACAAGGCGGCAGGTCTTTACAATGGCGTTTTGACAGCCCATATGAAGGCTGGTTCTCCCGCTGGCGACGAAGCGCTGACCAAAGGGCTGAAAGAGCTCCTCTCCCGATATCCCCGGAGCAAAGCCGCCTCTCTTGGAAACTACCGTCTGGGCAATTTATATTACAGTCGTCGCGATTATGCTGCGGCTGAATCCGCTTATCAGGCGTTCATCAAGAGCGCCTCTGAGGACAACGATCTGGTCACGCTCGCCTACAACGCCTTAGGGGCCTGTGAAGAACAAAAGAAAGACTTTAAGAAAGCCCTCGAATTCTATGAAAAGGCTATGAAAACAAAGAGCGCATCCTCGTTTGAAGTGATAAATTATACAAACATGGCAAGAACATACGAGGGATTGAAAGATAACAAGCGGGCGATTGAATTCTATCAGAAGGCGCTTTTAAGAACAACCGATCCGCTCAGGAGCATCTTGATAAAAAGAAAGCTTTCTCTGTTGAGTTGAAGTGTGCGGCATTTTAAAATCGATAAAAACGGTGGAATATCATGAACGAAGACTATTATAAGATCCTGGGATTGGAAAAAGGCGTCGATCAGGAGGAGGTAAAGAAGGCCTACCGAAAACTGGCCATGAAGTATCATCCCGACAAGAATCCGAACAATCGCGAGGCTGAAGAAAAATTCAAAAAAATCAGCGAAGCCTATGCCGTTTTAAGCGATGCCGAAAAACGCAAGCAGTACGATACCTATGGTTCTGACCAGTTCAGCCAGCGTTACAGTCAGGAAGATATATTCCGCAATGTCGATCTTAATGAAATTTTAAGAGGTTTTGGCTTCGGAGGTATGGGCGGCGGAGGATTTCGCGGCTCCGGAGGACGACGGGGCGGCTTCAGTTTTCAAACCGGAGGAGGGGGATCGTTCGATGATATTTTCGGAGGGGGACATGCCAATTACTCAGCCCCGCAAAAGGGAGAAGATTTGCATTACAATCTTTCAATAACCCTGGAAGAAGCGGTTGCCGGCGCGGAAAAACAGATTTCGCTCCGCAGCGAGGAAAAAGTTAATGAAATTACAGTAAAAATCCCCGCCGGCATCAATACGGGCAAGAAGCTGAGACTCTCCGGCAAAGGATATCCTGGAATAAACAAAGGCGCCAACGGCGATTTATATCTGAATATTAATGTGCTTCCTCATCCTTTGTTCGCCAGGGATGGGAATGATCTTTACCTCGAAAGAACAATATCATTTACCCAGGCTGTTCTGGGCAGCAGCATTGAAGTTCCCACAATCGATGGTTCTGTCAAAAGGCTGAAGATCCCCCCGGGAACGCAGTGCGGCACCAAAATCCGCCTGAAAGGTTTGGGAATTCCGGCGCTCAAGGGTTCCGGCGCGTCGCATGGCGACCAGTTCGTCAAGATCAGCGTCGATGTCCCCAGGAAGCTTTCTGCGAGTCAGACGAATCTGATCAAAAAACTGGCTGAAGAAGGAATCTGAATAATCTGCCTATAAGATATGTTATGTAAACTTAGTGATGAAATAATCAGGCGCTCCCGGGGGGTGAAATTAATCGTTATACAAATTGGATGGAACCTGCTCCCAGTATTCGCTCCGCCTCTGATTTGAGCGGGAGGGAAATGTTTATTTTCATATCCTCGCCAAGGTATATCAGGGTTTCGCACCGCGGCTCCACCAGTTTGATATATCCATCGAGTTTTCCGGAGTACCGTTGCAGGCAATGGAAAAGAGTTTCTATATCGCCGGGAACGGCCTGTCTCATGTCGACCGTGAAATAGGCCGCACTGTAGGATTTTTCTGCGGCTTCCGTCAGCAGCGTCACCTCAGAGGCTATCACCTTGGCATTTTCTTCACCGGCGTCAACAACCCCCCTGATGAGGAGCGGCGCGTCGCCGTGCAGGAGCTGATAGCTGTTCTTATATCTCTCAGGAAAGACAATGACATCGACTGAACCTTTCAAATCCTCCAAAACAATGTAGGCCATCGTCTCCTTGCGTTTTGTCTGGACATCGCGGATGCTGCTGACGATTCCGGCGACAGTCACCGCTTCCCGATCCGCCCTTTTCCGCAGATTTGCTGAATCGGCGGTCACGATCATCCCAAGCCGTTCCTTGTACGGCGAAAGCGGATGGCCGCTGATGTAAAATCCAATCGTCTCTTTTTCAAAAGCGAGGAGGTCTTTATGCTCCCATTCGGCTAATGCAGGAAGCGCACATTCATTTATTGTATTTATATTACCATTACTTGAAGATATTTCTTCAAGTTGATCAAGAAGGTTTGTCTGGTTGCTGCTTTTTTCCCTGCGGCGTTTCTGCGCCCTCTCCATTAGCTCTTCGTAACAACTCATCAATTGATTGCGGTTATTCCCGGTCGAATCGAATGCCCCGCATTTGATCAGGCTTTCGATAACCCTTTTATTGATCTTGCGGGGATCGACGCGATCGCAAAAATCGAAGAAGGACGTAAAAGGCCCGCTCTCATCCCTGACCTCGATTACCGATTCGACGGCGCCGGCGCCGACATTCTTTACCGCCGCAAGGCCAAAGCGGACGTGATCGCCGGCGACGCTGAAGTCTCTCATCGACTCATTGATATCGGGGGGCAGAACATTGATCCCCATCTCCCGGCAACTGCTGATATGACTTATGATCTTGTCGCGGTTATCCTTTTCGCTGGTCAGGAGCGCTGCGATAAATTCCGCGGGATAATGCGCCTTTATATAGGCCGTCTGGTAGGTAACTATCGCGTAGGCAGTGCTGTGCGATTTATTGAATCCGTACTTGCCGAAGGTCTCCATCTGCTCCCATATTTTCAGGGCCTTCCCCTCGGGAATATTTTTATCTTTGGCGCCCTGAATGAATTTTGGCTTTTCACGGGCCTCCATTTCATCGGTTTTTTTCTTGCTCATGACCTTGCGGAGCGTGTCCGCTTCGGAGAGCTTGTACCCGCCTATCGCAACGGCAATCTGCATCACCTGTTCCTGATAGACGATAATCCCGTAAGTTTCCTTAAGAATCGCCTCCAGTTCAGGGGTTTCGTAAACAATCCTGGTCCGTCCCTGCTTCCGGGCGATAAACTCCGGGATATTTTCCATCGGACCGGGGCGATAGAGGGCGATCAGGGCAATTACGTCTTCAATGCAGTCCGGTTTCATCCGGATAAGCATATCCTTCATGCCGGAGCTTTCCAGTTGAAAAACTCCATCGGTATCCCCGCGCATCAGAAGTTCATAAGTCTGGCGGTCATCGAGTGGAAGGTTGTCGATATCGATAACCACTCCCCTGCCCTCTTTCACGAACCGAATCGCATCATTGATAACGGTAAGTGTCTTCAGCCCCAGGAAATCGAATTTAGTAAGACCCACATCGGCGACTTCATTCATGGCGAACTGGGTAAAAACGATGTCTTCTTTCAGGCTCTTCGCCAGCGGAATTCTTTCTACAAGCGGAATGTCGGAGACCACTACCCCGGCGGCGTGGATCGACGCATGGCGGTTCAGCCCCTCTAACGTCTTTGAAAAATCAAGCAGCTTTTTAACCTGCGGATTGTTCTTCTCTTCCTCCTGAATGAGTTTTTCGGATTTGATTGCATCTTCGAGCTTGATATTGAGGACGCTGGGGATCAGCTTTGCAATCCTGTCAACCTCGCCATAAGGCATTCCCATTGCCCTTCCGACATCCCTGATGACGGCCCTGGCCTGCATTTTTCCAAAGGTAATGATTTTGGAAACCCTGTCTTCGCCATATTTTTCCGTCACATAATTGAATATCTGCTCTCTGCCTTCCGGGGCAAAGTCCGTGTCGATATCGGGCATTGTGACTCGATCCGGATTGAGAAACCTCTCGAAAAAGAGATTGTAGCGGATTGGATCTACCTTTGTAATTCCGGTAGCGCAGGCGACCAGGCTTCCGGCGGCAGATCCCCTTCCCGGTCCCACCGGGATGTTTTTTTCGCGCGCTTTCTCAATGAAATCGGCAACTATCAGAAAATATCCCGGGAAACCCATTGCCCGAATCATTTCCAGCTCCTGTTCGAGCCTTTTTTCGTAGGTTTCCCTGAGGCCTTCCCGGCCATCGCGAAGCAGATTCGGGAGCAGAGCCGCGAGGCCTTCACGGGCCTTTTTTTCCAGCCTGCCATCCAGCGTTTCGTCTTTATCCACCTCGATGGTCGGGAGATAGAATTTTCCGAATTCAAAGACGAGGTTGCATCTTTCTGCTATTTTTACCGTATTTTCGACTGCATCCGGGCAATATGCAAAGAGCTGCTTCATCTCTTCCGGGGAACGGAGGTAGAACTGATCGGTGGAAAAACGCATTCGATCGACATCCCGCAGGGTTTTTCCGGTTTGTATGCACAGGAGAACCTCCTGGGCCTCGGCATCCTGTCGATTGAGGTAATGACAGTCGTTGGTGGCGACAAGCGGGATAGAAAGCCTGCGGCTCAACTCGAGCAGGCCCTCGTTTGCCTTTTTCTGTTCGGGAATTCCGTTTTCCATGATTTCAAGGAAGAAATTTCCGTCGCCGAAGATATCACGGTACTCCGATGCCTGTCTCGCTGCCTCTTCGCTGTTTCCGCGGAGGATGGCTGAGGCGATTTCTCCGTGCAGACAGGCGCTCATCCCGATGAGTCCTTCATGATACTTGCGAAGAATCTCCTTGTCAATCCGGGGCTTGTAGTAAAAGCCTTCGAGAAAAGCCAATGTCGATAATTTCATCAGGTTCTTGTAGCCCCGCATGTCAGAGGCAAGAACAATCAGGTGGTATGCGTTTTCCCCCGGTCCCGCTCCGGCCCGGTCGGTGCGTTTATTCGGCGCCACGTACAGTTCACAGCCGATTATCGGCTTTACGCCTTGTTTAACCGCCTGTTTATAGAAATCAATGGCGCCATAGACATTGCCGTGGTCGGTCATTGCCACGGCCGGCATTCCATACTCTTTCACCTTCCTGAAAAGGTCATCGAGACGGATCATCCCGTCGAGCAGGCTATACTGCGTATGAACGTGCAGATGCGCAAAATTGGAGAATCCCATTGCTTAATCCAGCCAGTAGTTAGGCGCTTCCTTGGTGATGATGACGTCATGCACATGACTTTCCCGAAGCCCCGCCGTGGTAATCTTTACAAATCTGGCTTTCTGGTGCAACTCAGCAATAGTTCGGCAGCCGACATACCCCATTCCCGCCTTTATCCCTCCCAGCAACTGGTGAATCCCGGCTGAAATGGAACCGCGATAGGGAACCCGTCCTTCAATCCCCTCCGGGACAAGTTTCGCGTTGTTTTCCAGATCATCCTGATAGTAGCGGTCCTTGCTTCCCATCTTCATCGCCTCGAGGGAACCCATTCCCCTGTATACCTTGTAACTGCGTCCCTGAAAGAGGACCGTTTCGCCCGGGCTTTCCTCGGTTCCGGCGAAAAAGCTGCCGATCATGACGGTATGCGCGCCCGCTGCAAGCGCCTTGACGACATCGCCGGAATACTTGATCCCGCCATCGGCAATGACCGGGATATTGTACTCCTTGCCGATCTTGTATGCATCGCGAATCGCGCTCATCTGCGGGACTCCGACGCCGGCGATTATTCTCGTGGTGCAGATGGAACCGGGGCCGACCCCAACCTTGACCGCGTCAACCCCGGCCTTTATCAGGGCCAGGGCGCCTTCGGAGGTAGCGACGTTTCCGGCAATCAATTCGCACCTTGGGAAATTTTTCTTTGTATCCCGGACGGCATCCAGGACGCCGGCGGAATGGCCATGCGAGGTATCGATAACGATTACATCCGCTCCGGCTGCAAGGAGGGCCGCGATCCTCTCTTCGCGATCAACGATCCCGACTGCGGCCCCCACCCGGAGCCTTCCCAGCGGATCCTTGCAGGCAAGCGGGTATTTCTTTATCTTTTCAATATCCTTGATGGTTATCAAGCCCCTGAGATTGTAGCTTTCATCAACGACAAGGAGCTTTTCGATGCGGTGTTTATGAAGGAGTTTTTTTGAATCCTCGAGGGAAATATTGGTGGACGGAACGGTGACCAGATTTTCCTTGGTCATGACATCGGCAACCGTCTGGTCAAGATCCGTTTCGAAACGCAAATCGCGGTTTGTCAATATGCCTACCAGAACCTTGTTTCTAACAACCGGGACGCCTGAAATCCGGTAATGGTTCATCAGTTCCAGGGCATCCCTTACCTTGCGTTCCGGCTCAATGGTGATCGGATCGACAATCATTCCGCTCTCAGATTTTTTGACCTTGTCCACCTCGACGACCTGTCGTTCGATGCTCATGTTTCTGTGGATAATCCCCAATCCCCCCTCCTGGGCCAGACTGATCGCCGTTCGCGACTCGGTGACGGTATCCATGGCGGCGCTGATTATCGGGATATTAAGCTTGATATTATTGGTCAAAAAGGTTGCCCCATCAATATCGCGCGGCAAAACGTTCGACTCTGCCGGAATCAGCAGCAGATCATCAAAAGTGTATGCGTCAACTACGGTATCATCTAACATAAGACCTCCTGTTTATTAAAATAATCGTTTGCTGTCCAAAAGCATTGTTACAGGTCCGTCATTGGCAATCAGCACCATCATAATGGCTTGAAAATCCCCTTCGGCCACACCCCGTACCCGCCTTTTTTCTCCTGAGATGCTATCAATAATCAGTTCGCTCTTCAAGCTATTTCTCAGCTTATCCGATTAGGACTGAATGAATTTATTGCGATTGATTTACAGCTTTCAAGGGAAACAGATTTGTCATCAAGGGATTATGGCGTCGTCAGGAAGCGGGAAACAGGGCTCTCAGTTCGAAAAGAATCCTGAACTGGAGATCTATGGAAGGCGCCTCGACGGAGATATTTTCCAGCAGCGGAATTTCTTTCTTCATTAGTTGGAGGAGCCGTTTCAGCCCCGAAAACATCGCGACCGGAGGATACGCTGAGCGTTCCAGATGGTGGACAAGTCTCAGTGTCTTCAGCCCGTCGAACCAGACATTAAATTGGCGCCTCAGGTGCTCTGCGTCTGCACAGTTATGACGCATCGTTTCCCAGTTTTCGGGAAATCTTGCGATTGTAAGATATTCATGCAGACAAGGGTGAATATTATCCGCCGCCTTCATGATTGTCGCCGCGCTTCTATCCGGGGCAGAGACCATTTCATGCAGCCATGTACCGAGAATAATAAATATTTCCTGATTATAGAGAAGGCACTCAGCGCCGCCTTCTTCAAGAAAATAGATCATCTTCCTGCCAGTGCCAAACGCAACCCTTCTGGAAAGCCGGGGAGAGGGGTGAACGGTTGTACCCTCCACAAAACCGATATTCCCGAGTTTGGCAAGCTTGTCGAGAAAGTGAAAATCTTCCGCCACGGCCCTTCTGTTCATTCCTCTCACGGCGAGGTAGGATTCGGCTGTGCATGAGATAGTTGAGCCGATCGAAGGAAAGGCATACGGAGAGGCGGCAAACGAAAGTCCAATAACGTAAGCGCGAAGAAATGTCTCATAGCGGCAGATGGCGGAGAGCAACTCGATATTGGCAGGTTTCTGGTGCGCATAGGAGGCGGT
>CAZKHU010000035.1:23071-24852 GCA_964552725.1 uncultured Syntrophus sp.
TCAATCAATCCGCGAAGAATGGAGAGAGTTTCCTGATTATCCGCAAACGCCTGATTGCCGGCAATAGCTGGGCGGTGATTGTTCACGACGCAAATCACCATGGTCCGCCGGAGATCAGCCGGCGGATTTTTCGCAAGCGAGACAAGCGTCTGAAAAAGAAAATTCTTCTCCTGGAGAGCGGGGATTACAACGGCGTTTTCGATCCCGTCCCAAGACCTGGCAAAGATCGGCCTCTTGTTGAGGATTGAATAACGCTGGAGATATTTGTCCGCTTTCAAAGTTTTACTCATCGCATTGCTTCACTATCAGGGAAAGCGCCGCCTTTTCATCGGCGCCATTGAGCCAGTTGATATTAACGCCGTTTTTTTCCATCTTCCGGAACCAGGTTTCCTGTCTTTTGGCGAATTGATGAATCTTGATATCGAGAAGCGCTGTCATATCGGCAAGACTCATTTCTCCCCGCAGATAAAGACCTACATACCGGTATTCCAGACCAAAGGCAGCGATGCGTTCCCATCCAAGACCATTTTCATGCAGGCGGCGCACCTCGTCTATCATTCCCGTTTCAAGCCTTTCCTTGAGACGGGCGGTTATCCGCCGACGCAGTTCCTGCCTTTGCATCCGGATGCCGATCACAAACGGCGACAAAGCAGGAAGATCCGAATGAAAACATGCTTTATCCTTCTGAAATACTGCGATCTCGATAGCCCTTAAAGCCCGTTTTCTGTCAGCAACATCCGTTTTGTTATGCAGATGGGAATTGAGGGCTTCGAGACGCCTGCGCAGTGACTCCATATCTTTACCAGAGAGTTCCTCACGCAGTTCCATATTCTCAGGAACCTCATCCATCCGGTATCGGCGCAATATTGAGTCCAGATAAAGGCCTGTTCCGCCCGCCAAAAGCGGGCAACGGCCTCGCAGGGAAATCTCGGAAAATGCTCTGGCGAAATGCCTCTGGAAGGCAAAGACGCTGAACTCCTCGTCGGGATCGATGATGTCAAGCAGATGCACCGGAATCGTTCCCCACTCGCCTGAATAGTCGGCAATGTCCTTCCCCGTTCCTATGTCCATCCCTCGGTAAACCTGCCGGGAATCGGCCGATATAATCTCTCCTCCAATGATTCTTGCGAGAGCTACGGCAAGCCGGGTCTTTCCCGAGGCGGTTGGGCCCAAAACGACGAGGAGGTTGTGTTTAGACCTTAATTTATTTGGAATATCTGCCGAAAAGACCACTTGCCCCACCAAAAAAAATCCCGGCCGCGGAACACGGCCGGGATGTAAACTGTTGAATGATTGCCTTATAACGGTTTCACGTTTACCGCGGCAGGACCTTTTTTACCCTGCTCGATGTCGAAGCTGATTCTCTGCCCTTCATAAAGGGTTTTAAACCCGTCGCCTGTTATGGCGCTGAAATGCACGAAAACATCCCCGCCTTCATCATTCTCGATAAAGCCAAACCCCTTCTTTTCGTTGAACCACTTCACTTTTCCTTCTGCCAATTTTTGTTCCCCCTTTCAAAAAGATTTGCCAAGTTGTTTTCATACCCCCAAAAAGCAAAAAACCGCGCTCATTCAGAAATCAGTTCTGAACTGAAGGCGGTCTAACGTTCTGGAAGATATGAGTTCCCAACTTTTACCTGTTCCGCCACGGAATTTAAAGCACGTCCTTTGTTATATGTACTCTGGGCGGTTGTCTCTGGTAACATCGTTTTTTTTCAAATGCAAGCTTTTTTTACATTATATTTTATGACACGCCACTGAATGTTCTCCTGCGCGCTCCTG
>CAZKHU010000036.1:0-24790 GCA_964552725.1 uncultured Syntrophus sp.
CTGTGCGAGAGCTTTGAAAATCTATACCCTTTTGTCATTCCCGCGCAGGCGGGAATCTATAAGTTCCCGAAAAGACCAGATTCCCGTTTTCACGGGAATGACAATTAACAACATTTCGGGAGAAATTCAAAGCTCTCTGTGCAGCAATCAGCGACATATGAACATAAATTCCCAGATTAAATCTAAAAAAGGCGAAGCAATCAGTGAAAACAGAAGATCGCTTCGCCCTTTATTACTACGCGGCCCTACCCCACTGGTTAAAGCGGGAATACAGCCTTATGCCTGATTTTTTAAGGATAGCCGCAAAAATCACTCTTATCCCCTCATTACTACTTCTTCCGCATTGCTTCCATATCGGAAATCTCTTTCATCGTCGCCAGAATCTGCCGGGCATTATCGTAAACCGGCGTATCGACCATCTTGCCGTTATAGGAAACAGCGGCGGCGCCCTTGGCAAGCCCTTCTTCCTCGAACACCTTTACGACGCCCGTCGCCCAGGCAATATCATCGGCGGAGGGCATGTAAAGCTTGTGGGAGGGCTCGATCTGACTGGGGTGGATCAGCATTCTTCCTTCATACCCCATCTGCCTGCCCTCGAGAACGCTTTTTTCAAACGCCTCCATATTCTTGAAATCGACAAAGGGGCAATCGATCGCGACGCAACCGGCAGCGCGGGCGGCCACGGCGGTAAAATAACGTCCATAGAGCTGTTCGGTGCCTTCGGAGGTGAGTTTTACCCGCATATCCTTCGTGTAATCCACAGCGCCGAAGATCAGAGAATTGACCCGCTTGCTCGCCACAGCGGAGTTGTACGCATTGATCATCCCCTTGGCCGTCTCGATCAGCAGCTGAATCGCGACGGTTCCAACCGGAATGCCGCGGCGTCTTTCAAGCTCTTCGAGTTTCCAGTCCAGGCGCTTCACGTTGTCCGCCTCGCCCGTCTTCGCCAGACAGACGCCGGCGAGCCCCTCATGAACAACCGCTTCCAGATCATCATTGGTCATCAGGGTTTCCCAGTTGTTGATCCGGACATACACCCTGGAGCCGCTGCTTCCGGCAAATTTCAGATTCTCCCTGACTACCTCGCGCGCCCGCACCTTTTCGGCGGGGGGAACGGAATCCTCCAGATCGAGGGTAACAATGTCCGCGCCGGTTTCCGGCGCCTTGCCGACCATCTTTTCGTTGTTGCCGGGAATATAGAATACCGATCTCATGACTGTCATAATAACTGCTCCTTTCTTGATAAATTTATCGAGGTAATTGCAAAACCATTTGTCATTCCCGAATGCCTCTATCGGGAATATGGTTTTTCAAGCCGTTAGAACCAGATTCCCGCTCAGAATCGTTGCGGGAATGACAGAAGGGGGAGTTTTGCAATTACCTCTATCGATTAATTATTTCTCAGTCTCCCCTGCTGGCTGAGTTCACGCAGCCTCTGGGGAACTTCATTGGGGTTATCGACAACGATAATGCCCGCTTCCCTCAGTCTGGTAATCTTGTCCTGGGTTGAACCGCTTCCCCGCTCGACTATCGCGCTGGCGTGGGAAAATTTCATCCCCGCGGGCGCCCAGGCGCCGGAAACGTAGATGATAATCGGTTTGGTAAACTTTCCGGAACGGACCAGCTCGGCAGCTTCCTCCTCGTGATGCCCCCCCATCTCTCCGAAGATCGCCATTGCATCGGTATCCGGGTCCTCCTGGAAAAGCGGCAGCACATCGGCGAATGACATCCCGGTGACCGGCTCCGTGCCGACATGGATGACGGTGCTGACGCCGAATCCCGCCTGGGCAATTACATAGGGAAGCGTCCCCGATTGTCCGCCGCTGCGGGAGATCACCCCTACATGACCGGGGACAAAATGCTTTGTCGCAAATTCTACCGACCCGCCCAGCCAGCCCAGGGCGCCCACCCCCGGGGAATTTACCCCGATCGAACCGGGCCCAAGGAGCATCGCCCCTTTTTGCTTCCCGTAGGCGACCATTTCAAGGATATCATACAGCGGAACGCGCTCCACCGGCATGACAATCCACTTGATATCCGCATCGAGCGCCTCGAAAACGGCATCCCTCAAACCCGTCCCCGGAATAAAGGTCACCGATACGTCAAAAAGACCATGATTTTTGACTGCATCCTTCACCGTATTGTAAACCGGTATCCCGTCAACCTCCTCGCCGCCGCGGCCGGGAGTGACTCCGGCAACAACGTTCGTCCCCAGATTTTTCATGAATCGGGCGCGCATCGACCCTTCCCGGCCGGTAATCCCCTGAACCACCACTTTTGTCGTTTTTGTAAGCAGGATAGCCATATTTTCACCACCTTCCCGTATTTAAGATATTCCCATCTTGAGACGGTACTCTTCGAGCCCGGGCGTCGGCGCCTCGATTTTGAGCGCCCCGTTGCCCCTGATTCGACATTCATATTCACACGCCAGACATTCCGTCCCCAGACGCAGGGGATCTCCCTGAACGGACGGCACGCCATCTTTCAAAACCAGTATTCCCCGAGCGTATGTTTTGCAGGCCAAAATGCAGGCCTTGGTTTCGCACTTCTGACACTTCACTTCATCGATAACAATCTTTATTGTTTTTTCCTGAAATTCCATGGGCGGCCTCCTTTACCCTTTTTGTTCCTTCTTGTATTCCAGAACCATTTCCCTCATTTCCGCGGCAAGCCCGATGGTATCATAGACGCGCTCCCCGCCGTAGATGCGGATGCGCGCGTTCAGATCCTTTGTCCCCTCGCGCAGGATCTCCAGCGACTCCTTTTCCTTGTTGCCGGCCAAAAGCAGCAAAACCGGAAAACCGGGACGTTTGGGCAGTTCCTCGCGCAGGGCCTTGACAACCCCGTGGGCGTGGTGCCACTGCTCCTGATTGGCCGCCATGAAGCCGCCCAGCATGTATCCGTCGATCCCCGGCTGAGAAAAAACCAGCTTCGCCGCGCGGTAAACCTTCGATGCAGGCGGATTGCCGCTGGTATCGGCAAAATCGGCAACCTTCAGCCCCTGCTTGTTGAGTCCATCAACTCCCAGCATCGCGCCGCCGCCGCCCATACCGTGGTAACCGATCGTGCCGACTGCCTCTTTATCCTTTATTTCATTATTCATCTCGGCAAAATAGCAGGTGCCCCGCAGGTCGTTTTCCTCCACCCACCAGGCAATCCGGTCCAGTTCGGTGGGAGGCGTCGACGCCTCGCGGGCAACATCGATGCCCAGCTCGGGATGACGAATGACAGAGGAATCATCGATCGAAATTCGGCAATCGCTGGCAAGCACCTTGCCCGCCTTTGTCACCACCATCGGATTGATTTCAATCAGACGGGCTCCGTAATTCCTGAAGGTTTCATAGAGACCGAGCATCAGCTTGGCAACCTGGGCAATGTGGGCGCTCGGAACATTCAGTTTATTGGCAAGATTAAGCGCGTCATATATCCTGAATCCCCTGATCACATCGACGTTCATCAGGGCTATCTTGTCCTGCGGAACCGACTCGATGTCCATTCCGCCCTCCGTCGAGAACATCACGACCGGGCAGCGGGCCTCGGCGCCGGCATTGACGATGATCCCCGCATAGTATTCACGGTCGATGGCCAGCTTTTCCTCGACCAGCACGCTTTCCACATAAAGTCCCTTTATCGTTGCCCCCAAAAGCCCGGCGGCAACCTTCCCCGCCTCCTCGGGGGTATCGGCGAATTTCACTCCCCCCGCCTTGCCCCGTCCCCCGCTCCAGATCTGAACCTTGATTACGACGGGTTTCCCAATCTTTTCCGCAATCCGGGCCGCCTCCTCCGACGTCCTGGCGATATCTCCCTGGGGGACAGGCATCCCTGCCTTTTTAAACAACGCCTTACCTTGATACTCGTGCAGTCGCGCCATACCTACCTCCTGAATTCAAATATAAATAAAAACCAAGACCGGCATTCCTTATAACAAGGGCAAACTCCCGTCCCCGCACCTTTTCCGGAATACCGCAATTGATCAGAACCAGCCATTCGTAGGGCCTATTCCAGAATACCTTAAATCATAACGCAATCGGAAGCGCAATACTTAATGGCCCATAAATGATTAAGCGATAATAAGCAAAACAAGTGCCAGTTTCCAGAAAAGTCCTGGTTTACCTGTAAATGATGCCGATTATCTGAAAAGGAAGTTTAATGTTAATAATATGATTAACAGAAGCGTCCCGCTGCTGCGATAGGAAGAGGCGTTTGAAGTGCGGCTGCGGACAGCAGGGGAGGTGCGTTGAGTGCGCTATTTACACTATCGTGCGTATAAAGCACGCATAAAGGGTCAGCGGGCGTTTTTTTCTCTCTTCTTCAGATCCTCCCAGATAGCGGTTAAAGCCCTTTCCGTTTCTTTTTCAGAACCCTCATTATTGACGATAATATCGGCATAAGGCATCTTTTCTTCGATCGGCATCTGGGAGGCAATCCGCGCCTCCGCTTCATCCCGGCTGTATCCATTCCTCCGCATCAGCCTCGATATCTGCTTTTCCCGGGGAAGATAAACGAGCAATATAAGATCAACCGCCTCCACCATGCCGGCTTCGATGAGGAGCGGAACTGCCGACAAAACGATTGCTGCGGGGCTGATTCCGCAAATCTCGCGCAAACGCCCCCGCCATGCCTCAAAAACCGCCGGGTGAACAAGTTCGTTCAGCAATCGCAACCGGGAGGGATCGGCAAAAACTATCGCCCCGAGCTTTTTGCGATCGATCGTTCGATCCGCGTTCAGCACCCCTTTTCCAAAATGGCGGACAATCCCGCGCCAGACGCCCCCTCCGGGCGCCTCTATCTCATGGGCCAGTTCGTCCAGATCGATCAGGAGCGCCCCTTTTTCGACAAGCATCCGGGCAACCGTTGATTTTCCACTTGCTATTCCCCCCGTCAGCCCTACGTTAAGCATCGCTTCTCTTCACGTTTCGGTTAAATATGATCCGCAATCCTTCGATAGTCAGCATATCGTCCACGATCTCTATGCTCTTCGCAACGCCGGCAATCAACCTTGCCAGGCCTCCGGTAGCGACAACGAGCGGCGACGAATCAACCTCCGCCCTGATCCTCTCGACAATGCCGTCCACAAGCCCTGCATATCCGTACATGATTCCCGCCTGCATCGCGCTCACGGTATCCTTGGTGACAACATGGCGCGGCTTGCAGAGCTCCACCCGGGGAAGCTTCGAGGCCCTTTCAAAAAGGGCCTCGCTCGAAATCATCACCCCCGGGGCAATGCAACCCCCTATATATTCTCCCTTTGCCGATATGTAGTCGAAGGTTGTCGCGGTGCCGAAGTCAACAACGATCATCTCCCGGTGGTATTTCTCGTAGGCGGCGACGGCATTGACGATCCGGTCGGCGCCGACCTCCCTGGGATTGTCGTAAAAAATCGGCATCCCCGTTTTTATTCCCGGCCCGACGATCAGCGGTTTTATGCCGAAATACCTCATGCACAGCGGTTCCAGAATGTTGAGCATTGGCGGAACAACGCAGGAGATAATGATGTTCGTGATCGATCTCGAACTGATCTTGCTGTTTTTATAGAGGTTCAGAATCAGGATGCCGTACTCGTCAAGAGTCTGGTCGATAACCGTCCTGATCCGCCAGTCGTGAACCAGCTCTTCGCCGTCGTAAAGCCCCAGCACCGTATTGGTATTTCCCACATCCATAACCAGAAGCATATCCTCACTCCTTTACGATTGTTGCGTCGCCGGCGATTATCCGCTCGATGACGCCTGCGGAGTCGGCAAGCAGCAGCGCGCCGTCCTCGTCCAGGCCGGAAACAACGCCCTCCCTTGCCTCGTTGCCGAAAAGAACCCTGACCTTTCTCCCCACCATTTTCGTTCTGGCAAGCCAGGCCTGCCGGAGCGGCCCGAACCCCTCTTCAAGAAAAAGTTCATACCAGCGCTGGAAATGGGTGCAAAAACTGCACAGCACATCCTCGCGGGAGTGTCGTCTCCCGGACTCCTCCAAAAGCGAGGTGGCAATCTGTCTGTACTCGACGGCAAAATCCCCTTTTTTCATATTGACGTTGATGCCGACGCCCACGACGGCAGCCATTCCCCCCTTTTCGCTCTTCAGCGCCGAGAGAATTCCGCACACCTTGCGGCCGTTGATCAGAACATCATTGGGCCACTTGATCTCTACACCTTCCGGACAAAAGGAAGCAAGGGCATCCGCAACCGCCACCCCAGTCAGAAAGGTTATCTGCGCGGCCTTCGCCATTTCAATCTTCGGGCGCAGAATGAGCGAGAAATAAAGGTTGCATCCGGGCGGGGACTGCCAACCCCGCTGCAGGCGGCCCCTGCCCGCCGTCTGGCAATCGGCGAGCACAATGGTCCCCTCGGTCGCCCCTTCCCTGACGAGTCTCATTCCGACAGCATTTGTGGAATCGACACTCGCCAAATAGTGCAGCGGAAAACCTGCCTTGAAGCCGCGCAACCGCTCCCTTAACAGGGAAATGTCAAGCTCCGCTTCAACCATCGAACCCGCCTTTTTTACCCTTCTTTCCCGAAAGATCTCTCAATTATGTTCAAAGATATGTCGGCGGCTTGTACCGAGTGGGTAAGCGCCCCGACGGAAATGAAATCGACGCCTGTTTCGGCCACCCTGCGGACCCTCCCGAGCGTCATGTTGCCTGACGCCTCCAGAGGAACCCTGCCTTGGACAATTCCAACCGCAGCGGCAATTCCGGAAACATCCATGTTGTCAAGGAGTATCGAGTCCGCCCCGGCCAGTAGCGCCTCTTGCAGCTCCGCGCTGTCTTTGACCTCGACCTCGATCTTGAGCGTGTGGGGAATAAATTCGCGCGCCCTCCGGACGGCAGCCGTGATTCCCCCCGCCGCGGCGATGTGGTTATCCTTGATCAGCACCCCGTCATAAAGGGCAAAACGGTGGTTGAACCCTCCTCCGGCCCGCACCGCATACTTGTCCAGCGCGCGCAGCCCCGGAACGGTTTTGCGCGTATCGATGATTCTGGCCTTCGTCCCGGCCGCCTCTTTGACGAAACGACTCGTCATGGTGGCTATGCCGCACATCCGCTGCAACAGATTCAGCGCCACCCTCTCCGCGGTAAGAATTGAGGCCAGGGAACCGGATATATCCGCCAGAATCTCGCCTCTTGCGATATTCTCCCCGTCCTGTTTCCGGGGGGTAAAAATCAGCGTCGGATCAAGGGTCAAAAAGACCTCGCCAAAAACCTCGATTCCGGCCAAGACAAGCTCATCCTTCGCGGTTGCCGAGGCCGCCCCTCTTTCGCTTCCTGCCATGACAGCGTTCGTCGTGATATCGCCGGCGCCGATATCCTCGGACAGGGCGCTCCTGATAAATTCCGTCAAAAAATAGCGCGGCCACATACGTTCACTCCTTATGCCGGATAGCTGCCCGGAGACGGCAGGTTCCATTTATATATTTCCCTGAAGCTCGATGATCTTCTTCAGAGCCGCGCCCAGCGCGTTCTTCTTTTCCTCAAAATCCCGCATCTTCGCCTGTTCCTTGCCGACCACCTCCGCCGCCGCCTTCGCGAGAAAGTCAGGATTGGCAAGTTTTTTTCCGACAACGGCGAGATCCTTCTCCACCTTGGCGATCTCCCTGACGAGACGGCCTTTTTCACCCTCCATGTCTATGGTTCCGGCAAGAAATACATAAATGCGAACCTGCCCGGCGATCGCTGTGGCAACCCCCTTCGGCTCCGCGATCTCATCAGATATCTCCAGGCTCTGGAGGTTCGCCAGGCCCGCAATATAAGCGCGCCCCTTTTCCAGAGTCTCCCTGAGCGGCGCAGAAGGGGTCGTGAGCTGCACGGCAAGCTTCAGGGACGGCGCAATCGACATCTCGCCCCGGATGTTGCGGATCCGCGTTATTACCTCCCGGATCAGTTCCATCTCGCCCTCCGCCGCAGGATCGTCAAGTGCCGCATCGGCCAGGGGAAAATCGTTTTCCATGATGGACTTCCCGTCGGCAACGAGCGCCTGCCATATCTCCTCGGAGACAAAAGGCATGAACGGATGGAGCAGTTTCAGCGCCGTCTTCAGCGTGTAAAGCAGCGTCGCCTGCGCCGCCCGCTTTTTCCCGGGAGCGACCTTTCCATACAGAGCGGGCTTGACAAGTTCCAGATACCAGTCGCAGAACTCGTGCCAGATAAACTGATAGACAGCCGCCGCCGCATCGTTAAACCGATAGTCGTCAAAACCGGCAATAACCTCGGAAACTGCCCGGTTCAGCCGGGATTTTATCCAGCGATCGGCCAGCGACAGATCGCTGTCCGGCACGGGGCTGCCGATATCGTAATCCTCCAGGTTCATCGATGAGAAACGGCTGGCGTTCCAGATTTTGTTGACGAAGAACTTGTGCCCTTCGATCCGCTCTTCGGACATCCGGACATCCCGCCCCTGGGCGCTGAAGGCGGCGAGCGTAAAGCGGAAGGCATCCGTTCCGAACTTGTCCATCATCTCTAAGGGGTCGATCACGTTTCCCTTGGATTTGCTCATCTTGTCGCCGTTTTCATCCCGGACTAAGGCGTGCAGATAGACATCCCGGAAAGGGACGTCGTCCATCACGTAAATGCCCATCATCATCATCCGGGCCACCCAGAAAAAGAGGATGTCGAAGCCGGTGACCAGAAGCGAGGTGGGGTAAAAGGTCTGAAGCGCCTCGGTCTTTGCGGGCCAGCCCAAAGTGGAAAACGGCCAGAGGGCAGAGCTGAACCAGGTGTCGAGAACATCCTCCTCCTGACGGAGCTTTGCGCTTCCACAGTCCGGGCATTTATCCGGATCATGAACGGAGACAATCGTCTTTTTGCACTCCCCGCAGTTCCAGACCGGAATCCGGTGCCCCCACCAGATCTGCCGGGAGATGCACCAGTCGCGGATGTTGTTCATCCACTCAAAATAGGTGTTCTCCCAACCTTTGGGGATAATGCGAATCCGCCCCTCCTGCACCGCGGCAATCGCCTTTTTGGCCAGCGGTTCTATCCTGACGAACCACTGCCGGGAGACGGCCGGCTCGATATCGGTCTTGCAGCGGTAGCACTTGCCGATGTTGTGGCTGTAAGGCTCGACGCCGACGAGAAATCCGCCCGCTTCCAGATCGCGGACAATGTTCTTCCGGCATTCGTAGCGATCCTGCCCGGCGTAAACACCGCCGTTTTCATTGATTACGGCACTGTCGTCCATGATCTTGATGATCGCAAGCCCATGCCGCCCGGCCATCGCAAAGTCGTTCGGATCGGACGCGGGGGTGATCTTGACGGCGCCGGAACCGAATTCCATGGTCACATAGTCATCGGCAATAATGGGTATTTTTCTGCCCACGAGCGGCAGGATTACCTCCCTGCCGACGAGCTTGCGGTACCTCTCGTCGTTCGGATTGACGGCAACCGCCGTATCGCCGAGCATCGTCTCCGGACGCGTCGTGGCAACGACGATCCCTCCTTCTCCCTCGGCAAACGGATACCGGAGATTCCAGAGATTGCCCCCCTCCTGATGATAATCGACCTCCAGATCGGAGATGGCGGTCAGGCAGCGGGGGCACCAGTTGACGATATAGTCCCCCTGGTAGATAAGTCCGTCGTTGTAAAGGCGGACAAACACCTCGCGCACCGCCCTGGAAAGTCCCTCGTCCATCGTGAAGCGCTCCCGCTTCCAGTCGCAGGACGAACCGAGACGCTTGAGCTGATTGATGATGACCCCGCCGGATTTTTCCCGCCACTCCCAGACCCGCTCGATGAATTTCTCCCGCCCGAGGTCGTGACGCGTCAAACCCTCTTTCGCAAGCTGCTGCTCCACTACATTCTGCGTCGCGATGCCGGCGTGATCGGTGCCGGGCATCCAGAGAACGTTTCTCCCCTGCATCCGCCTGTAACGACAGCAGATATCCTGAAGGACGTTGTTCAGGGCATGGCCCATGTGCAGCATCCCCGTGACATTCGGCGGGGGAATGACGATCGCAAACGGTTCCTTATCGCCTTTGTCCTCGGCATGAAAGAGATCATGCTCCACCCAGTATTGATACCACTTAAGCTCCGCCTCGCGGGGCTCAAAAGTCTTTGCCAGCAACTCCTTCTCCATCACCTTCTCCAGTCAACCATATTATGAATATTATTTTCTTCCTTCGAAACAATAAAAAAGCGCCGCAATCAGAACAATTCCGAATGCATTTGACTCTACAGCGGGATTTCTCTATATTTTTACCGTTCCGAAGTCAAGAAATTAGGTTCAGTCTCCACTTGAGAAACTGAAACTTTCCAGGACTTGACAAATAAAGGATGTACAGTGTATTGGAGCGCAATCATGTCGAACGATCGCGCCAACGCCTCTCAGACTGCTGCCGGAGCGACCCCCAGGGGAACCCGATACTCAGGCCCTCCGACTAAGACAGCCTGCTCGTTGCCACGATCGTCGTTCTCCACTTTATCTATAAGGTTTTTAAGGGAGATAATATTTGGACAGAAAAAAGATTTATCTGGTCGCCCTGACACTTTTGATAATTCTGTCGCTGAGCGCCAAAGCCGTTAGACTATTTCATATCGACGCCAGCCAGGAACCCCGCATCGTGCAAAAGGAGCTCCGGGACATTCAGGGCAGGGTAATGAAAGGGGAGACGCTCCTCGCCATTTTTCTCAAGCACGGGCTCGACATCGACGATCTCTATGCCATTCGGGATGCGGCGGCTGGTATCTATCCCCTGAGGAATATTCACATAGGGCAACCCTACACGGTGAAGGTTGAAGGGCAAAACCGTATCAGTTCCTTCATTTACCAGATAAACCATGATTCCGTTCTGAAGATACGGAAAACAGAGACAAGTTTTGAGGCCGAAAAAGAGAGTATCCCCTATGAAAAGCAACTCCTCTCCCTTTCCGGGAATATCGAGGAAAACCTGATCTCTTCGATAGGAACTGATCGTGAGCGCCTGCTGCTGGCCCTGCAGCTTTCCGACGTCTTTGCCTGGAACATAGACTTTGCAGTGGATCTGAGAAAAAACGATTCCTATCGCATCATCGTCGAGGGCCTGTTCCTTGACGGCGAATTCAAAAGATACGGGAATATCGTCGCCGCCGAGTTTGTCAATAACGGTAAGCCGTTCAAGGCGTACCGCTTCGACCGCGACGGCAAGGCGGATTATTACGACGAAGGGGGAAAATCACTGCACCGGGTTTTTCTGAAGGCGCCGCTTAATTTCCGGAGGATAAGCTCTTATTTTTCCGGTAAGCGTCTCCATCCCATTCTTAAAATCAGCAGAGCCCACAACGGTATAGATTACGTCGCAGGCGCCGGCACACCCGTTTCGGCAGTCGGGGACGGCAAGGTCATTCATGCAGGCTGGAAGGGCGCTTACGGAAAAATGGTCATCATCCGGCATCCCAACGGCTGGCAAACCTACTATGGGCACCTCTCTGCGATATCTCCCCAGATAAAAACCGGAAGCAGCGTGGAGCAGGGGCAGATCATCGGCAACGTCGGCTCGACCGGACTGTCCACCGGCCCCCACCTCCACTACGAATTCAGAATCGACGACAGACCCGTCAATCCGTTGAAAGTCAAAATGCCTGAAGGATGGCCCATTCCCGAAACCGAACTGGCTGCCTTTCGAACGTTCCGGGAGCAGATGGATTCCTGTTTTTCCAACCCCCGGAATTTACGGAAATACGCCCTCCAGCCTGGAAATTCCGGAAGACAATCGAAGCCGCTGCTATGAAACAGCGACTACATCAAGCCCCTTTTCCTCTCAAAAAGAAATCGATCAAAGTCCTCGCCTCTGCGAGGCTATCCGGAGAAAGCCAGACGGCCTCCCGGTCGGCGGAAAACCAGGTCATTTGTCTTTTCGAGTACATGCGGGTGTCGCGCTTCGTCAGGCGAACCGCCTCTTCCAGCGATATTCTGCCGCCGACGACCGCGCTCAGGTGGCGGTAACCCAGCGACTGCATCGGCTTGAGGGATTCATTACAGCCGCTTTTGAGCAACCCCTCCACCTCTTCGAGAAAACCTGCCGCCATCATCCGGTCAACCCGCTCGTCGATCCTCCGGTACAACTCTTGGCGATCCAGCCGCAGGCCGATGCGCAAAACATCCCAGCGCGACCCCTGAAAACGGTGCCGCTCCCGATACTCGACGATCGAACGGCCGGTCAGCTCCAGCACCTCCAGCGCACGGACAATCCGGATGCCGTCATGCGGATGGATGACCGAGGCAGCTCGGGGATCTTTTTCTGCCAGTAAATCATGGAGATACCCCTTTCCCCTCTCTTTCATTTCCCCCTTCAGCCTTATGCGCAGCTCTTCGTCCGCCGGCGGCCCGTCTATCAGCCCTCCCAGCAAGGCCCGGATGTAGAGCCCCGTGCCTCCGGCCACAAAAGGAGTTTTTATTTTTTTATGTATGGATGTTACGGCCTGAGCCGCCATTTCCTGATAACGCGAGGCATCGAACGGCTGATTCGGCTCGACGACGTCGAGCAGATGGTGGGGAACGCGGCTTCTGTCTGCCGGGGTCGGCTTGGCCGTGCCGATATCCATCCGGCGGTAAACCTGCAGCGAATCGGCGCCGACGATTTCCCCGCCGTAATATTCTGCCAGCTTCAGCGCAAACGCGCTCTTCCCCACACAGGTCGGGCCGAAGATGCAGACAAGCCGTTCGCGCATACTGTCACTATCAGGTGCAATCATCGCCGGTTCTATCTCCTTTTAAAGAGCTTCTCCAGCGCGTATCGGGAAAAGGCGATCTTCAAAGGCCGACCGTGCGGACAGGTGGCAATCCCGGGAAAGCGGTCCAGCTCCCGGCAGAGACTCTCCACCTCGGCTGCACTCAAATTCCGGTTCCCCTTGACGGCAGCCCTACAGGCAAGTGAGGCAAAGATCCGGTCGCGCCTCTCGAGCAGGGGGATATTTTTGTCGACGCCGCCGCATTCGGCCAGCATGTCGGCAATCAGCCCCCGGACATCGGCATCGGCAAAAAATGCCGGGACGGTCTTGACGACAATCGAGTCGCCCCCGAAAGGTTCAATCTCCATCCCGACAGCGGCAAGTATTGGAATAGACTGGAGAAGAAAAGAAAGCTCCCGGGGCGGGAGGCTCATTACCTCCGGAAGCAGCAGACGCTGCCCCGCGCCCGGCCCCCTTTGCAAATCCGCTTCTTTGCGCATCTTCTCGAAGAGCACCCGCTCATGGGCGGCGTGCTGGTCGATGATGACCAGCCCCTCCCCGCCGGCAAAAAGCAGATAGGTTCCTCCGACCTGCCCCAGATAGACAAGGCTGGAAAAATAATCCGCGGAAGAAACTTCGCCTGTGTCGCCCGCCGCATCGCCGGAATCATTCTCTGCAATGAAATCCTCAGCTCCCGCCGCTTTCCGGCCCGAATCAGGCGGGATGTCCGGCCCAGAGCCTGAAAATGCATGCGGATTTCCGCCTGCGGTCATAACGCTTCGCCGGAGGGACAAGCTGTTTTCCTCCGGCACGGAAGCGCCAAAAGACGGGGCTCCAAAGTAGAGTTTCTGAGGCCCGGAAGAGATATGGTAGCGCTTCAGCGCCTCCTCGACGCGGACAACGTACGATTCTCGCGGCGATTCCACAGGTCGGCTGTCTCTGCGGCCGCAGGCCTCGGTTTTTCCCCGCCCTTCGGCGAAACCGACCCCGATGGCCTCGTTCAGCGTCTCGACGATCAGACCGTACATTTCGCGCGGATTCCGGAAGCGCACCTCCATCTTGGTCGGATGGACGTTCACATCCGCCTCGCCTGCCGGCACATCGATAAAAAGCACCGCCAGGGGGTAGCGGCGCGGCTCGATGATGCGGCGGTAGGCGGTCATCACCGCGTGGTTCAGAAAGGCGTCTTTAACGAACCGGCCGTTTACAAAGAGATACATCTGCGTCCCGTTCGAGCGGGTATATTCCGGAAGCGAGACGAAACCGTAGACGGATACGCCATTCTTTTCCGTTGACACCTCGACGAGCTGACTCCGGAAATCGCTCCCCATAGTCAGGGATATCCGCTCCGAGAGATCGCGGGCGGCGGGAATGTTGAGCGTCGTCTTGCCGTTAGTCGCAACCCGGATGCGAATATCCGGGCGGGCAAGGGCCAGGCGGGTAATCCAGTCGAGACAATAGCCCTGCTCGGTCATGTCGCCCTTGAGAAACTTCCGCCGTACGGGTACCGGCGCGAATATGCCGGAGACAAAAATGGACGTGCCCACCGGACAGCCGGCCTCCGTCTGCTCCACGAGCTCGCCCGCATCGATCACGACGCGTGTGCCGAACGGCTGCTCCTGCGGACGGGTGCCGATCTCCACCCGGGCAATCGAGGCGATGCTCGGAAGCGCCTCGCCCCGGAAGCCGAACGACCGGACGCTGTAGAGGTCGTCGAACTCGGTGATCTTGCTTGTCGCATGCCGCGAAAAGGCCAGCAGCACATCTTCCGGCGCCATCCCCTCGCCGTTGTCCGTCACGCGGATCGACTGCGTCCCCCCCTTCTCCAGCTCGACGAAAAGCTCCGTCGCCCCCGCGTCGAGCGAGTTTTCGACCAGCTCCTTGACAATCGAGGCCGGCCTCTCAATCACCTCGCCCGCGGCGATCCGGTGCGTCAGCGTCTCCGGCAGTATCCTTATTTTCCCCGACAAATCCCTTCTTCCTTTCTATCGCACAGGCTCACTGATCAAGTTTTGACTATCCACTCCTGCTGTCAGCATCACAACCATTTCCGTTTTTTAAATATAGCCGGCATCGAGAGACGAAGCGCCGCCATAACCCCCAAAAGTCCAAAATATCCCCACTTCCACTTCAATTCCGGCATGTTATCAAAATTCATCCCATAAACGCCGACAATGAAGGTCAATGGGATAAAGCTGGTCCCGATGATGGTTAGCAATCCAAGGAGGTTTATCTGTTGACGCCTCCTGACAAGATTCAGCCTGTTTTCACCGCAAGGAGGGCGTTTTGCGGGTGGCGGATGGTCGCGCCGTGGGCGGGGTGGATTGTTTTGGGCGCAATGGATGACGAAAGGGACTGGAACGTTTTTTCGATCTGTTCCCTGTCTTCGCAGAAGGCGTTGAGATGGCCGCCGTCGCCGTCCATGTTCAGGATCAAATCGCCGCAGATCAATGCGCTCTCTCTGTCGTTGTAAAAGGAGATCGAGTCGGCTGTGTGCCCCGGCGTTTCAATGGCTTCCCACCCGCCGAAAGCGAGACCGCAGCGCCCCCCGCCACCGGCAAAGAGCCACCGGATCCTCTCCAGGGGAATCGGCGGAAGAAAACGGTTTCCAAAGCCTCGAAGAGGTATGCCGGCAAGGCTCTCTATTAACAGATGGCCGAAACTGCGCACATTTTTCATGCATTTGAAGGCAATGGGCCAGAACTGAGTTTTCCAGTTATGCAGGCCGGGAATGTTTTTTTTACCGGTCAGGTACTCTTTTACGCAGGCGTGAAAATAGACGACCGTATCGTCCGGGCAGGCCCGTAAAAGCCTTCCGATTCCCCCGATGTGATCTACATGAAAATGAGTGACGGCAATCGCCCTGACGTCGCTCATCTTCCATTCAGGTCTGCTGCGAATGAACTCCTTTGCCGCGTCGGCCGTTCCGATGCTTCCCGGATCGACGATAATCAGGCCGTCTTCGGTCGAAACGATCCAGGAGCGGACAAAGCCTCCGCCGGGAACCTCGTAAATCATACTTTGACACCAATTTCTTTCAGGTAATCCCGGAGCGCAACTTCCCAGTATCTCATCTCCCTGCCGGTATCTTTTTCGAACTTCTCCGTCGAAAGAACGCTCCAGGAAGGGCGGGCCGCCGCCCTCTTGAGATCGCCCGAGCCGATCGGCTTGACAGCGATCCCGGTTTTTCCGGCATATTCCAATATCCTGCAGGCAAATTCATGCCAACTGCACTGTCCGCGGTTGGTCAGATGATAGACTCCCGTTTTCTTTTCCCCTATCAGGACGCCTACGGCGAAGGCGAGATCACGGGCAAAGGTGGGGGAACCGATCTGATCGCTCACCACCTCGAGATTACTGGAGGTCTCTGCCTTTTCCAGGATCGCCTTGACAAAGTTGCGGCCGTAAAGACCGTAAAGCCAGGATGTCCGAATCAGCAGCCAGCTCTCGGCAAATTCGGCCAGAAGTCGCTCGCCCTGCAACTTGGAGAAGCCGTAGGCATTTATCGGCGCGGCGGCATCTTCTTCGCGATACGGAGCGCTGCCGCTGCCGTCAAACACGTAATCCGTGCTGAAATGGACGACAGTAATCCCCTTGCCCCGGCAGGCCAGCGCGATGTTTTTCACTCCCTCGGCATTGACGGCGAAGCAGCGCTCCCGCTCCGTCTCGCAACCGTCTACGTTCGCATAGGCGGCGGCGTTGACGACGACATCGGGGGCATACTCGGCAACGGCGCGTTTGCAGTCTGCAGGCGACGTGATGTCGCACTCGGCGGAATCCACCCCTGCTGCCTGGTGAGTTCCCTCAAGCTGCAGCCGCAGATCATTCCCCAGCATCCCCTTTGCGCCCAAAATCAGTATTTTCATCAATAGTTGACCTGTTTGAGAAACAGCCCCTGCGGCGGCGCCGTCAGCTTGGCTTTGCGCCGGTCCCGGGACTCGAGAATCCCGGCCACTTCCTCCTTCGTACACTTTCCCAGACCCGCGCATGCAAGCAAGCCGACAATCGTCCGCACCATATAACGCAGAAAGCCGTCCGCCTCGATCGATATCGTTATCATCTCCCCGGCATCTTTTTCCAGGGTCGCGGCAAGAATCGTGCGGACGTGATCGGCGCTGTCGGTATGGGTTGAACAGAACGATGTAAAATCATGACTTCCTTGAAAAACTTCCAGGACCTCCCGCATTTTTTCAACGCAAAGAGGCTCCCAGATAAACCAGGAGTAACGCCTTTCTCTTACCGGGCGAACTGAACGATTGCAGATATGATACAGATAAACCTTGCTTTTTACGGAGAACCGGGCATGAAACTCCGGGGCAGCCTCCTCCAGTTCGCGAACGGCGATATCCGGCGGCAGCAGGCTGTTGATTCCCAGCAGGAGACTTCTTTTCGGAAGCGTTGCATCCGTATGGAAATTGGCGACCTGGCCCAACGCATGCACCCCGCTGTCCGTCCTCCCCGAACCGTTGACCCTGATTCTTTCCCCGGTTATCCGGCCGATTGCCTCCTCTATGACCTGTTGAATGGAAAGCCCGTTTTTCTGCCATTGCCAGCCGCAATAAGCGGTTCCGTCATATTCGACTGTCAGCCGGATGTTTCTCCGGCCTTCTTTACCGTGCGAATCCAAAGATCCCGAACTCTCCCGTCCTGCCCGTTATAATTTCCCGCGGCGCTATTCCAGGGCAGCCACCCCCGGCAGAACCTTTCCCTCCAAAAGCTCCAGCGAGGCGCCGCCGCCTGTCGATATATAGGTAATCTTGTCGCTTTCGCCGGCCTGCTGGATTGCCACATCCGTATCGCCGCCGCCGACGATCGTTGTCGCCGAAGAGTTGGCAAGCGTTCTGGCCATCGCCGTCGTTCCATGACTGAAGACCGGCACCTCAAAGACCCCCATCGGCCCGTTCCAGAGTATCGTCTTGGCATTTTCCAGCGCCTCGGCAAACAGGGTGACCGTTGCGGGACCAATATCCAGCCCCATCCAGCCCGGAGTAATCTCCTGAACAGGCGCCACCCTGATCTGGGCGCCCGCTTCCCTGCTTTCGGCAATCACGCAGTCAACCGGCAGATAGAGCTTTACCCCGAGCTCCTTTACCGCCTTCATGACCTCGGTCGCCCTGCCGATCAGCTCATCCTCCACCACGGATTTGCCGATGTTGTAGCCGAGGGCCTTGAGAAACGTAAACGCCATGCCCCCGCCGAGGATAATCTTGTCAACCTTTCTGATCAGGTTGGCAACCGCTTCCAGTTTTCCGGAAATCTTGGAACCGCCGACAATCGCCACAAAAGGCCGGGCCGGCTTTTCCAGAGCGCCGCCAAAATATTCGAGTTCTTTTTTAATCAGGAAGCCGGCGCCGCGCACCGGCACAAACCGGGTAATTCCGACGTTGGATGCATGAGAGCGATGGGCGTTGCCAAAGGCGTCGTCGATATAAACATCTGCGAATCCCCCCAGCTCCGCCGCGAATGCCTCGTCGTTTTTCTCTTCCTCTTTATGAAACCTCAGGTTTTCCAGGAGCAGCACATCGCCGGCCTGCAGGGCATCAACCATTTTGCGGACATCCTCGCCGATGCAATCATGGGCAAACTGGACATCCTTGCCCAAAAGCCGCGAGAGGCGCTTCGCCACCGGCGCCAGGCTCATCTCCGGCACAACCTTGCCTTTCGGGCGACCAAGATGGGACACGATGATAACCCGGGCCTTTTCATCGAGGGCGTAGTTTATCGAAGGCAGGGCCGACCGGATACGGATATCGTCGGTAATGTTCAGGGAACTGTCCAGAGGGACGTTAAAATCGAAGCGAAACAACACCTTTTTTTCATGAATGTCTAATTCGTCTATGAATTTCATGATGCCTCCTTTGTCTGCTCTCTATTCTGCATTTCCCCGTCTCATTGCCGGCGCCGGGGAAATGCCGTTTTCAGTTTTCGGCTGCCGTCAGGATTCTTCGATCAGGACAACGGCAAATGCCGCTGCCCCTTCCCCTGCTCCTATCATGCCCATTCCCTCGTTCGTTTTGGCCTTGACATTTACAGCAGACCCGGGCATCGCAAGGACACCGGCAATATTTTGCGCCATCCCGGGAAGATAGCCGGCCAATTTCGGCCTCTCCAGCACAATCGTCGCATCGATATTGCGCAACCGGCAGCCATTTTCGACAACCATCGTCCCTACCCGCTTCAACAAAATCAGGCTGGAAATATCCTTAAAGGCGGGGTCGCTATCGGGGAAGAGCCTCCCGATATCGCCAATTCCCAGGGCGCCGATTATCGCATCGCAAACGGCATGGACAAGCACATCGGCATCCGAATGGCCGGAAAGCCCCTTTTCGCAGGGTATCTCCATCCCGCCCAGGATAAGTCTGCGCCCCGTCACAAGGCGATGGCTGTCATATCCGAATCCGGTTTTCATCGCCACCCCCCAGCCTCTGTCAACTCTTCTTTTCCCTGCTCCGCAGGATCATTTCACAGAGCATCATGTCCTCTTGTGTCGTCACCTTGAGGTTTTCCCTGTCGCCGGGAATCATCCAGACGGGAATCCCGGTCCTTTCGACAAGCGAGGCATCGTCAGTGCCGTAAAACCCTGCTTCATACGCGGCACGGTAAGCGGCGACAATAATTTCCCGTTTAAAGGCCTGGGGGGTCTGCGTCCGCCACAGGCCGTCCCTCGGCACCGTTTCCTCTATTTTTCCCGCTTTATCGACGCGTTTTACCGTGTCCCTGATATCGATGCCCACGGCGACGGCGCCGACTTCTCCCGCGCGGTCGATGACCATTTCGATCAGGTCAGTCGTAACGAGCGGGCGGACTCCGTCATGAATAACGATGATCTCCGTTTCATCGGCAATGCAGGCGAGCGCATTCCTGATGGAATCCTGCCTCTCTTTCCCGCCGGCAACAACAAGTTTAACCTTCGAAACGCAATACCGCTCAACGATGTTTTCCTTGACCTGCTCCACGTCCTCTCCCGGAACGGCGAGAATTATTTCATCGATTGCCGGTGAAGCCTGGAATGGTCGCAAGGCGTGGACAAGAACCGGCAGCCCGGCAAGAAGAAGGTACTGCTTGGGAATACGGCCGCCCATTCTCCTGCCCGTTCCGCCGGAGGGTATTATCGCCGCCGTTTTATGAACATTGAACTTCGCCTTCATGTCGCAGACCTGAAAAACGAACGGCAAATGTCAAATGCGCAACTCCGCCTTCTCCTTCGCGCCCCGTTCCCGGAATGATCCCGGTTCCGGTCGGAATGGCAATAGTGTTTTTTCAAATATTTCAATATCTTTTATCGTTTGCGGCTGCCTTCATTTCTGAAAAAATCATCCGGCCGGCGGTTGTCTGCAAAACACTGGTTACAAGGGCCTCGACATTCTCGCCCTGATATCGCTGCGCGTTATCGACAATGATCATCGTGCCGTCTTCCAGGTACGCAACCCCCTGCCCCGGTTCCTTGCCGTCCTTTATTATCTTCACCGTCATCAATTCGCCCGGCAGGACAACCGGCTTAAGGGCATTGGCCAGTTCGTTTACATTGAGAATCTTGATCCCCTGAAGTTCTGCGACCTTGTTGAGGTTGAAATCATTGGTGATAATTCTGCCGTTAGTTTTTTTCGCGAGAGCGACAAGCTTAGAATCGACCCCTTTGATTTTCGGAAAATCATGGTCGACGACATCGATATAAATCCCGCTGCTGCGCTGCATCCGGTTAAGTATGTCAAGCCCCCGCCGGCCGCGCGCCCTTTTGAGGGAATCGGCGGAATCGGCAACATACTGGAGTTCATCGAGTACAAAGCGGGGAACAATCAGATTGCCCTCCAAAAAACCGGTATCGGCAATATCGGCAATCCGGCCATCTATGATAACACTGGTGTCCAGTATCCGGTAATCACTGATCTCCTTGGCCGGTCCCCAGCCGAACATGCTGACTTCCTCGACCTTCTGCGAACCGAGAACCAGCCCCATATACCCCAGCGCCGCGGTGAGAAGCGTATAAATCCAGGGGACAACCTGGCGATTTTCCATAATATTGCTGACGAAATTTAAACCGTAGGCAAGTAAGAAAGCAATCAGAAGACCAATCAGCATGCCAACAACGCCGCCCAGGATAACCCGCAGCGAGACCCGGCGGGCGATCTTCTCAATCTGAATTACCAGTGCCGCCGCAAGCGCTCCGACAAAAACGCCGACGATCCATTTCCACCAGTCGTAATAGCTGTGATAGGCGATGAAATAGCCGCTCAAAGAACACAAAATAATCAGTATCGCCTTTACAATCAGTGGTGCTCACCCCCTTTCAACGGGAAACGCTCTCCCAGCGGACAGCCGGAATAAAATTTCATTGTACGGTAAAGATCGTATTTATATCGGCCTCGATCTTTGACTCCTCGGCGTTTGCCGCAATGGAAATTTCCTTTATGAGCAAACCCTTGGCCGTATCCATCATCTTTCTTTCCCCAAAAGAGAGGGTTTTGTCGATTTTAAGAACGCAAAGATCCCGCAGCACCCTGGCTACCTCAAATACCGAACCGGTCTTTATTTTCTCAAGATATTCCCGATACCTTTTGTTCCATGTCTGCTTGTCAATCGTAAAATCCCTGTTCTTCAGAATCTCGTATATCTTGGGAATCTCCTTTTCCTTGATCACCCTGCGCAGCCCGGCAGTCTGGGCGCCATCGAGGGGAATCATGATTTTCATCCCGTTGCTCATAATCTTCATTATGTAGAACTTCTGCTTGGCCCCTCCGACATCCCTGTTTTCTATCGCCTCGATGATCCCCACTCCCTGCGCCGGATATACCGCTAAATCGCCAACATTGAACATTTTTACACCCATAGTGTTTAGTTTTGGAGGAGGATGATAACAGATATTTTAAGAATAGTCAATGCGATTCGCGATGTTTCGAGAACCCTGCACCCCCGGAGAGGCAACCGTCAGAGGCTGGCAATTGGCATATCGGATGGGGCTTTTTTCGATTTTTGAAAATTATTTTTTCGTTTTGAGAACATCAAACTTCGTTTTGGGAACATTGAACTTCGTTTTCAGGGAAGGAAAAAAAGGGGATTTCTCGCCTTATTTTTATTTCTGATCTCAAAATGGAGAGACGCATCACCTTTCCCTGAGACGCTGCCGATAAAACCGATCCGGTCGCCCTTTTTCACACGCGCGTTCAATCCGGCGGCGCGGACTTCCAGATTGGCATAAACGGATGCATAATCGTCAGCATGCTGGATAATTATCGTCTCGCCATAATATTTTAGAAAGGCTGAATGGATAACGATGCCGTCCCCGGCAGCAGCGACAACGGCGCCCTCAGGGGCCGCAATCCGGATGCCGTTGAAAAACATGCCGCTGGGCTGCACGCCGAAAAAGGAGACAACCTTCCCCCGCAACGGCCAGATAAAAATACTTTTATTAAAACTCACCTGTCCCTGTTTTTCATTTTTTTCCACCGCTTTCAGCGGTTTAACCCCGCTGTCAGCCCCTGCCCCCTTTTCCGAATCCTGTGGAGCCGAGGACTCCCTGGCGGCCTTTTGCGAGGAATATATGGTCTCTTCCCTGAATACGTTTCGGGCAGCCTGTCCCCCCTTCTTTTGATCAACCCCGACCTTTTTTTCGGCATTCCGCTTATCGGCGGCATTGCTTGCAGACGCGCCGCTCTTTTCAACTGCGGAATCATTTACGGCAATTTTTCCCTTTTTGTTCCGGGATCGGGAGATAATTTCTATTTCATCGATAACCGCCTGAGCATGGGGGATAAAGATAACACTGTCCTTCTCAAGCAGGGAAGGATTCATTATATTGTTAACTTCGGCAAGGTTCTGAAGATCGGCATGATAGGCTTTGGCAATGGCAGAGAGTGTCTCGCCGCTTTTTACCCGGTGATAAACCCCGCTCGGGCCGGCTTCCCTGAAGGGCAACCCCGAACAGGAAATTGCAATGAACGCAAGCAGATAAAGGGGGATGGCGCCCCATCTCTCCGACGGGAGAATAGAATGGCAACGGCCTGCTTTCAGTTTTTCCATCCGTGCTCCCCAATCAGATCTACAAAACGGCACCCGCAGAGTTCTTCCTGTTTGAGATCTTCAGGGTCATCCGACAGCCTGGTCAATCTAAGCAGTGTTTGGGAACTGTGCCCGCCCACAGGAATCACCAGACGGCCGCCGATGGCCAATTGCTCGATTAACAGTCTGGGCGCCTGCGGGGCGCCTGCAGTGGCGATGATAGCCGCAAAGGGCGATTCCTCGCGCCATCCGAGGGTGCCGTCGCCAACCCGGATGGCAACATTGTAATAATCGAGGGCGTCAAGAACTCTTCTTGCCCCGGTTGCCAAAGCGGCAATGCGTTCGATGGAAAAAACCCGTTCGGTCAATTCGGCAAGAACCGCCGTCTGATAACCTGAACCGGTTCCGATCTCCAGCACTCTTTCCTTCCCGGTCAGGGCCAGCGCTGACGACATCAGGGCTACGATATAGGGTTGCGAAATTGTCTGCTGATTTTCAATGGGAAGGGGATTGTCGCTGTAGGCCTGGTCACGCAAGCCTTCCGCGATAAAGAGATGACGGGGTATCTTTTCCATGGCCTTCAGCACCCGCTGATCGGATATCCCCCTCCTCCTGATTTGGAGATCAACCATCTTCAATCTCTGTTTCTGAAACCTGTCAGTCACGTTTCGATCCTGAAAATTCATTAAGTCCCAATATAATCAGAAATTTACGTTTTGTAATCTGAATATTTCCCGATAAGCCAGGCAAACCCTTCGGAGCAACCCGGATTCGCCGCCCTTATCAAGATGATATCCTATGAGAGCAAATAGTTGGTCTCTGCTAACCCGGCAACCGCCGGAAGGTCAAGAAAAATATTGCGCCGCTCCTGGAAAACAGCCACACTGCCGCTTGACCGGCAACCGCAAAACGTGAGAAAAGAACCCATGCGCAAGAGGACTTTATCCAAGAAACCGGAACCGCTGGGGGATATCCTTCATAAGGTTCTCAAAAAAATGGACGTTCCCCATAAAAGGACCGACCATCGTCTTGTGGATCTGTGGGAACGCGCCGTTGGCCCCCAGATCGCATCGCGCACCCTTCCCGAAAACCTCAGGAGGGGCTCCCTGTACGTGCTGACCTCCACTCCTGCCTGGCTCCATCAACTGCAGTTTCTCAAAGAGGAAATCCTGGCCAAACTCAACGAATTGTCCGGCAAGAATGAATTTCGGCGGCTGTTTTTCTCCATAGGAGAAATCCCTGAAGGCCGCTCCTCCGTTCCTGACAGGCTCCCCCCTGATTTCGTCATGCAGAAGCTTCCCGCCCGGGATCGGCAAATGATGGAAAAGAGCCTCGCCGCCATCGGGGATCCGGAACTCCGGGAGGCAATCGCCAAGGCAATGATCCGTGAAATCAGTCGCCGCCGGGAGATTCAACGGAGGCAAGGTCCCTGAATATCTCATTTATCGCGGCTGTATATCCCCCTCTTGCCTCATAAATAAAAAGCGGCGGCAAAACGTCCAGTCCTTCTTTACCCCCCCTTGTCCCCTCTGCAAGAACAAAAACCGCTTTGGCGCCGGGGCGGGAGTAAACGAGTTGCAGCCTTTTGGACTCGATCCGGGAGGCCCTCATCCGCGTTACCAGCTCTGCCATTCTGGTTGCGGGATAGATTGCATACATCCGCCCTCCCGGACGCAGGGCGTAGGCGGCGGCGATGATAAAATTCTCAACCGTCCCGAAGATTTCATGCCGGGCGGCGGCTTTCTCCGAATCGGGATTGATTCTGCCCGAGTGCATCCGGCGGTAGGGGGGATTGAACAACGCAACGGAAAACGCCCGCGGCAGACAGATGGATTCAGGGAAACGGACGTCCCCCCGACGGATTTCAACCCTGTCGGCCAGCCCGTTCAGGGAAACATTGCGTCGGGCCGTAGAAACAAGCTGCTCCTGAATCTCGATCCCCAGAATCCGCCCAGTACCGGGACGCTGCGCCAGGATAAGCGCGACAATCCCGCTTCCGGTTCCCAGTTCAATAACGTCATCGCCGGTTTGCAGCTTGACAAAATGGGCAAGCAAAAGGGCGTCAATCGAAAAACGATAACCCCGCTCCCGCTGAATGATTTGGAGACGGCCGGCGAGTATCGGATCTATTTTTTCCCCTTCCGGCTTAAAAGAATTACCACTCAT